>CAYSHT010000055.1:0-13601 GCA_964430915.1 uncultured Syntrophaceae bacterium
GCTTGTCTGGGATCGCCTTTATAAGTCCCTTCGTGTAGGGGTGCCGGGGATTTTCTATGATCTCGGTGGTGGTTCCCATCTCGACAATATTGCCGGCATACATGACCACCACCTTTTCCGTTATCTGGGCGACGACGCCGAGATCGTGGGTGATAAGAATAAGACCCGTGTCTTCCGATTCGCACAGTTCGCGGAGAAGATCCATGATTTCAGCCTGAATGGTCACATCGAGGGCGGTGGTTGGTTCATCGGCGATAATGAGTGCGGGATCTGACAAAAGCGCAATCGCAACGACAATTCTCTGTCTCATCCCCCCTGAAAACTCATGCGGATACTGCCTCAGACGTTTTTCCGGCGAGGGAATATGAACTTTGTGAAGTTTCTCAAGAGCTATGTCCGCCGCATCGGTTTTTGATATTTTCATGTGGGCCTGCAGCGTTTCGATCATCTGTGTCCCGATGGTAAGAACGGGATTGAGGGTCATCATGGGGTCCTGAAAAATCATGCTGATGCGGTTCCCCCTAATATTACGCATCTCTTCATCTGAAAGAGAGGCAAGATCCTGACCGCTGAAAAGAATGTTTCCTTTTGATATATAGCCAGGCTTGCTTATCAGATTTATGATGGCAAACCCTGTGACGGATTTGCCGGCTCCGCTTTCGCCCACCAGACCGACGCGCTCACCCTTGTCTACGGTAAAGTTGACCCCGTGTATGGCGATCAGGCTCCCCGTTCGGAGGGCAAAGGTAACTTCCAGGTCTTTCACGTCAAGTAAATGTTGCATACTCTCCGGCTCTTCGACATTTCATGTAAATTAAATTCTCTAATTTTATCCCGGTCTGTCCCCATGAATTCCTAAATCAACTTGTCATTCCCGACTTGATCGGGAATCCAGAAATCACAGCAACTCATCGTAAAGATCATGCCAATCCGGATTCATTGACTCGATAAGTTCT
Organism: uncultured Syntrophaceae bacterium; assembly: GCA_964430915.1. Taxonomy (GTDB): domain Bacteria; phylum Desulfobacterota; class Syntrophia; order Syntrophales; family UBA2210; genus JAFGBH01. Next base: position 957 of record CAYSHT010000055.1, read on the forward strand.
ATCTTCCAATTTCTTTTCCACTTCTTTAATCTTTTCTCTCTCTGAATTGAACAGCGAGCGTATTCCCCGCCGCTTGCGGTGGGGTATGCGAGCGAATAAAAAACAAACATTTTCCTTAACAATCGGAGATTCCCCGCAACTTGCTGCGGGGAGCTTCAATCGCACTATTAATATCGTTGACATGTTCATAATATACTAATCTGTGAACTTTATATTTCTTAGTAAACCCTCCGGTAAGGCCACTCTTGTGTTCGTATACTCTTCTTAATAAATCGTTAGTGACTCCCGTATATAAGGTTCCATTTCTTTTGCTCGCGAGTATATAAACATAATGCGTTTTCATATGTTCTCATTATGGTATTTATTCTCGCCTTATGGATTCCCGCATCCGCGGGAATGACAGACGGAGTGGGAATGTCTGTCTGAGCGAGAGCAACAATCTGCTCGCAACTAACGTGTTTTACTCATAAAACTTGGTTGATCTAATACTTAGTTCTCTTTTTCTTTATCCTTTATACAATTTCGGATTCATTACGTCTCGCAACCAGTCACCCAGGAGATTAACGACGAGGACGAAAATGACGAGGAGGATTCCCGGGAAAAGGGTGATCCACCATGAACCGCTGAAAATGTATTCAAACCCTGCATTAATGAGAGATCCTAACGAGGGTTTTGTAATCGGCATTCCGAGGCCCAGAAACGACAGTGCCGCTTCGCTCATAACAGCGTTGGCTACCTGTATTGTTGAAATAACCAGCACGGGTGACAGCGCGTTGGGCATGATATGACGCCACCTGATGCGGCGCGGGCTCAGCCCGATTACGCGTGCCGCTTCAACATATTCTTTCGATTTTTCTCCTAAAACGGAGGCGCGCACCGTACGGGCGTACTGAGGCCACTCGGCAAGACCGATAATGATGATAAGGAGCGGCGCTGCCATCTCTTCATATCTCCCCACGCCAAAGGCCACCTGAAAGATCGCACTGACAATGATTGCCACCATCATGGTGGAAAATGAGAGCTGGACATCGGCAATCCTCATGAGAAATGCGTCGACCTTTCCGCCCAGATAGCCGGATATCATTCCGACGAGGATTCCGATAAAGGCCTGAAGCATTACGGCTCCGCATCCGATGAAAACGGAGAGCCGCATACCGTAGAACATGGTACTTAAGAGGTCTCTACCCTGGATATCGGTTCCAAAGAGAAATCGTTCTTCACCGCCCTCCATCCATGAAGGGGGAATTTCCGCATCCATTAGATCAATGCTCGACGTATCATAAGGATCGTAGGGTGCCAATACAGGTGAGGCCAGGCTCAGGAAAACGAGCGTTATGAAGACGACAAAGCTCGCAATGGCAACCCAGTCCCGCTTGAAACTGTAGAGAAAATAAGAATTTTTAAACCGGTGCCATTTTTTTCTCATTTTCTGCCCGTAATCCTCACTGTGGGATTTACCAGTCCGTAGATGATATCTACGACCGTATTGACGACCACAAAAAGGGTGCCAACGACGATGAGATAGGCTACAAGGAGTGCTGTGTCCGATCGCTCCACCGCCTCGAGAAACATGAACCCCATACCCTGCCACTGAAAAACGGTTTCAGTCAGTATGGTGAACGCAATCAGGATTCCGAGCTGCACACCACCGACAGTGATAACGGGAAGCAGGGTGTTCTTAAAGGCATGGAGAAACCATATGCGGTATCTGGAGAGGCCTTTTGCCCAGGCAAATTTGACATACTCAGTCTCGAGGACTTCCATCATTTCAGAGCGGATAAGCCTGATAAAGAGGGGGAGCATTATGGATGAAAGGGCGATACTCGGGAGAATCAGGTGTTTTAACCCGTCAAGGGTGAAAAAGCCGCTTTCCCACCCGTATATGTTAATGGTCTGTCCCCGGCCGTACGATGGAAGCCAGTGAAGTTCAACAGCGAAAATATATATGAGAATAATTGCGGTAAGAAAAACGGGAATTGAAACTCCGACGATGCTCACCCCCATAGTAAGTCGGGAGAACCAGCTCTTAGGATTGATTGCGGTGTAGATACCGATGGGAATAGAGATAAAGATAATAATGAGGCTGCTTACGAAGACCAGCTCCAGAGTTGCCGGGGCCTTGGCGGTAATGACGTCAAGTGCCGGCTTTTTAAAAAAGAACGAGTGTCCCAAGTCCCCACGCGCGGCGTTCTTTACAAAACGTACATACTGCATGATAAAGGGATCATTCAGGCCGAGCTGGTCACGCAGTGCTTCCCTCTCGGCTACAGAAACGGAAACTCCCACGATATCCCTCACGGGGTCACCAATCTCGTGCTTGATGGCAAAGCCGATAAGACTGATTACCAGCATGACAACTATAGCCTGGGTTATGCGGCGAACTGCAAATGCAAACATAGTGTAATTTTTTTCCTTACGATTACATAGGGAAGCCCCTGCTACCTGCTGTAACAGGGGCTACCCCTCCTGTGCTTCATATTATACAGAATTGTTATTTAAATCAACTTTCCACTATTCGATGACAAGATCGCCAAAATAGGGGAAATTCATAACATTAACAATTGGCTCCATACGAAGGTTCTTTTTTCCTGCCCAAGAAAGATTCTGCCAGTGGAACGGGACATAAGCGGCCTCGTCATAAAGGATCTGCTCAACATCCTGAAGGATCTTCGATCTCTTTTTCAGGTCCGTTTCGGTCTGCGATGCCAGCACCATTTCATCCAATTTCGGGTTGCAGTAATTGCCGCTGTTGTACTGACCGTAACCCGTTTCCTTATTGGGGCACATAATGAGAAACTCGGAGTAGTTTGCCGAATCTTCCGTGTCAGGATGCCACCCGATTAACTGCATGTCCGCTACCTGTGCATCAAACTGATCCCAGTACTGGGCCTTCGGCATGGTCTTCAGATTAACCTTGATGTTGATCTTTGCCAGCATTGTGGCAAAAGCCTCGGCAATCTTCTCGTCATTAACATAACGGTTATTGGGTGCGATCATGGTACATTCGAAACCATTTTCGTACCCAGCCTTCTTCATGAGATCTTTCGCCTTTTCCAGGTCAAAACGGGGGACAAGGCTGGTCTTGTATCCCGCAAACCCCGTTGGTGCCTGCTGCGCCGCCGTTGTTGCCGTGCCTTTCATGATCTTTTCGACGATACCCGCGTTGTTAGTGGCGTAGACAATTGCCTGACGGACCATTTTATTGCCGAGCTCGGAACGGCGTTTCTGATTCAGCTGTACGGTGATGAGGCGGCTTCCCGACATGGCGATCAGCTTGCTGTTTTTGTCCTTATCGATTCGTGCGTAATCCTGAGGAGGTACGGGCATGATGAAATCAACGTCTCCCGAAAGGAGCGCGGCGACTCGCGTGGCGTCATTCTTGATCGGTGTCAGTACAATCTCGTCCGCGTTGCCGGGAGATTTTTTATCCCAGTATGCTGGGAATCTTTTAAAGACGTTTTTAACACCCTGCTCGCGATAGGTGACCATATAGGGACCCGTTCCCGATTCGTTTGTAAGAGCGAACGATGGGCCGATCTTTACAATGGCATCCTTCGGCTGACCCTTTTCATCCGTCCCCGTGTAAAATTCACTGTCCATGGAGAAAACATAGGTCGCCATATTGAGCAGCAGAGCGTAAGGTTTCTTAGTGATAATATCCACGGTGTAATCGTCGATGACCTTGGCTCCCACGAAGGGTTCGAACAAACCTTTGAAGTCCTGGCTGATTTTGAGACGTTCAATGGTCCATTTCACGTCTTTTGCCGTGAAGGTGTTTCCGCTGTGGAACTTTACTCCCTTGCGCAGATGGAATCGCATGGTAAGGTCGTCGATACGTTCCCACTTGGAAGCCAGACGGGGCTCGAATTTCATGTCCTTTGTCCAGCGTACCAGGGGATCAAAACAGATGTGCGAGTACTGAAGCATCCCGCCCGATAGCTGTACATGAGGATCTAAGGAAACCGGATCGGCATCCATGGCAACTTTAAGTATTTTTGCGGGTACCGCCGCCATCTTTTTAAGCTGGGCATTTTCATTTTCTAAATCAACAATATTCTGTTTTAACTCTGTAATTGTCTGTTTTAGCTCTTTAATTTCTTTGGTTTTATCTTCCGGTTTTTCAGCGCATGAAGAAACCAAGAAAAACATAAACAAAAAAGCAAAAAGCAACGATATTTTCTTCATAGTTATAACCTCCAATTTTGTAATTTGGTTATTCGCTCACGGTTAAAAAACGATGGAAAGTAACTTCCCCCCTGCCTTCTCGAATACCTATAGTTAATTTTTAAAACCACAGTATAATTAAGAAATTATGTATGGTCAAGGGAGAAATCGTGAATCTACAGTGTTATTGGGTTTGAAACGTAAACATTAGAACAGCACTCTCTTCCACAAGGTGCTCATTGTCTCCATCAGAGGCATGACATTATGAACCTCATTATTTTTCCTCAGTATGGGAAGGTTGCGAATTTACATATTCCGTATGCAATGGGTTACTCTTCCACAATCGCCACAGGTCTCACCCAGCCGGCGCTTGCCCCCTTTATCTTGATGGGGAAACAACAGACGGTAAAACCGTGCGGTTTTCCGATAGCCGAGAGATTTGCCATCTTTTCCATATGGCAGTATCCTATTTCTATTCCGGCAAAGTGTGCCTCCCAGATCACCTTGGGATTACCCGTATTCTTGAATTCCTCGGCAAGGTAGGGGAGCGGCCGGTCCCAGCTCCAGGCGTCAATACCGACCACCTTTACCCCTTTCTCCGTGAGAAAGAGTGTGCTTTCCCGGTCCATGCCGGCGCCCTTCACGAGGTATTCTTCCTTTCCCCAGAACGCCTCCGCTCCGGTCTGCACAAGGACAATGTCGAGCGGCTTTATCTCGTAGTCGATCCGCTTTAGCTCATTCTCTACGTCCTTTGCCGTTATTCGCTCACCGTCTCCCTTGTGACGAAAGTCGAGCAAAACGCCATCATTGAAACACCATTCCAGCGGGATTTCATCGATCGTTAGAGCTGGCTTTCCCTTATCCATGGTTGGGTGATAGTGGTAAGGTGCATCGAGATGCGTGCCGCTGTGGGTGGTGAGCGTCATGAATTCGAGGGCCCATCCCAGGCCACCCGGTAACTGTTCCTTTTTGACTCCCGGGAAGAATTCCTGCATCGAATCGGCGCCCAGGATATGATCAATGTAGTCTATCTTGGGAATCATCATGGGCGGATCACTTGGGAGGCCCGTTTCTATACTTATGCTGAGGTCAACAAAGCGTTTCTGTCCCATAGTTCCACCTCCTGTTTCTTCAGCTTTTCATATACTTCATAAAATCTTCCAGTTTCCCTTTTTCCATAAGGATCTGTACGGCCATGTCCTTGAGGGTGGCGGGAATTTCGGGTTCTTCCGGGCGCTTCACAAGGGTAATGGCCTCGGTCGGGCATGTGCTTGCACAGAGACCGCATCCTATACATTTCTCAGTAATGACCCTGGCGACATCATCGACCATCTCGATTGCCTCCATCGGACAGCGCTCATCGATGCACAGTTCGCAGCCCGAACATTCGTCGGCCGCTACCTCGGCATAGTAGGAACTGGTCAGAAAGGCGTGCGGGTGATTGAGTTGTGTTCTTCCCCGAAGTACGGTGCAGCAGCAGGGGCAGCAATTGCAGATGAGGTTCGCCTTGTCGATGCTGTTATTGCTTGTATGGACGAGACCGGCCTCGTCGGCGCGCTTCAGTATTTTTTGGGCCTCTTCCTTTGTGATTTCACGGGCTCTGTCTTTCTCTACAAGAAATTTGGCCGGCGTTCCAAAGACGAGGCAGACATCCTTCGGTTTATCGCAGGCACCAACACTCACCCTGCATGCACATTCCGTAACGGCGAGAAAGCTCTGCTGGTCGATGAGCTTCGATGCCTCCTCGTAGGGATGCACTTTCGTTCCGCCTTCAAGGGTACTTTCAATGGGAACGACACGCATCAACGGTGTGGGATTTCCCGCAAAGCCTTCTCCCAGGCCTTCGGCATGGTACTCTTCCCAAAGCTTTCCCAGTTTGTCGTGCATGGGGGTTCCTCCCCCCTGCATAAAGGGAAACTCAAAAAGGCCGGGAATGGTCGGCACAAGGCTGTAGAGTTTTGTGCCTTCTTTTTCCCTGCTCGTGATGATCACTTTATCGGCCATCGCCTCGAGCCTCTCGGCTGTCTCTTCGGTGGGCAGGCCTGCAGCTTCGGCAATTGCCTCCGCGCTTTTTGAAGCGAATCTTAAGTGTATGGCAACCTCGATTTCTTCGGGAGTAAAGAGTGTTCGAAGTATCTCATCGAATGCCTCTGACTTCGGTGCTCCCGAGGGATGTGCGTCGAGAATCTCTCTCAATCTTTCATAGTTATCCATGTTTTCTCCTTCGTGCTTTGCGATATAATAATATATTCTATGAGCCCTCGTGCTTCCTGGAAATCCTATGGGAAACGTGTCAGGCCCTTTCTATTGCAAGAATTTCTCCAATTGGTCAAGTGACCGTTCAAAGGCCTCAGTATCTTCGGGAATGAGGACCTTTCGCATCTTTTTGTTAAACTCCTTCGCGATGGGTTCCAATTCTTCTGCCAGCTTCCCCCCCTTCGCCGTAAGAGAAATGAGAAGTCCCCTTCTATCCGAGGGATCTTCCTTTCTTTCCACGAGGTTTTCCTTAGCGAGACGATCTACAAGGCCGGTAATGGCCGGACTGTCGAGCTGCAGCCGGAAGGCGATATCCTTTACGTTGCTTGATTTGTGTAACAGGAGATCAAAGAGTATGAATGATTGGGTTACCGTTACACCGTAGCGGGAGTACAGCGTGTTGTAATGCCGGTATATCCTGCGTGAGAGTGCACCGAGGCGAAAACAGAGAAAAGTTGAGATGTCTTTCATGCGCTACTGCCATCGTTAACGTGTTAATTGTTAACATGTTAACAATATTTTATTGGTCATGCAAGGATTTTGTTGCCACCATTATTGTCTGTGGGATGATCAGGATTTTCTCGCTGTGATTTCATAGAGAATGATGGCCGCTGCCGCGGCAAGATTTAGAGATTCCGCATCTCCCTTTCCGGGAATCGAAATACGGTGGTGGGCCTTTTCAATAAGCTCTTCCGAGAGTCCCTGCGCCTCCGGCCCGAAGAGGATGATGTTTTTTCCGGCACTCTGCCAGCTCCCTATCGGCACACCGTCGCGAGGGACGGTAGCAATCAGATTGTAATTGTGTTGTTCGGCGAGTCGAAAAAGGTCGGCGCTCTCTACCGAGAGGTAGATTTCCAGGCTGAAGATTGTTCCTGCAGAGGCCCGTATTACCTTCGTATTAAACGGATCGACCGAGAAGGGACTGAGGAGGATTTCACTGATGCCGAACCATGTCGCGGTGCGAAGAATAGTGCCGAGATTGCCGGGGTTCGAAATGTTTTCCAGATAGAGGAGTGTTTGTCCAGGCGAACCATTCTCGAGATCGAAAAAGGGAAAATTCTTTTGATGACAGATGATCACAATTCCCTGGGGACTTTCTTCGGTGGAGATGACTTCCATTACCTTCTTCGAGCAGGTATAGACCGGGAGGCCGTAGGGGAGATTTTTCAGGGCTGATTCGGGAATGGATTTTTCTATGACAACCTCTTTTATGTCGTGACGAGTTGCCTTCATTAGGGCCTCAAAGGAATTGAAACCTTCGGCGATGAAAACCCCTTCCTCGTCGCGGTATTTTTTCTGATGCAGTTTGCGTATCCACTTCTCATGACTCTTCGAAAGCGGAACGATCTCCATAGTTCATCCCTCAGCGTTGATGGTTTCGTAAAAAGTCCAACTTCTGCGTTGCGCTGCATCCTTCGTCACTGCAACGTACCGTAAGTACGCCTCATGCCTCAGGATTTGCGCGCCTTGACCGGGGGCATCCCGAAGGTATGCAATATAAACGTAATGTTCCTTACCGGGAGGTGCACCGCCCTTAAGGAGTGCACCTCCATTTGAAGCTTTTTACTTTGCCATCCAAATTTGACTTTACGAGTGCATCAAAGTTAATGGGTTATTATTACCACAGGAGCGAAGGAGAGCACAGGGGAAAATAATGAATTGAGAAGCGAGCATTCCCCGCTTTCTGCGGCGGGGGAGCGAGAATAAAAAATAAACATTTTTCTTAACAATCGGAGATTCCACGCAACTTGTTGCGGGGAGATCCAATGGATTGAGAGAATTCTTTCTTCTTGACCCCATCTCCCTTTTTCACTATAGAGGTGCCCATGCCACCCAAACACTGGAAGATACTATCAAGCAGGAAAGACGAGTCTTATCGCGTCTTCAGTCTGCGCACCGACAGGGCCATTTCTCCGAGAACGGGAAGGGAGCACGATTTCTATATTCTCGAATCATCCTCCTGGGTCAATGTGATACCACTGACACCGGATAATGAAGTGGTAATGATTCGCCAGTACCGTCACGGCATCCGTGATATCGCCCTGGAGATCCCCGGGGGGCTCGTCGAGGCAGATGACACGCCGCTCGGTGCCGCAGGGAGGGAACTCCGTGAAGAAACGGGATACAGGGAAGGGGAGATGATACCGCTTGGCAATGTCCATCCCAATCCGGCGATACAGAGCAACCGCTGCTACACCTTTCTTGCAAAAAACGTGGTTCCGGCGGGCCGTCAGGAGCTTGATGAGAGGGAAGACATTGAGGTCGTTCTCTATCCTCTCGAAGAAATACAGGGCCTGATAAGTGACGGGACTATCACACATTCCCTCGTCGTTGTTGCCTTTTACCGGTTTTTTATGGAATACCTTCCCCATGCAACGAAGTGACGACTACCATTTCTGCCCCCTCTGCGGGGGTGCACTCGAGAAAAGACGGATAAAGGAAGGTGAACCGGAACGCCTTCAATGCACCGAGTGCAATTATGTCTTCTATCTCGATCCCAAGATAGCCGCCTGCACAATTATCGATATTGACGGAAGAATCGTCATGTTAAGGCGAGCAATACCTCCCTCTGTCGGCAAGTGGGTCATCCCGGGTGGATTCGTGGATGTGGGTGAACCGGTGCCCGATGCCGCTGCCCGCGAGGCTCGGGAAGAAGTGGGGCTTGAAGTTGCCATAGGTTCTCTGGTTGGTGTCTACTCCTATCCCGAAACCTCCGTGGTAATAGTCGTCTATGAGGCCGAGGCAAAAGAAGGCCTTCCCCGGGCAGCCGATGAAGCACTGGCCGTCGATCTGTTCAGGCCTTTCGAGATTCCCTGGGAAGATATCGCCTTTTCAAGCACCGTCGATGCCCTGACAGACTACCTTGCAAAACACTACCCCGAAACGGCAACCGAATAGATATTTTCGGAGCGGCAAGAGAATGAAAAATGTTTTTTTTCTGTATCTTAAGCCTGTTTTATCTTGACACGAACTGTCCCTTTTCTTATAGTTCGAGGCTTCCATAATATATTATTGCGTAAAAAGGGTTGGAAAGGTTTATGAAGAATTATTTCAAAAAAGCGGCTGAAACGATCTATTGCAGTGCAAAGAACGAGAAAAGACTCATCGAGTGCAAATCCCTTGATGAATTGAAGGAGATTGCCCTGCAGCAGGAGGGGGTTATTCAGACAAATCTGGGTTCTGTCGCTGCTGACTCAGAGCCGATGTCCCGCTCGGCGCCACATACAAAAAACAGCGTTGATCATCCCTTTGGGGAAGATGAAGAGGCGCTTGCGGCACAGGCTGTGGAGATTCTGAGTAAAGAGCGCATCATTTCGATCGATACGATTATTGGCGACGGTAGGGATGGAGTCACGACTCGATTTATTATGCCCGAGCAGCATGTCCAGATAGCTTATGGAGTCAAGCTTTTGTTTGAGGATACACCTGCGGCGAGAGTCGTGGAAAAGCCTACCTATACTATCATCTTTTTTACCGATGATGAGTTTGAACGAAATAAGTTTAAGAAGCTCCTTGAAAAGGATGTGGCAATCCGTCTCTGGATGGGGGAGAAAAGAGGCGATCAGGTCAAGATCTGCCGAAACAGTACCTATGTCGGTGAGGCAAAAAAGGGAGTTTTTCAATTTGAAAGCTGGCGGGTAAAGGAAATAGACAAACTGGGAATATTTTTACACAGCGGTGCCAGGAGGGACCATCTCTGGATTTATAATCTGGAGACTGAACGGCCTGAACTTCAGGAGAGGGCAACCGGTGTTTCGGGGCTCACCGCTACGGGGAAAACAACGACCCTATGCAGAAAACTTGCGAAACTGCCGAGAGAGACATCTGAGATGATCGGTGATGACGGCGGGACGCTCGGTTTTGACGGAAGCTATGCGGCCTTTGAATTGGGCGGTGTCTATATCAAAACGGAAGGTCTCGATGAGAGTCAGCCTGAAATACTGCGTGCTTCCCTGTCATCGGACACCTTCCTCGAAAATGTTGCCATATCGCGGTATCCCTATATCCCTGATTTCATGGATACGAGCAAGACGGGAAATGGCCGGGCAGTCATCAGGCGCGATAACCTCGGCCTTGCGAGCAAAAGTCTCCGGGCCGATATCATCGATTATATAATTATATTGACGAGAAATCCCCTTGCCAATGTCATATCAAAGCTCACGCCGGAGCAGGCAACGATGCAGTTTATCTATGGAGAATCCATCGAGAGCACGGGTGGCAATCCCGATGAGGCCGGTTCGTTCAAGCGTGTCTTTTTCCTCGATCCTTTCATAGCGGGGGACAGGCTGGAGCATGCCATGCTCTTTTATGATATCGTAAAGAAAAACAGGATCAAATGTTACCTCGCAAATACGGGGACGATGGGAGAGCACGAGATGAAGGTGTCGTTGAGGCAGTCTCTGGCGTCGTACAGCGATATTTTGAGGGTACAACTTCGATTCGGTTCCGATCCGGATCACCTGGGATTCCATCATCCCATTAAGAGCGACCGATCCAACATGGATCTTATGTGCTCCTATCCCATGTTTCAGGACAAGGAATCGCTGAAAAGGAAGGTGCAAGATTTCCTGAAGGGCCGTCGCAGCTATCTCGAAGAATTCGAAGCAAAATGGGGATCAATACCCGATAATATTCGAAGTTCTCTCCCCTACCGCTATGAACATGTAGATTTTACCTACCTGGAAAAGGAGAGCCTCGGACACATCGAATAAAGGGGAAGGTAATGATGAAAATAGCAGTTTTAACGGGAGGTGGTGACTGTCCTGGCCTGAATGGGGCGGTAAAGTGGGTTACGAAAACGGCCCTGGATCCCTGCCTTGCCAAAAAACGCTCGTCTGATTTTGAGGTTATTGGAGTCCTAGAAGGCTGGAAGGGACTGACGGAGGTCGACCCCGATGACCCTGAGAGCTGTGCCAGAAACCTGCGACATCTTGATGAGGAGATAGTCAGGGCATGGGATCGCTACGGGGGAACGAATCTGGGTACATCCAGGACAAACCCCTTCAATCCCCAAAATGACCGCTCCAAAAAGTTGATCGAAAATATAGAAAAACTTGGAATCGATGCGATAGTGGCCATTGGCGGTGAGGACACCCTCGGCGTTGCAAATAATCTCTACAAATGCGGCATCAAAACGGTGGGAATTCCCAAGACCATTGATGGCGATCTCCTCGGTACCGATTATTCTCTCGGATTTGACTCGGCGGTAAATGTCATCACCGAAGAAATAGATCGGCTGCGGACCACGGCCGGCTCTCATGGTCGGATATTTGTGGTGGAAACCATGGGGCGTCATGCGGGCTGGCTTTCCCTCTATGGGGGAGAATCGAGCGGCGCCTATATTATTCTGATACCCGAACATCCTTTCAGTATCGAGAGGGTGTGTGAACTCCTTCAGGAACGGGGAGGCAGGGAGATCCAATACAGTATTATCGTGGCATCCGAGGGGGCAAAACAGACGGGAATGCAGGAGTTTGTGAAAGATAAAAAGGTTGATGACTTCGGACACACATCCCTGGGAGGAATTGCTGCCCATGTTGCTGATGAGATCGGAAAGAGAACCGGTTTAGAGGCGCGATACGTTATTTTGAGTCACCTCCAACGTGGCGGGGTTCCCTCTGCCCGTGACCGGCTCATGGCACGAAGATTCGGTATTGCCGCCGTCGATATGATATTGAACGAAGATTTTGGCCGAATGGTAAGCTTCTCACACGGGGAAATCACCTCGGTTCCCCTCGCGAAGGTCGTTGACAAGCTGAGGCTGGTGGATATAGAGAAGTTTTACGATACCGAGCGGTACAACGGCAAGCGATCGATCCTTTGATGGCCTTATAAATCCCGACTCATCGGGACTGCATTGTGCTCTATCCTTCGTTACTTCAGCGTGCTGTAAGTACGTCTCGTTAAGCAGGCGGGAATTGCCAGGTATAGTAATTACTCGCCGATAATCTTGACGAGGACCCTCTTTCTCCTTCTCCCGTCAAATTCACCGTAGAATATCTGTTCCCAGGGACCGAAATCGAGCCTCCCCTGCGTGATGGCGACGACAACTTCCCGTCCCATGACCTGTCGCTTCAGATGGGCATCGCCGTTGTCTTCGCCGGTCCGGTTATGCCGATACCGTGAGATCGGTTCATGGGGTGCAATCTCTTCGAGCCACCGTTCATAATCCTCATGAAGGCCCGATTCGTCGTCATTGATAAAGACCGAAGCGGTAATATGCAT
>CAYSHT010000056.1:0-13581 GCA_964430915.1 uncultured Syntrophaceae bacterium
GCTCCATCAGAAAAGTCTGCTCCATGAGCCGCATCTCCTTGGGGATAATGTTCACGATATCGACGCGTGGCTTCTCCCCCATCCAGTAGAGCGAGGTACATCCGGAAACCAGAGTCACAAAGAACACGACCCATAACGAACATGCCGAAACGACTTCCCGTCTCATTGTTTCTGCTCCCTTTCTGATTATGTCATAGGATTATTTGTTTTACTATTTTGTTTCCAGAAATATTCAAGCAAAGTAAATCCTCATTTCACGACCAAGATCAAAGAGGCGATGAATAATCTTATCGACCCTTAGAAGCGCATGATCAGCCCCACCCGGAACACGTCGTCGCTCAGGGTCCAATCACCAGGGCCGGATTCCATTTCAACGTCGTATTTGGTGTAGGTGCCGACTATGGAGGCGCTTTGGATAATACGGAAACCGATGCCAGCGTTGAATTCGAAGTAGTCTTCGGTGTCCATGAAGGTCAACGACCGCGGCGCCCATGTGAGTTCTCCGAAAATCTCCAGGGGAACGGGGATCATGGTGCGCGGGAAAAGATAACCGACGGTACCCGTGAACCCGAGTGCACCGACGTCTCCGGAAACGCTCGCATCATCCGCCGATCCAAAGATCCCTCGCAAACCCACGTCGCAGCTCAAACCGGGAACCAGCGTGTCGCTTCCCACCATCACATTCAATGCCCCCCATTTGTATTCCGTTTCATCATCGTCTGTATAGACCCCCGAGGCGCCCACGCGAAAATAACCGGACTCCAGGTAGCTTTTATAGTGTATACCGCCCGACACTGACGTCGTTCCTGCAGTTAAATCCATTTCCAATGACTGGGCTGCGCAAAAAGTGTAGGTTGTCAGCAGCAGCATGGCGGCAATCAGCAATTTACGTATCATAATGACACTCCTCCCGTGTTGGTTTGAAAGTTTTATAATGGGTCTTATCTACGATAAATAGCCAATGTTTTCAAATCAATTTATAATTGCGAGGCAAATAGTTTCAATCAGCGGGGCATGATCTGAAATGTTTTGATAAGAACTTCCTTTTTCTCAAAAGGATGGACACTGCGATACATTCCTTTCTCGGTTACGGGCGCCGCACCCCAGATATGGGGGCCAATATTCCGTTGACATACAAGAGCGTTATTCCTATACTTCCTCCCATCAGAAACAATATTATCAAATCAAATTATCAAAAGATATAAAATTTAATTATGAAATATGATTTTATAACTATAGGAGGCGCCACTGAAGATATTACCTTTTATACAAAAGACGGTATATTGATCGATAATAAGAATGATATTTTAAGGCAAAAATTGCTGGCTTTTGAATATGGGGCAAAGCTTAAAGTTGATAAAGCTTATTCAACATATGGCGGTGGAGCTGCTAATGCAGCCGTATGTTTGGCCAAACTTGGATTCAAAGTTGGCGCCATGGCCGCTATTGGTGACGATAATAGAGGCGTCGGCATAATGAATAATTTTAAAAAAAATAAAGTTGATATTAATTGTATTCAAATTATCCGGGACGTGGAATCCGGATTTTCGTTTTTAGTAGTCGGCCAGGCAAATGAACATATTGTTTTTTCCAATCGAGCGGCTAATAAAAAGCTTGATATTGCCGATCGGGAAGTCAAAATATTGGATGGTGCGGAGTGGATATATTTAACTTCTTTATCCGGAAATTGGCGCCAAGTCATTAAAAATGTATTTAAGACCAAAGCCAAGATAGCCTGGAATCCAGGACATAGACAATTGCATAGCGGAATTAAGGCGATAGGCAAATACTTGCCCAAGCTGGAAGTACTGGTTTTAAATAAGGATGAAGCTATTGAATTGGTAATTTCCGAAGAAAAGAACCGCAATCAAAACAACAGGTTCTTAAATAATATGAAAAATTTATTAAAAATACTCAAAGATTGGGGGCCGGCTATTGTTGTTATAACAAAAGGAAAAAACGGCGCCGACGCATATGATGGGAATAAATTTTACCACCAGGACATATTTAAGGAGAAGCGCCGCATTGACACTACCGGGGTGGGCGATGCTTTCGGCTCGACTTTTATAGCCGGATTAAAAATTTTTAAAGGCGATATTCAAAAATCACTGTATTTAGGCGTGAAAAACTCAGCGTCAGTCATAACGGAGCAGGGGGCTCAAAATGGACTTTTAAGCAGAAGCGTAATATTAGATTTGCCCTTAACTTCCTCCTGATATCTCTTTCAGCATCTGTCATTGTAAGAACTCGCATAACAGGATAATAAATCTATACTATAACTGTTAGGCGAAGTCGCTATATTCATACTCGTGGGTGGCACCGTTTTGCAGGTCATGAGAAGAAAAAAAGACTGAACAGATCAGATAGACTGAAGGCGAGCGGCTGAAGATCTGTTAGCGAGACATCAATAAATCAAATAAGGAGGTTCAGAAATGAAAAAGACAATAATTTGCAAAAAATAATCAACATTTTTATTTTAGTAAGTTTTCTCGTTCAAATATCGGCGTGCGGCACGCTTTTGTATCCGGAAAGAAGGGGGCAGCATGGCGGGCGCATTGACGTGGGAGTCGCGGTTTTGGATGGGGTAGGACTCCTGTTTTTTCTCATCCCGGGCATTATTGCCTATGCCGTGGATTTTTCTACCGGTGCGATTTATCTACCAGGCGGTGGAGTTTCCTCTATCTCTGATGCTGATGAAATCATAGTGGTGCATGTCAATCCGACCGAACTGAATGAAAAGACGATCAAAGGAATTATAATCAGGGAAACGGGGATATCAGGAACACTTAATCTCAATACGGCAGAGGTTTGGGTTTTGAATGGAACAGAGGATATTTCTGGGAAGTTATCCGACATGAAAAAGTCCGGCTACCGGACCCAATGATCGATTGCGAGATATTGATAAAAAAAGGAACAAAAGAGCCTCGCTATGGGAACCCTGATTTAATGAGCCCATGAAAAGCATGGAGGTTGCTCCCCGGTAGTCACGGATATCGGTCTCCTGGAAACCAGGGGTAGAATTCAAACAGGACCCCGCAAGGTTCATGTGGCCTGCGGGATCTATTTTTAAAGGAGGAATGTTTATGAAACGTATCTTATTGGTGTTGGGAATAATTTGTTTGTTGTCGTTTTGTATGTGTATAACAGGCTGCGATAGCGGTAGCAAGGAAACTGATCAAAAAGCCGCGGTTGAAGCGGGTAAAGATATGGCATCGGATGCAGCGAAGGCTGTTAAAGAAAAGACAGGGGAGGTTGTGGAAGCAACAAAAGAAGGGGCTGCTGCCGCGGTTGAAGCGGGTAAAGATATGGCATCGGATGCAGCGGAGGCTGTTAAAGAAACGACAGAGGAGGTTGTGGAAGCAACAAAAGAAGGGAGCACGCAATAAGGATGAGTAAGCGCAGAAAATTTTAGCAGCAGGTACCATATAACAACCAACAAAGGTAGGGCTTCACATAGGCCCTGTCTTTGTCATTGATTGCTGATTGAAATCTTGGATTAAGCGAATAAAGACAGTTTTGCATATTTCAGGAAGGAAGCCTCATCGTCCCCCAGATGTTCCCCAAGCTATTTTTACCCTTTCTAACTTATTGATTATATAGGTAACAATTTGTCTCAGTGTGGGTTCGATTCTCGCGTACTTCCGCGAATTTTCATTTGTCCGTGATAGAACAATTTATTTTTATCATCCGATAATGAATTATTCGCCAATACACTGTATATAGTTTTTTAAGACATTCTATTAGCAGGTTTCTCCTAATGAATCGCATGAAATACATCGTCGTCGGAGTTCAGGTAGCCTTTTTGCTCTTCTCTGCCGGTGCGCTCTTCGCCGCCGAGAGCTACAAAGACCTGCATACCTTCAGCTTTTATTTTGAAAACGATATTGTTGCACGCACCGACCAGGCTTACACCAATGGAGTGAAGCTTACCTGGGTCTCCCCTGATCTCACGAGCTACGCGGAAAGCCCGAACCTCCCAGAATGGAGCCTGCCCCTCATACAGAAGATACCCTTTATTAACGAACCCGACCTGCAGCGAAACATTGCCCTCTCGATCGGTCAGAACATGTACACGCCGGAGGATACCGTACGGTATGACCTGATTGAAGGCGACAGGCCCTACGCAGGATGGACCTATTTCGGCATTGCCTTTCACAACAAGAACGACCGGCGGCTGGATTCCCTCGAAATTCAGCTCGGAATCATAGGCCCGCAATCCTATGCCGACAGAACACAGCGGCTGGTTCATGAGATCAAAGGGGTTGAGATTTCGAACGGATGGGATAATCAGCTCAAAAACGAACCGGGGCTTGCCATCATTGCCGAGCGCAAGTATCGGGTATTCAGAATGGAGGCCAGAAACGGACTGGGAAGTGACACCATTACCCACCTGGGCGGGGCAGTGGGAAATGTATCGGTCTATGCAAATGCCGGTGTGGAAACACGACTCGGATTGAATGTCCCCGTCGATTTTGGTACATCACTGATCCGACCTGCCGGCGATACGAGCGCTCCCGCAGGCATAGGCGATCCCCGTAGCCCCGGAAGCATACCATACGGCATCTACCTTTTCGGTTCCGTTGACGGACGCGCCGTACTCCGCGATATATTTCTGGATGGAAACACCTTCACCGACAGTCACAGCGTGGACAGGAAAAACTTAGTCGCCGATATCTCAGCGGGCATCAGCGTTATCTTCTATCAATTCAAGCTTTCCTATGCCCAGGTAATGCGTACCAAGGAATTCAGGGGACAGGAAAAGGAACACTGGTTCGGGTCCGTTTCACTTTCTTTTTCCTATTAACAAAATTGGTCATAAAAAAGCTTTAACTACCGGTTAAGCTGCACATTTCTGAAATATATCAGTGGCTTTTGTATCGAAACCCTGATAGGAGTAACCCTTCGCCTGTCCGAGTTATTAAAGCGAGTCAGTCTATTGGGAATGGCGCGGGTTAAGCCAGGCATATAAATAATACATGGATGCAGAAATAAGAAAGGGAGAAAAGCATGGGTTCCAAACAGGAAGCAACGGCAGTAGACCACAAGGCCTATTATGAGGCGAAACTGAATGAGCGACGTTCATACCTTGTCGAAAAGGGAATCGATCCTAAAGGGATTGCGAAAGATACCATTCTAAAAAATCTCAAGGCGAAAGTAAAAAAAATGAACCTCAAGATAGCGGCGATCGCCAAGATCAAGAAAAGAACGGAAGAGCTGGCAAAGATAAAGAACGACAGGCTTGCGACCCCGAAAAAAGAAAAAGCGGCAAAGGAAAAGGCGCCAGCTGCTCCACCCGAAGAGGGCAAAGCAAAAAAGAAAAAGAAAAAGAAGGAAGCCGAAGCACCGGCCACATAATTAGTCCTTTGTCACCTCCCTTTCAGGATTAATCCGCTCAGGGTCACTAGACGAATCCTCTCAACCGGTCAGGGGCACCTCCATGTCGCCCTCCGGTCCACCCGAGAGCGAAATTGTAAGCGGCCTCCTATCATCGTGCGCAAGATAGGTGGTCGTCGTGGGGAAGGCAAACTCGATGCCTTCTTCATTGAAGGCTCGGAGAATTTCAAAATTGATAATCTCATTAAATTCTATCGACTTCCAGTAGTCGTTGTGCCCGAACCAGTATACGACAAGAATATTCAATGAGGCATCGTTAAAATCATTGAACATGATCTTGGGGGGATACTGGCGATGAAGCTCTTTTCTGTCCTTCAGGATTTCTTTGATTATCTCGACGGCCCGCTCCACCTTGTCGGGCGGCGTATCGTAGGTAATCGTCACATTCATCCACCGCCTGATATAGGGGCGACTCGCGACGTTTTCGATAGTGATGGAGGCCATTTTTTCATTGGGGATGGAGAGGAGGTGTCCCCAGAAATTTCGTATCCTTGTACAGCGAAACCCTATCTCTTCCACCCTGCCTTGCGTTCCTTCAACCAGTACCCAGTCGCCGACACCGAAAGGCTTGTCGATCATGAGCATGAAACTGCCAAAGAGATTCTTTAAGGTATCCTGTGCGGCCAGTGCCACAGCGAGGCCGCCTATTCCAAGGCCGGCTAGGAGCGTCGTCATCGGCTTGCCCGTCGCCGCTTTGAGAAGATAAATAACACCGAAGATAATAACGAGTGTCCGTGCAATTATCCTCACCATCTGAACGAAATTCATGTCAAACTCGTTATCGTCTCTCATGACGAATCTGGTTAACTGGTATTCCAGGACATCGAGAAGCCGATAGAGAAAGAGCACCACGACGAGTGCGCCGAGGACGCTGATGACTGTTGCCAGCACCGAACTGGCACCTTCGGGAAGCGTCAGGATTTCGTTCGCTGCATAAACGGCGATTGCCAGGAGCAGAAATCGTATGGGCCAGATCGCCGCTGATAAAACCAGCCTGAGATGGGCCTTCTCTTCCGTATCTTTCATCGCATCCGTCATGGTCTCCAGAAAAACCGAGAAGAGCCTGCCGCCGATGTATATAACTGCAAATACGATCACGATCAGCAGGTAGTCCCACCACGCCGATTTCCAGAGCCATTCCGGGAAGAGCGCCTTTTGGGTATAGACAAAGACTCCCGCGGCAATGACAACCCCCAAAATCCGGAGGGTTCCCTTCAGGTTTTTAAAGACTTTTGTCGAGAGCTTCCTTCTCGTTCCCGCCGGCATTACCAGCTTGATAAGATCGAGCATACGGACCAGAAGAAATACGAAAAACATCAGGGCCAGTGCAAGGAGGAACATCTCCAGTCCGTCGAGAAGGGTCTGCAACTGTTTGGGCAATAAAAGGGGAGCCGAGGCAACTTTCAGGATGAGTGCGGCAAAGGCAAGCCGGAGTACGGGGAAAATGCCCGTCACATAAGGCATCCACTCCTTTAACGCACCTTTCTTCAGGACCTTTTCCATCTGCCGGTTGGAAAATCGCCACAGGAATTCAAGGAGTACAAAACCCGCCACAAATATCGCCACTGAGAGGACAACCTGCCAGAGGTCGTTCCCCTTTATAAAACCCTGGGCGAGTGACTGGACCCATTGAGAAATGTTTTGAATTGCCTCCATCATATTCCCTCCTTATCTTTCTATAAGGTTATTGTGCCGATTTGATGGTGTACTCTATTCCTATATCACACATACCAAGCTATTAAAATATGAAGCAATAACAGTGGGAAGAAAGATTACATGTCCCTGTAGAGATTTTTCGTCATAGACGGAGAAGTAAAAAGCTTGCCCTTTACAATCTTCATACAAATTGGTAGTCTTCACGAAAATATTCCGTTCCATGACATGATAGGATGTATTTTCCCTTCAAGAGTACAATAAGCGATTGAGTACATAGAGAGAAAGGAGAAAAAATGTTTGACTATTTGATGACGGAAGAACAGAAGAAAATCAGAGATGAGGCCCGGGATCTCGTCAAGTGGGTCCCGAGAGATATGATTCTCGACATGGACAAGGACAAGATCAAGTTTCCCAAAGAATTTCTGAGAGAAGCGGGGCGGAGAAACCTTCTGGGCTGCCGGTATCCGAAGAAGTGGGGCGGCAGGGACATGGACTGGGTCACGACCTGTGCGGTAATTGAAGAGATCGGGACACTCGGTTACGAATTTGCCTGTGTCTTCGGTGTGGGAGCGGAGCTGGTATGTGACGCCATCATAATTCATGGAACGGATGCACAGAAGGAAAAGTATGTAAAACCCCTCCTGAAAGGTGAGCTCTTCGCCGCCGAAGGTCTGACGGAACCGCGGGGCGGGTCCGACTTTTTCGGCGCGACCACAACGGCAGAGGACAAGGGCGATCATTTTCTCTTAAACGGTCAGAAACGCTTTATCGTGGGCGGTGAAGGGGCTGATTTTTTCCTCGTCTATGCCCGCACCAATTTCGATCCCGAGGTCAAATCGCAAAAATCCCTCACCGCTTTTCTCGTCGATCGCACGGAGGGAGTGGAGACAAAATATCTTTACGGTCTCATGGGATGCCGCGGTGGCGGAACGGCACGTCTTATCTTCAAGGATGTAAAGGTCCCGAAGGAAAATGTCCTCGGTGAGGTGAACGGTGCCTACCCCGTCTTCAATACCATGATGATTCCCGAACGTCTGGGGACCGCCGTGATGACTATCGGGGCTGCGAGACCCGCACTCGAAATCGCAACGAATTATACATCACGGCGAAAGGCCTTCGGCCAGATTATTGCCCAGTTCGAGGGGGTGAGCTTTCAGATTGCCGAAGCGGTCATGCTTCTTGATGCGGCCCGTGCCATGGCGTATGCAACGGCCCGCGCCGTTGACGAAGGGGTCGACATGCACCTCATTCGCCGCATGGTATCGGAAAGCAAGAAATTCATAACCGAATCCTGTCAGAAGGTGGTCCACAACGCAATGCAGGTCGTGGGCGGGATCGGATATACGACGATATTGCCGTTAGAACGCATATACCGCGATGTTCGTCTCGCATCGATCTGGACAGGAACGAGCGAGGTGATGTCGATGATAACGGCACACGAATGGTACCGTGAATACCTCCTGCAAAAGGCGGCGAATCTTCCCCGTGACTATGAAGCCGATGCGGAAGATGCCTTTGCCGAGGAAGAAAAAATATACGAGTAGACAAAAACTCCTCGATATTATATAGAATATCTATTGCTCCATATAGCCGTCTCGAAGAGGCGGCTATATGGTTTTTTATTTTTACAATAACGGATTTCTCCCTCTATCACGCGGGAAGAACGGGGTAGGTCGGGAAATCCAGGGTTCACAGGGCAAAAGAGATACGAACGGAGGATTGAAATGGATAAATTTCCCATAACGAGAGCGGGATTTGACAATCTGAAAAAAGAACTGGAACGGTTGAACCGGGTTGATGTTCCTCAAAATATAAAGGATATAGAAGAGGCGAGGGCCCACGGAGATATCTCGGAAAATGCCGAATACGCCGCGGCAAAGGAACGGCAGTCCTTCATACAGGGGAAGATACAGGAAATAGAGAATAATCTGGCCACCTCGGTGGTGATCGACCTTAACAATCTTACCGACGAAAAGGTCGTCTTCGGAACAACGGTCACGATAGAGGATATGGATTCCGGTGAAACGACACAGTATCGGCTCGTGGGGCCCTTTGAATCGGACATAAGCAAGAATAAAATATCCGTCACCTCGCCGATCGGCAAGGCACTCATCGGAAAAGAGATAGGCGAAGAAGTTACCTTCAGGGCACCGGGAGGAACGAGAAACATAGAAGTTCTTGATATAACTATAGAAACGGAAAATTAGGCTGAAAAAAGGTAACGCTCAGGCGATTTTCCATTCAGTCGCGGTGGGTGAGTCCTTCAGGACCACTCCTTTTTCGGCAAGAGAATCACGTATGCTGTCGGCCCGCGCCCAATCCTTTGCGGTTCTGGCCTCTCTTCTCTCACCAATAAGGCGTTCTATCTCGTCCACATCGAGGCCCCGCTTATGGGCCTCCCGTTTCCTGTCCACCTCAAAATACTCATCGGGGTCCTCAAGAAACAATCCCAGCACCTTGCCTACTTCTCGTATATATCCCTTTGCCGTATCCAAGACGAAAAGCGATTCGGGGGAGGGAGTAAAGCCCTTTTCGGCGAGATACCCGTTCATCAACCGAATCGCATCAAAGATGTACCCGAGGGCACGGGCCGTATTAAAATCGTCATCCATTGCCTCGACGAATTTTTTGGGTAGTTCCTCTATCTTTTCATACACTTCGGCATCGTTACCTGCGAGGTCCTTTGAAGAAATACCGGTAAAATCAATCTCTTCCTCAAGAATATCGTCGATATTTTTCAGTGTTGAATAAAACCGCTCCATTCCCGTCCGGGCCTCGGCGAGGGCATCGTCGGAATAGTCGATATAGCTCTTATAGTGGCTCTGAACGATGAAGAGTCGCACCACCTCGGGATGATAATTTTTCAGCACATCTTTTATTGAAAAGATGTTTCCCAGAGATTTTGACATCTTTTCGCTGTTAATCTTGATAAATCCGTTATGTATCCAGTAGTTCGCGAAGGTCGTACCCGACGCGCCCTCCGATTGGGCAATCTCATTCTCATGATGCGGGAAAATCAGGTCCTCCCCACCGCCATGGATATCAAAGTTCTCTCCCAGATATCGCTGGCTCATGGCGGAACATTCTATATGCCATCCGGGTCTTCCCCGTCCCCAGGGGCTGTCCCACCAGGGTTCCCCCTCTTTGCTGGATTTCCAGAGGACAAAATCGAAGGGATTTCTCTTCCGTTCATCCACCTCGATCCGCGCGCCCGCCATCATGTCATCGAGGTTTCTCCCCGAAAGCTTGCCATAGCCTTCAAAGCTGTCAATGGCGTAAAAGACATCACCTTCAACCACGTAGGCATGTTTCTTTTCGATAAGGGTCGAGATGAGCCGTATCATTCCCTGGATATTTTCGGTCGCCCTGGGGGCTATTGTGGGTCGCGCCACACCCAGTTTGTCCATATCCTCATTATGTTCCCTCATAAACCGTTCCGATATCTCCGCTATATCGGTATTCTCGGCATTGGCCTTCGCGATAATCTTGTCATCCACATCGGTAAAATTCTTGACGTAGTTGACCTGATACCCCTTGTACTTAAGGTACTTATAAATAACGTCAAAAACCACCGCCGAACGGGCATGACCGATATGACACTCGTCGTAGGCGGTAATTCCGCATACATAGATCCCAATCTTTCCTTCTTCATTCGGGACAAATTCTTCTTTTTTCCTCGTCAGGGTGTTGTAAAAGTGCAGACTCATTGTTTCCTCTCAGAATGCCTCATTTCATCGGGCAGAAAGCTATGCTAAAATCTCAGAAGCATCACAGCTTCTATGGAAAAAGGGACACCAGATCGAGACCGGCATCCTCCGGAAATCCATACATGAGGTTCATATTCTGCACGGCCTGACCGGCGGCTCCCTTCATCAGATTATCGATGGCGGAGACTATCACAATTCTTCCCGTTCTCTCATCAACGGTGATTCCTATATCACAGTAGTTGGACCCCCTGACCGATGAGATATTCGGCAGGCTCCCTGTCTTGTAAACTCTCACAAATTTCTCGTCACCGTAAAAATCTTCATAGATACCGGAAATTTGTGCGGCGTCATAGGATCCCTTCATATCCGCGTAGATGGTATTCAATATCCCCCTGTTTACGGGCAGAAGATGGGGGGTAAAGAGAATTTTCACCTCTTCCTTTGAAAGCACGGAGAGTTCCTGTTCCATCTCGGGGGCGTGACGATGCACACCTATCTTATAGGCCTTAAAGCCCTCATTGACTTCACAGAAGAGCGATCCCATCTGCAGATCTCTCCCCGCGCCGCTTGTTCCCGACTTGGAATCGACGATGATCGACGAGATGTTAATATAGCCGCCTTTCAGAAGCGGTGCAAGGCCCAGGATGACACCCGTGGGATAGCAGCCGGGATTGGCGACAAGATCGGCCTTCCTGATATCGTCTCTGTATAGTTCGGGAAGCCCGTAGACAGCCTGTTTGATGAGATGGGCCGAACTGTGCTTAATATACCATTTCTCATAGGTTGCCCGATCACGCAGCCGAAAATCGGCGCTGAGATCCACAACCTTTTTCCCCGCCTCCAAAAAAGCTGGGGCCGCCGCCATTGCCTCACCATGGGGAACCGCAAGAAAAACGACATCGCAGAGCCCGGCAACCCGCTCGGGAGATGCATCGATGTAGGTAAGATCGGTCAAACCCCTGAATACGGGATATACGTCGGACACAGGGGTACCCTTGTACTTTCTCGACGTTACGGCCGCCACTTCCACCTCCGGATGAGAGATGAGAAGCCGCAAAAGCTCCTGCCCCGTATAACCGCTTGCCCCATATATTCCTGCTTGTATCATCTGTTCC
Organism: uncultured Syntrophaceae bacterium; assembly: GCA_964430915.1. Lineage (GTDB taxonomy): Bacteria > Desulfobacterota > Syntrophia > Syntrophales > UBA2210 > JAFGBH01. Next base: position 11,873 of record CAYSHT010000056.1, read on the forward strand.
CTCCAAAAAAAAAGGGGGCCAAGGCCCCCATAGGTTTAATGATATTATCTCTTCGAATACTGGAACCTTTTTCTCGCTCCGGGCTGACCGTATTTTTTTCTCTCTTTAATCCTTGAATCCCTGGTGAGGAATCCGGCTTTTCGAAGAGTGGTTTTCAGGTCGGCATCATACTCCACAAGCGCCTTCGATATGCCGTGTTTAATCGCGTCAGCCTGTGCGGAAATACCGCCGCCGGCCACGTTGACAAAGAAATCGAACTTGTCTCTGTTCTCGGTAATATCAAGGGGCTGCCAGACCAGTCTTTTCAGAATATCTCGCGGGAAATACTCATCAAAAGCTCTCTTGTTTATTTCGAAATTACCGCTTCCTTCTCTCATCCATACCCGTGCCACTGCGTTTTTTCTCTTGCCTGTGGCATAGAATCTCTTGTCGGCCATAGTACCTGATCTCCTACCCTAATTACATTTCCAGTATCTGTGTATTCTGAGCGCCATGGGGGTGCTCATCACCACAGTATATCTTCAATTTCGTCAGCATCTGTCTGCCCAGCCTGTTCTTCGGGAGCATGCCTTTCACGGCGATACGAAGAAGACTTTCCGGTTTCTTTTCACGCATCTTCTCAGCCGTAGCACTCTTTAATCCTCCGGGGTAGCCGCTGTGTCGATAATACATCTTCTGCTTGAGTTTGTTACCCGTAAGGGTAATCTTCTCGGCATTAACCACAACGATAAAATCGCCGGTATCGACATGAGGTGTATAAATCGGCTTATGTTTGCCCCTCAGGCGGACCGCTATCTCCGCTGCCAGTCTTCCCAACACCTTATCGCTGGCATCAATAACATACCAGTCTCTCGATACCTCTTCTTTTTTAGCACTATATGTCTTCATAAATCACCGTTTACCCGTAAGAACTGAAGGGGTAAACTATGAAATTAAAATGGATTTGTCAAGGAAAAACTATATAAATAGGCCTACCAATTTTGAGAACTTCCCGCTCTTCCGAGACCGGTGAGAGAAAAGAGAGCCATAACACTCCTGTCATCGTCGGAATCCCTGTAGCTCAGCTCTACACCCCAGCATTGTCGGTGATAATCGATACCGAACTTTGTCTCCAGATCTTTCTTATAGAGCTCGTTTCTCCGCAGGCCGTAGAGAAGATCAAGTGTCTCTACAACCTTCGCCCTGGCCGAAAGATTCAACTCCTCGACGGAATCCCTGGTATACCGGTATTCGGAGGTCAGCGAATCGCCTCTTTCGTCACTGATATCGAGGCGACCGTTTAATTTTTTCCATTCCCCCGCATTTATGTCAATGACGGCATCGGAATCAAGGGCGAGGTAACGAAAGGGATTGAGGTCCATCTCTATGGTGATGTCGCCAAAGGGTCTCCTCCTGTCACCGGGCAGCTCAATGTCTCTCCTCGCTTCACTGACATTATAATCCTGCCCCAGTTTCAGACGGAAAACCTCCCGGTAACTGACCTTTCCCTCCTCATCCCTCAGCCGTGCAGTGAGAGTATTTGTCACGGAGAAATTCACAAGGTTCGCCTCCGGTATCTCATCGGCAAAATCGGGAATGTCCTCCTGATCAACAGAGGGAATATAGGTATAGGAAAGCTCAGGTTTCACGCCATGACGTATCTTTTCGATAGTTCCCAGCCGTGCGGAAAAGATTCTGCTTACTTCGGAGCTGACCACCGCTCCCGCGCT
>CAYSHT010000057.1:0-3006 GCA_964430915.1 uncultured Syntrophaceae bacterium
CCCTTGTTGTTCCATTGTAAACCGTAAAGGATGAGATAGAGAAAGCCGCCCATTGCAAGCGAAGATGCCGTTACCTTTGCAAGGGAGAGAAAAAAGTCCCTTTCGAGAAATGTCCCGATCCTCCGCTTCAATATTATAAAGAGTAGTATTACATTTACAAAGGAGGCAATTGACGTCGCCAGTGCGAGTCCAGCGTGCTTGAGGGGAAACATAAGCGCGATGCTGAGTATGATGTTTGCCACGATTGCGATCACTGCCACCCTGACGGGAGTTTTGGTGTCTTGCAGGGAATAAAATGCCGATACTATGATCCTGATGACCGAAAAGGCACAGAGGCCCAGTGCGTAATAGAGGAGTGCCCTCGAGGTAAGTACCGTGGAGAGGAGATCAAATTTCCCCCGCTGAAAGAGCACCGAGATTATCGGTTCTCTCAGGACGATAAGTGCAACCATGGCGGGGATGGTCACAAAGAGGATCAGCCTGAGCGAAAAGGAGAGCGTTTTTTTCAGTTCCCCATAATCCCCGCGTGCAACCTGCTCGGAAAAGCTCGGAAGGGATGCCGTTCCTATGGCAATTCCGAATATTCCAAGTGGCAACTGGACCACCCTGTCGGCGTAATAGAGATAGGACACACTCCCTTCGGGTAGCAATGAGGCCAAAAGTGTGCCGACGAATATGTTTACCTGATAGACAGCGGCCCCAAAGACTGCAGGGAGCATCAGAAGGCCTATCTTCTTTATGCCGGGATGTCTGAAATTAAAGTTCGGTTTCAGACGAACCCCCAGGGATCGAAGAACGGGGAATTGCATGGCAAGCTGTAGTATTCCCCCCACCATGACGCCCACGGCAAGGGCAAAGATCGGCTCGGTAAAATAATTTCGCAATGTGAGTGCGGCAATAATGATCGAGATATTGAGGGCCACGGGGGCGAGGGCCGGTGCGGCAAAATGTCTGAGTGAATTGAGGATTCCCATGCACAGTGCGACGAGGGAGATAAAGAATATATAGGGAAACATGAATCGGGTGAGAAGTACGGTCAGCTCATATTGGGCGGGCACCTTTGTAAAACCGGGGGCAATGAGCATGACAATAAAAGGGGAGAGGAGAATGCCGATAAGGGAAACGAAAGCCAGGATTATGGAAAGAAGCGTGAAGGCGATATTGGCGAGCTCAAAGGCGTCCTCTTTCGATTTTTTTTTCAGGTATTCGGTAAAGACGGGAACGAAGGCGATGGTAAGGGACCCTTCGGCAAAGAGGCGTCTCAAAAGGTTCGGAATTCTGAAGGCCACAAAAAAGGCGTCTGTTGCGAGCCCCGCCCCGAAGAAGGCGGCAACCACCATGTCACGCAGAAACCCGAAGATCCTGCTGAGCAGTGTGGCCAAACCGACTGTACCCGCTGCCTTTACGACGCGTTTGTTTTCTTTTTCATGGTCTTGATTGAGGTTTTCCATAGGAAAGAATTGTCCTGGTTTTCAGAAAGCAGAGGCAATGGATTCGATGTCTTCCTTCCCTATTCCCGAGACGGCTATCCTCTTGTTTCTGGATTTGTGACCCGATACAATCGTAATTCTTGACTTTCTGACACCTAAAAGGTCCGAAAGAACCCGGATACACGCCTCGTTGGCCTTTCCCTCTACAGGCGGTGATGTAATCTTCAGCTTCAGTGCATCATCCTGTATCCCCGCGATTTCAGATCTCGATGACCGCGGAATGACTCGAATGCTGAAAACAACGCCCTCTTTCGTTTCTTGTATGGAAATCATGTATCAATCCGGGTCTTGTAAATAATAATCACGAAAGATATGGCTATTTGAAATACAGTGCCATCTGCATCAGAGTCCTCACGAGAAAGCTCTGAAGGAATATGATGACAAGGATTACAATAATGGGAGAAATATCAATCCCGATGCCGCGAAGTGGGGGAATCCACCTCCCCATGTAATATCTGACGTAATAGAGGACAGGTTCTGTGGCCTTGTAGAGAAACTGAATAACCGGGTTGTAGGGGTCCGGATTTACCCAGGAGATTAATGCTCTTATGATAATTACCCACATATATAACGTCAGACCTATATCGATGATTCTGGCAACAGCCTCTAAGAGGTTTCCGATTACAAACATTATTTCTCCTTGACAACAAAAGGTAATTAATGTGTTTAAGTAATTATTGTAAGGCCAAAAGTCAAGTTTATATTTCTTTTGAATTTGGTGGCTTATAACAGAAAAGAGGAGGAATCGTCCGATATGTTGCGGGGGCAGAAGGTAACGATAATAGGTGGCGGGAATATGGGAGAAGTCCTGGCGCGTGGCATCATTTCGGCAGGACTGACAGATGCCGGCGATGTGATCATTTCCGATCTGGCACGCGAAAGACTGGATTACCTGAGCAGAAATTACGGTGTCAATGTGACCGGGAACAATAATGAAGCACTGGAAAATGCCACGATCGTTATTCTCGCCATAAAGCCTCAGGCTATGGGGGATATTCTTCGTGAAATATCGGGTTCCGTCCGCGGAGATGAGCTTTTCATTTCAATTGCAGCGGGCATTCCCCTCAGCTTTCTGGAGGAAAATCTGGGTGGAAAGGTCCGTGTGATCCGCGTTATGCCCAATACACCTGCACTTATAGGAGCGGGGGCTGCGGCACTCGCTCCCGGGGGCTATGCAACGGAAAATGATCTTGCCCTTGCCCGCGCAATTTTTGATTCGGTGGGGATTTCGATAATCGTAAAGGAGGATCTTATCGATGCCGTTACGGGTCTCAGCGGAAGCGGTCCCGCCTACGGTTTTATGATTATAGAGGCCCTGAAGGAGGGAGGAGTCAAGATGGGGCTCGGTGAGGATATTGCCCTCACTTTGGCGGCCCAGACCATTCTGGGTGCGGCAAAACTCTGCCTTTTGGGGGATAAAACACCATCCGAACTTACCGCCATGGTGACCTCTCCGGGGGGCACCACGATCGAGGGTATCAAGGCCCTTGAGAGGGGCAGGCTGAAGGAAACGCTT
>CAYSHT010000057.1:3106-13418 GCA_964430915.1 uncultured Syntrophaceae bacterium
CACCACGATCGAGGGTATCAAGGCCCTTGAGAGGGGCAGGCTGAAGGAAACGCTTATCTCGGCCGTTGAGGCCGCCACGTTCCGTTCAAAGGAGCTGGGAAGAGGCGAGAAATAGTTTACCGCCGGATCATGGACCGGTGTTTCGTGAAACAATATGAAGGCATAAGATATTATTAGGAGAAAAGGAGTTTTCCATGTCGAAAAAAGTCCTGGTTCCGATAGCAGATGGTTCTGAAGATATAGAGGCGGTCTGTATTATAGATGTCTTGAGGCGTGCCGAGGCCGATGTGACGGTTGCCTCGGTTGGTGACGAACTGCAGATCTCTGCGTCACGGGGAACAAGAATTGTGGCCGATAAACGCATCGTCGAATGTGTCGATGAAACCTATGATCTCATTGCCCTCCCTGGCGGAAGCCCGGGAGCGGAGAATCTCCGTGATTCGAAAGAACTGACGGAGATGTTGAAACGGCAGGAGAGGGAAGGGCGTTTCTACGCAGCCATTTGTGCCTCACCTGCCGTTGTGTTTCAGCATCACGGGCTTCTGGATTCACGTCTCGCAACCTGCCACCCCTCATTTGTCGGGGAACTTGAAAACAGGGAAATGGTCGAATCACGAGTTGTTGTCGATGGTACCTGTATTACGAGCCGTGCCCCTGGAACAGCCATTGAATTCGCATTGAAACTTGTCGAGATGCTCTACGGCAGGGAAAAAGCGGATGAGGTGGCTCTTCCCATGGTAGTTGCCTGAAATAAAAAAGGGGGCTCATTGAGCCCCCTTTCTCGTTATACTTCCCAAAGCAGACTTGTTGGACCCGTAAAAAGTGAAGTTCCCCGCCCACAGGGCGGGGCTTGCGGGTGCGCTCCCGGTCATGAACCGGGTCATTGCGAGAGTGAGCCGAAGCCGCGAGCGAAGCGTGGCGGGCAAGCGACGAAGCAATCTAATAAATACAGGTAGTTATAATGTACGAGATTGCTTCGCTCCGCTCGCAATGACATCTTCTTCGACTTTTTACGAGACCGTCAGACTTAGTCTTTGAAGAATTTATAGAATTTGTCGATGATACCCTTTTTCCCCCTGGATTCATTGGCGGCCAAAGGTTCTTTCTTTACCTCTACCGTTTTTTCATTGCCCGCCGGGGCCGGGACTGCGGCTTCCGGTTTTTCCTGCTCGGATTTCGCCGCGGCTTTGGGCCTTCTCCTTCTCGGACCCCTTCTTCTTGCGGGTTTTCTCGGGGTTTTTTCTTCCTGTTCAAGAGGAGCCTCTTCTTTTTCGACAGTTTCGATCGTTTCGACCGTTTCGACCGTTGGCTCAGGGGCTGCGATTTCTCTCTTTACCAGTTTGAAGTCGGATTCCCCCCACAACATGTCGGGATCACCTGAGATATTGATCGATACGTCATGCAGATCCTCCAGTTTGCTCAGCTCGCTCCTTTTCTGATTCAACAGGTACTGACTTACCTCATGAGGGAGTGTGACAATGATGCTCGCCAGGTTCTCCTGGACAGTTCTGGATTTTATTTTTCTGAATGCACTCAGCGCCATGTATTCGATGGTAGGTCTCAGGCCGCTTCCTTTGCAATGACGGCAGGTTGTATAACTTATTTCCTGAATGGTGGATTGTTTTTTCTGCCGTGACAGTTCGAGAATACCGAATTTGGATATCTTTGCAAGCTGAATTCTGGACCTGTCAACACTTAAGGCGTTTCTGAATGTTTTCTCTACCTCGAGGATGTTTTTCCTGTCTTTCATATCGATGAAATCGATAACGAGAAGTCCCCCCAGATCCCTCAATCGAAGCTGCCGTGCTATTTCACCTGCTGCCTCAATATTTGTCTTGAAGGCTGTTTCTTCTACATCCTTCCTGCCAGATGCGCGCCCCGAGTTTACGTCTATTGTTATGAGGGCCTCTGTCGGACTTATTATGATATAACCGCCGGACTTTAAGTTGGCCCTTTCCTGATAGATTTCGCTTATCTGGTCTTCTATATTGTATTTATCGAAGATCGGTATTTCATCCCTGTATTGTTTTATCATCCTCACGTTTCTCGGCGCGACAGCCTTGCAGTAGAGCTTCAATTTTCTCAGGGTCTCGATGTCATCGACGAATACCTCGCTGATGTCCGATGTATAATAATCCCTGAATGAGCGGACAGCGAAATCGCTTTCCTCATAGATGAGATCCGGACCCTGTGTCTTTTCCGCCTTTTTTTTCAGGTCATTCCAGAGTCTCAGAAGCATCTGGTAGTCGCGGTGCAGTTCCTGTTTCGTCCTGTTCATGCCGGCAGTGCGGACGATAAATCCCATTTCACCGTCTTTTATTACCTGCTCCATTAAATCTTTGAGTCTCTTCCTGTCGGTTTCGTCTCCAATCTTTCTGGAAATTCCTCCGTTCCGTTTGTTCGGCATAAGGACGAGGTATCGACCCGGCAACGATAACTGCGTTGTGAGCATCGCTCCCTTTGAGCCTTTTGCCTCTCTCACCACCTGGACAAGGACTTCCTTCCCTGTCGAAAGCTTGCCATCCTTCTCGAAATATTCCCTGTCAACGTCACGCAGGGGGAGAAAACCCATCTTCCCATCTCCGTAATCCACAAAGGCGGCCTGGAGCCCCTTTCTGACATTTCGGATAACTCCTTTATAGATGTTGCCGATTGTTGGTTCTCTCACCGACATCTTTATGGTGAATTCTATAAGAGAGCCGTCTTCTATGATTGCCATACGGCTTTCTTCTTCGTCTATAGTATTTATGAGCATTTTTTTCGTCATACAAAAACCTATCCTTCCGTTAGAGAAATGCCTCCACTTCTCCTTTTCCCTCCCTTACTACTTCAGGGATATCATCGACAAGACTTATTACGCTTGACAATTCGGATCCCAGAATGCCTCCGTCTATAACCAGATCTACTTTATTTTTCAGTTCCTCGTGCATATCAACGGGATCGGCCATTATTTCATTCTGTTTTGATTTAACACTTGTGCTGATAATGGGGTGGCCAAATTCACTGACAAGGGTGAGGCATATTTTGTTGTCCGGTACCCTGATACCAACCGTTTTTCTCTTCGGCAGGAGAATTTTGGGGACCAGCTTCGATGCCCCCAGAATGAATGTATAGGGTCCTGGCAGGAAATGTCTCATTATCTTGTAGGTGTGATTCGAGACGACGGCATATTGACTTATATCGCTGAGGTCGGAGCATACAAAGCTGAAGGGCTGTTTCACGCTTCGCTTCTTGATTTCATAGATCTTTTCTATGGCCCGCTTGTTGAAAAGGTCGCAGCCTATCCCATACACCGTATCGGTAGGGTAGACGATTATGCCACCCTCGTTCAAGACTTCAATGGCCTTTCGAATAAGCCGCATCTGGGGATTTTCATCGTTTATTGACAGTAACATGTAGTGTATATCCCTTGTAATTCCTTAACCGGGCAACCTCTGGTCAATGTGTCAGACATTGACCTCGTCAATCTGAGAAGGATCCAATTCTTTTTTAGCATAATCGAGATAAATCTGTTCCTTTATAAAAAGATCAAATAGATCTTTATCGAGAAGATTGTCCCTTACCATAAAACCGAGAATTTTTATAGCACCAGAAAGTGTGTTTCCCTTCCGGTAGGGTCGATCTCCCGCCGTCAGGGCTTCGAATATGTCTGCCAGTGCCAGAATCCTTGCCTGAAGGGGAATTTCGTCTCCCTTCAACCCCTTGGGATAGCCTGTGCCGTTGATGAATTCATGATGTGACGAAGCATAGTGGGGAATGTTTCTCAGCTTTTTGGGAAAGGGCAGCTGTGAAAGAATCTCGTAGGTGAGTGCCGCGTGGCTCTTAATGACATTCTTTTCATCTTCCGTGAGGGTTCCCTTGCGGACGCATAGATTCTTTACTTCCTCATCAGTGAGGAGCTGCATTTCTTCCCCGTTTATCTTCCATTTACGCGAGGCAATTTTTTTCACCTTCCCTATCTTCTCGTCAGACATGAATTCTGACCCCTTGTTGACACTCTCGAGAAAATTGAGGTCTTCTTCGAGCGATTTCAGCTCCTCTTCGTATGAACCGTTATCGTCGTGAGCCTTCGATGATTCGGAAGGTGCCATTCCCCTTCTCATGTGGTCAATTTCAATGTCTCTTTTGATTACCTCAAAGCGGGTCTTGAGCAGGTTAATCCGGTCGTAGATCGATTCCAGTTTTGTCGATTTATCCATGACATGTTCGGGAACCGCTATCTTGCCCACATCGTGGAGCCACGCCGCCATCACAAGTTCGTCCATCTGATGTTTGTCAAGGAATATGTCCTTGAAGGGCCCCTCTTTTATGTTGTTGATCTTCTCGGCGATATATATCGTCAATTCAACTACACGGCGGCCATGGTTTCCCGTATAGGGGGATTTTTCGTCAATTGCCGTGGCAATCGATTTGAAAAAGGATTCAAGGAGTAACTTCAGGTCTCGTATCAGGCGGTTGTTTGTGAGGGCAACTGCTGCCTGCGATGCCAGCGACTCCGTCAATCTCTGACATTCCAAGGAGAAGGGAATTACCTCTCCCCCCGTTTTGTCCATTGCATTCAGAAGCTGAAGAACTCCTATCGTGTCGTTATCGTGGTTTCTCATAGGGACGACGAGCATCGATTGGGAACGGTATCCTATCGAAGAATCGAACCTCCTCGTTCCCTCAAAATCGAACTTTTCGGTATTGTAGACATCGTCGATATTGACCATCTCACACGACAGCGCCGCATAGGATGAAACATTTTTATAATTGGGGGTGCCATCCTCATTGTACAATCTTATAGGGGGCCAGGTAATTTTCCCGGCGGAGCCTCCCATTCTTACTTTCAGCGAATCAGTCTGGGCGATTGAAAAGTGCAGCTCCTTTTCGTCGTCATCAACTATATACAATGTGCCTCCATCAGCTCCCGTGAACCTCCTGGCTTCGTCCACAATCATTTCGAGCAGGCGGTCTATGTCGGGTTCGGCAGAAAGTGCGAGGCCAATCTGGGTGAGTTTTTCTATCTCCTCCATTTGGTGCTGCGTAAAATCCTTGACGTAATCAACGACATTGTCCAGCAGATCATTTAATCTTTCGTTGTCGGTAAATACCATGCCCACTTTTTTTGTCGTCTCTTCGGCCATCTCGGTCACCTTCACAAAGCTTTATATCATCTAATTCCTCGATATTCAAGCTATTATGTGTCTCTCGGTGTAGAAGTGATAGAATTAATCGAGGTCCCTAAATTATGTGATGGTATCTTCAACTTTGTTATTGAAAACCTCCCTTCGGGGAGATAGTATAGTGCACCAACATAAAAAAAGGCGAATTATGGAGAGCAAAAAAATAGCGATTCTTCCTGGAGATGGTATCGGGCCCGAGGTGATGCGTGAGGCCGTCAAGGTTCTGAATGCAGTAGAGAACAAGTTTCAATTAGGGATGGAATTCACCGAAGCGGATGTCGGCGGGTGTGCGATTGATCTGCACGGGAAGGCCCTGCCGGACGAAACATTGAAAATCTGCGAGGAGAGTGACGCCATTCTTTTCGGTTCCGTGGGAGGTGAAAAATGGGAACATCTGCCGCCGGAGCAGCAGCCGGAGAGGGCCGCACTCCTTGCCCTGAGAAAGCATTTCAAGCTTTTCTGTAATCTGAGGCCATCCAGGATATTCAAAAAGCTCGAAGCTTCGAGCCCCCTTCGGCTCGATATAGTGAAACAAGGATTTGATATTCTCTGCGTCAGGGAGCTAACCGGTGGTATTTACTTCGGTAAGCCCAAGGGGAGAAAGGGAAAGGGGCCGGAAGAGATGGCCTTTGATACCATGGTGTACAGAAAAGGTGAGATCGAGAGGATCGCCAGGATGGCCTTCAATGCGGCCAGAATGAGAAAAAAGAGGGTCACATCGGTGGACAAGGCGAACGTCCTCACGTCAATGGTCTTCTGGAGAGAGGTAGTTACTGAAATAGGCCGGGAGTATGAAGACGTGAAACTCGACCATATTTATGTTGACAATGCCACGATGCAGCTGATCAGAAATCCCCGCCGTTTTGACGTGCTGCTCTGCGGCAATATGTTCGGCGATATCATCTCAGATGAATGCGCTATGCTGACCGGTTCCCTTGGTCTTCTCCCGTCGGCCAGCCTGAACGAAACTGGATTCGGCCTCTATGAACCGGCAGGCGGTTCTGCTCCGGATATAGCAGGGAAGGGGACAGCAAATCCGATTGCCGAGATCATGTCGGCGGCCATGATGCTGAGATACAGTTTTGGTAATGGAGACGCGGCCGATTCCATAGAGAGTGCTGTAGAATCCGTTATTGGTGACGGCATCCAAACGCCCGATATAGCAACGGACAAGAAAAATGAAGTGGGAACATCCGAGATGGGAGACGCCATTTTCGAGCGCATTATGACCGGGAGCACACCGGCAAGCCCCGCCTTGTAGGCGGGGTAAGGGGCACAATATAAAACAAACATATTCCTTACCGGGAAGCCACCCCCTTGTAGGCGGGGAGCTTCACATAGAAACGGCTTCTTTCCGGCAATATATAATCCGTTATCTATGAAAAATGGCTAAATAGTCAGCCCTCGAGCGTTTTTACAACTTCCCGTAATCACTTGTGACGATGATACCTCTGCGATACTTAATCATGATCGACAGCATTGTGGTATATCGATGAAAAAGTCTTTTATCACTTGTGACGGCTTAGTGCCTCCATTTTATTTTATATATTTTATTTAATAAGTGGTTAATTGTCATCACTTGTAACGAATACTCCTTCATTCTACCTTTCTTCATAGAAGCTCTGGGAGAAGCACCGTAACTGACTGAGTGGCAGGTAAAATTAAATCGTGAGTACATAGTATAAATCCCATTCCGCATTGGATATTTCTGTGGGTTATCTCGGGAAAAACGTAATTGTAACGAGGCGTATAAAAGTAATTGATAAAATACCTGTTTTTTGCCTTGACATTTATGAAGAAATGCATTTATTAGCGCAGACTTTTTCGGTACATCATAAATAGTTGGAAAAATTAAAAAACGGGTAACAAAAGGAAGTACAATTTGATGAAGACCTTTTCACTTGTCAAAGAAATCAACTATGAGCACCTCGTTCATTCGGTAAGTGCGGTTGCCGCAAATCTGGGACTGATTGCAGCGGGAAGTATTGTCTATGCATTCGGTATCAATGGAGTTCTTATTCCAAAAGGCTTTTTAGGCGGAGGGATTGTGGGACTGGCACTACTTATCCATTATCTTTTGCCCTTTGCGGCCGTCGGATTGGTATATCTGGTGCTGAATGTTCCTCTTGTTTTTTTGGCGTGGATCAATATTAGCAGAAGATTCGTGCTATATTCCCTCTTCGGTTTGCTGTTTTTATCAGCGAGCTTGACATTTATTCATCCGCCGGTTCCAGATATTTCCGATCCCATTCTGGCGGCTATCCTTGCCGGTGTGATCTGTGGTACCGGCGTGGGCCTTGTACTCAGATCTCTGGGGTCAACGGGCGGGATGGATATTCTCGGCATTTATCTCAATAAGACATTCGGGTTTCGAATAGGCTCGGTGCTCTTTGCCTCGAATGTCCTTGTCCTTGCAGCCGGTGCCTATCTCTACGATATTCAGAAGTCCCTTTATTCGGTAATATTTTTGTACACTGCCTCCAAAGTGACTGATGCAATATTGACTGGATTTAACAGGCGAAAGTCACTTATGATTATTTCAGATAACTCTGAGAATATAGCGCAGAAGATTCTCACAAGGATAGGACGGGGTGTAACCTACTTAAAGGGCGAAGGTGCATACTCGCGTCGTGATAAGAATGTAATTTTTACCATTACAACCCTTGCAGAACTCCCGAAGATGAAAGAACTGATTCTGAGCGAAGACCCGGAGGCATTTATCGTCGTTAATGATACACTTGAAGTCCTGGGCAAAAGGCACGGCAGAAAAAAGGTATATTGAGAATATTCTTCATTGTCTTAACAATGGTATTTATAGGGTATCTATATAGTATGACCAAAGGTATTGCCCGTCACAAGTGACCGTGGACATGGAGATCAGTATGATACGGAAATCCAGACCTTCAGATGTAGATATGATGTACGAGATAATCAATGATGCCGCGCGGGCATATAAGGGGATAATTCCTGAAGACCGATGGCACGAACCGTACATGCCAAAAGATGAACTCGAACATGAGATCGATGACGGGGTGGTCTTCTGGCTTTTTGAGACCGAAGGTGAACCGGCGGGTATAATGGGGATTCAGGACAGGGGGGATGTGTGCCTGATTCGACATTCCTATGTGCGATCATCTTCTCAGATGCGAGGGATCGGAACCAGGCTCTTGAAGTATCTGGAGTCGAAAACGGATAAACCGGTGCTCATCGGCACCTGGGCTGATGCGACCTGGGCAGTATCATTCTACCGAAAAAACGGCTATCGCTTACTGCCCGAGGAAGAAAAGAACCGCTTTCTTCGCACCTATTGGACCATACCGGAAAGACAGGTCGAAACTTCGGTCGTTCTCGCGAATGATGGGTGGTTCAATGCAGGACGGGAAACGGGGAAGGCTCGAAAATAGATCCCATGAACGATGCTGGATCGTTCATGTAATACAAGATTATTGGTTACAGCGAAAAAAAGGCGGGTATACTAACCCCGCCTTTTTTATGGTATGACGCTACAACTCAGTCACTCATGGTGTAGGTATCTTTCAGGGCGAACACGTGATTTTCCCAGACCCTCTGATACCGGACTTCATCCACTGCGGGTTTCTTGATCATCTTCAGACAGTATTCCATCTGCGCTTCCGTCGTCATCGGCTTGCTGTAGAGACCGAGTGCGAAGTTTGAGAAATCTCTCACATAACAGTCAAACATCTGATCGATGATATCGTTATCGACTTTATGAGTGGGCGCGTTTTCAAGGATGAGCTGGCCATAGACAATAAGGGTAAACATCTCACCGACGGTGAGCGTAAAGTCGGGGTTCATCCCCTGGGATTTCTCCGGTGTGGCGTTGATCAGCATCTCCTTAAAGATTCTAATCTGCTCCTTGAAGATATTCAGGTTGGGCAGATCGAATTTGTCATAAACGATGTTGTAATCGTGGAACTGGACCTTGCCGAGCCCCTTGGTCGGGCCCTGCTCCCAGAGAAAATCGTCACTTGTTCTGTCGTTGATCGTTCCTATTTCCTCGTATTCCTTGGGATTGAAGAGATAGTTCTGCATAAACTTGACGATGAGCATGATGTTTACATGGACCGTCCCCTCGAGCTTGGGAAGTGCACGGATATCACGACTAGCCATCTCGAAATAGGTATCATTTTCAAAGCCCTTGGCGGCGATCACATCCCAGAGAAGGTTGATTACTTCCTCTCCCTGCGTCGTGACCTTCATCTTCATGGTGGGATCGTAAAGGAGATACCGTCGGTCTTCGGCAGAAGCGGTTCGGATATAATCGGAGCACCTGAGACCGAAGAGTTTCATACCCGTCAGTCTTACATAGGCGTCGGTAAACCTCTGCTTCACATGGGGCATATCGGTGACATACATCCCGTAGAGCATGCGGTGCGAGGCATGGTTGAGGGCCTCGTAAAATGAATGGGTACAGATACCGATCGATGCCCATCCGAGATTGTATTTTCCCACATTCACCGTGTTTAACATGTCATCCCAGGCCGCCGGCCCTTTCTTGAGGATATCGGCCTCGGTGACGGGATAGTCGTTCAGCTTGAAATCCGCTACATAGGACTGGACGTTCACGATATTTTTGATGAGTTCGAACTGTTTATGGTGGAAATTCGAGACGAAGAACACATAGTCGCCCGTGTCGGACATCTTCCCGAAGGTGGACACCATCTCGGCCTCGTTTCCGTTTCCGATGTAGTATTTCTCGCCGTTTGCCAGGTAGGTCCCGTCGGGCTGCGGCGTGAGGGTCATTTCCGTGGAATAGATATCAGCGCCGTGATCCCGCTCCGAGAGCCCGAAGGCAAAGATGGCTCCCTCGTCGATAAGTTTCGCCGCCTTTTTCTTGGCATCTTCATTATCGCTCATCCAGATGGGACCCAGACCGAGGATGGATACCTGCCAGGCATACCAGTAGTGCAGGCCGTAAAAACCGAGGAGTTCATTAAACTCACAGTTTCTCCACGTGTCCCAGCGGTAATTATCATCGAGTCCATATTTCGTCGGTGTCAGAAGCTGGGCAAATACCTTTTCTTCCTTTATGAAGTCGAGAAAGTCCCGATACCATAACCGCGCGTGGTCATCTTCTTTGAGTTTGACCTTTCCCTTTGTCTCAAAAAACTCGATGGTTTTCAGCA
>CAYSHT010000058.1:0-13252 GCA_964430915.1 uncultured Syntrophaceae bacterium
TTTGTCTATGATCTCTTCTCCTCCGAAGCGCCGCAGGTCCATGAGGCGCTCTGGGCCTGTTCGGGCTGTCACAAGTGTGTCGATGTCTGCCCCCAGGAAGTCGATCCCTTAAAGGTTATCGTCAGTCTTCAGGAACAGTCCTTCGAAGAGGGGGATGCGCCACCCTATGTGTACGACCTCGTAGAACTTGTCCTTGAAACGGGGATGGCCTTTCCGGTGACAAAAAAGACCCTGAAGGACCGGGAAAAGCTTGGCCTCCCGACGCCAGAGGCGAAGGGTATTGATGAGGTGAGACGGATTGCCCGCCTGACGGGATTGAAGGAAAAACTGAGACGTAAAAAGGGCGGCAATTGATGATGGTGAAAAAAGATAAAAAACTTCGATTTGCCCTCTTTCTCGGGTGCCTCATTCCCGCCCGTTTTCCCCGGTTCGAGTATCTGGCGAGACGACTCTTCCCCGAGTTTGGGATAGAGTTGGTCGACCTTGAGGGGTTTTCCTGTTGCCCCGATCCTGTTCGGTTCAGGGGGGCGGACCAGTTTACCTGGCTCACACTTGCGGCACGAAATCTTGCCATAGCAGCGGAGGAAAATCTTTCCATTCTGACGCTCTGTCCCGCGTGTACCATGACGCTCGCGACGGCAAGTCTTGAACTTCAGAAAAACCCCGAGCTTTTAGTAAAGGTGAATGAAACACTCAAAGATGTCGGCCGTAAACTTGAAGGACCCGTTTCCGTCAGGCATTTTCTGAAGGTGTTCTACGAGGATATCGGTCCGGAGCGGCTTCGAAAGATGATAAAAAAACCGCTTTCCAATTTGCGCATTTCCTACCACAGTGGATGTCACGAGAATAATCCGCCCGAGATAATGCGGTTCGACAACCCCTTTAATCCCAAAAAGACGGAAGAACTGCTCGGTGCGCTCGGTGTCCAGGTTGTGGACTATGGCGAAAAGTCACAATGTTGCGGTTCGCCGCTCACCCTTGACGGAAAGATGGACGATTCTCTCCATGCCGTGGTGCGAAAAGTGGAGGATATGAGCCGCTTCGGTGCCGAGGCCCTGGCTGTGGGATGCACCTCCTGTTTCCAGCAGTTTGAAATCGGCCAGGTAATGGCGGTGCGAAAGGACCTGACGGGTATACAGCTTCCCGTTTTTCATTTTCTCGAGTTACTGGCCCTTGCCATGGGATGGAGCCTGGATGAAATCGGATTTCGTGAACACAAGGTAAGAGGGGAAAGAGAAATGCTCGAAGCCCGCCTCACGGAGGGGGTCTGATATGTGGAAAGATGTGGAGACACTGTGTCCCTTCTGCGGAGTCGGCTGCCGAATCGTCCTTCGGGTTCATGATCAGAAGGTGGAGGCCCTCTACCCCTCTGAGGAGGGGGTGAATGAAGGGAAACTCTGCATCAAGGGGTGGAGTGCCCATGAATTTATTCATCACCCTGAACGGCTTTCCCGGCCCCTTCTGAGGGAAGAGCGCTCGCAGAAATTTCGCGAAGTTTCCTGGGATGAGGCGCTTGATGTTATCAAGTATCGTCTCGAAGCGGTTCTTGAAAGTGATGGCCCCGATGCGGTGAATTTTCTCGGTTCCGCCAAGTGTACCAATGAAGACAACTATGCCCTTCAAAAATTTGCGAGAGCTGTAGTAGGGACGTCGCATATCGACCATTGTGCCCGGCTCTGCCATGCATCCACGGTGGCGGGACTTTCCATGACGCTCGGAAGCGGGGCCATGACCAATAGCATTGATGATATCGAGGATGCAAACGTCATACTACTTATAGGATCGAACACCTCGGAGCAACATCCCCTTATCGGGCGGAGGATCATAAAAACGGTCAAGGAAAAAGGGGCTGCCCTGATTGTGGCCGATCCCCGGAAGATTGATCTTGTCGAGGTTTCCCGTCTCCATCTTCGTCATAGTCCCGGTACAGATTCGGCCCTCATAAACGGAATCCTCCATGTGATAATTGAGGAGGGGAGGGAAGACCGAAGATTCATTGAAGATAATACCGAGGGATTTGAAGAGGTGGTAAAATCAGTTCACGATTACACGCCCGAATACGTGGAGACGATTACCGGTGTTCCCGCTCATCAGATTATTGAGACTGCGCGTATGTATGCCGGTGCCGAAAAAGCATCCATTATCTATGCTATGGGAATAACACAGCACGTATCGGGTACGGACAATGTCGTTGCCCTCGCAAATCTTGCCATGGCGACGGGAAATGTAGGGAGAAGGGGGACGGGAATCAATCCCCTTCGGGGGCAAAACAATGTCCAGGGTGCCTGCGATGTGGGCGTGCTCCCCGATTTCTTTCCCGGATACCAGTCCGCGGTAGATCCAGATGTTCGGGATTATTTCTCAAAGGCCTGGAATACGGACCGTCTTCCCGAGAAGAACGGTCTTACCCTCTGCGAGATGACGGAGGCCATCTACGAAAAGCGGGCGAAGTGGATGTACATCATGGGCGAAAATCCAGCCCTTTCGGACCCCGATTCTCATCATGTGCGCCGTGCACTGGAGAACATCGACTTTCTCGTGGTCCACGATATATTTCTCACCGAAACAGCGGCCTTTGCCGATGTTGTCCTCCCCGGCGCGAGTTATGCGGAAAAGGACGGCACCTTTACCTCGACGGAACGGAGGGTGCAGCGCATCCGAAAGGCGGTAGAGCCGGTGGGTGAAGCTCGGCCCGAATGGCAGGTTATCGGTGATCTGGCCGGGAGGATGGGATATAAAGAAATGGAGTGGCAATCCGCCCGGGAGGTCTTCTCGGAGATAGCTGACGCTACGCCCATCTATCGGGGAATGTCCTACGAGCGCCTCGAAAGTGAGGGTATTCAGTGGCCCTGTCCCGCAGGGAACCATCCGGGGACTCCCCTTCTCCATTCAGGTGGATTTGCGAGGGGAAAGGGGTGCTTTGTTCCCGTTCACTATAATCCGCCGCCCGAATTGCCCGACGAGGACTACCCCTTTATCCTTATGACGGGGCGGTCGCTCTTTCAGTTTCACACGGGAACGATGACGCGGCGTTCACCAACGCTTCAGGGCCAGCTCGACGAGGCCTATATCGAGGTCAACTCCGGAGATGCGCAAGCACTCGGGATATCGGATGGTATGGAAATTGCTGTTGAATCGAGAAGGGGAATAATTCGTATCGCGACCCGTATCACTGAGACAGTTCTTCCCGGCACTGTATTCATCCCCTTTCACTTTGCCGAGGCGGCTGCAAACATCCTGACCTTGCGGGAGTTGGATCAAAAATCCGGGATTCCCGAACTCAAGGTCTGCGCCGTGAGGATAAAAAAAGAGTTGACATAAAAAGAAGAAAAAGGGATTCGGACGCAGTCAATAGACCAGCCCGGTTACTTTTTAAAGAATGTTGTAATGAAGAGGTTGTGAGATTATGAGTTTTTTTGAGATAGTAATGTTGATCTGCTTTGGGGCCGCATGGCCTCTTTCTATATATAAATCCTATACATCGAAGAGCAATGCCGGAAAGAGCGTCCTTTTTTTATACGTCGTCGGTGCGGGCTATATTGCCGGAACTCTCCATAAGGTATTTTACAATTTTGACTTTGTGATTTTTTTATATGTCTTGAACGGCGCGATGGTCTTTACCGATATTGTTCTCTATCACAGGAATAAACGCCTTTTGGAGGCAACAGCCTCATAGGTAGATTATTTCGAAGTGTTCCCGGTGAAAATAATTATTCACCTTGATATTGATCTTTTTGTTCAGCCGTGATTCCAGGACTTCTATCGCACCTCTCTCCTCTTCGAGGAGACTATCGGCGATATCTTTGTGAACGGTAATACAGACTGCTTCGGTAAGCTCGTTTATCCTTTCCCTCTCCAGTTTTCTGAAGATGGCGTTGCATATTGTCTTTCTTGACTTTAGGCCACCGCTTCCGTCACAGTAAGGGCAGGTTTCGCAGAGTATCTTTCCAAGGCTTTTCCCTGTTCTCTGTCTCGTCATCTCAATGAGTCCCATTTCGGATATCTTCTGTATGTTGGTCTTGTTCCTGTCTTTTTCGAGTTCCTCACTGAGAGCATTAAATACTTTGTCCCTGTTTGCCTCGGGTTCCATGTCAATGAAATCTATTATGATGATTCCGCCGATATTTCGTACCGGAAGCTGGTAGGCGATCTCTTTTACGGCTTCCAGATTGGTCTTCAGAATCGTTTCCTCAAGGTTTTTCTTCCCCGTGTATTTGCCTGTATTAACATCAATTGCCGTTAGGGCTTCCGTTTCCTCTATTATTATGTACCCTCCCGATTTTAACCAGACCTTTCTATTCAATACCCTTTCGATATCAAGCTCGATGCCGTAGTGATCAAATATGGGTTCGTCCTTTTCATAGAGATCGAGGACATGCTCCGTGTCGGGCATGAACTCGTTTATGAATTGCGAAATCTTTTCGTACTCTTCTTTTGAATCCACGACGATTTTTCCCACGTCTTTCGTATAGAGATCGCGCATGGTTCGAAGGGTAACGCCAAGCTCCTCATGAACGAGATCGGGCACACCCGCTTCGCTCTTTTTCTTTTTTATCGTTTCCCAGAGCCTCGTAAGATATTCGAAATCGCCCCTCAGTTCATCCTCTTCCTTCCCCTCGCTGACAGTCCGTGCGATAAACCCGTACCCCTCGGGACTCAGCCGCTCTATGATTTCCTGAAGACGCTCCCGTTCCTTTTCGTCCTTAATCTTTCTGGAAACTCCGATGTGATTCAGGGTAGGCATCAGGACGAGATTTCTCCCGGCAAGGGATATATGGGTCGTGATCCTTGCGCCTTTGCTTCCAAAGGGTTCTTTCGAGACCTGGACGAAGACCTCCTGGCCTTCCTTTATTATCTCCTCTATTGAGTGCAAAACTTCCCTCCGGTGCCATTTTTCTTCAAAATCGGGACCGTCTTCGTCTTCGTCTATCATAAATTCGAAATCCGACAGATCGTAGGAAGCATCGGCCACATAGAGAAATGCGGTACGGTCAAGGCCGATATCGACAAAGGCTGCCTGCATGCCGGGCAGCACCCGCACCACCTTTCCCAGGTATATGTTCCCTGCAATGGACCGCTCAGTGGCCCTCTCTACAAAGAGATTGGAGAGGTCGGTATTGTCGAGCAGCGCAATTCGCGTTTCGTGTTCCGTATAGTTAACGATGATTTCTTTTGGCATTGAAAACGCTCTCCTTTGAGAATATGGTTTTTCTCTTGACGATTCTGGCCATCTTTGTGGCCTCGTCGTCGAACCCCATGACCTCTTTTAGAATTTCCGTCGGCTTCACACTCCCCTCTGAATTGAATTGTATCGAAAGGTCAATTTTTGATCCACCGCGGTCAAGTGACATGGAACTGACAAACCGGCGTATATCCCGCTCCCTGTACTTTCCCTTTCTTTCCCTTGTTATGACGAAGCTGTCAAGATTGAGGAAGCTCTCTATTTTTTCGTTCATCGATGAGAGGAGTATATCGCCACATTCCCCGGAAAGATAGATCTCATATTCATGTCCTGAAATGAAGAGGGACAGGGACTCGCTCTCGAGCGGTACCTCTTCGATTTGCAGGATTTCAAGTCCCGAGGGAAGGAATGAATTGATTGTGACGGCATAGCTTTCTATTTCTTCTTCGGGCCTCTTCACCTGTATGTCCGCATATTCGTCTCTGCTCTCGATACCCACGGACGTGGCGAAGGGAAAGGATATCTTCGGGTGTGGATGAAAACCCTCTGAAAAGCAAAAGGTGAGGCCGCTCATATTTATGGCCCGTATAATGGCCGTCGATGTCTCGAGATGGGAAAGAAGGCGTGCCGTTTCCTCTTTGGCGAATCTGATCCTGAACTTTACTGCCTCCTTCGCCGCCTCTTTTTCTTCCGGCTTTACCGTTACGGCCTCAGCCTTTTCGGCAAGGACCATCTTCAGATTACCCCGGCAGGCGCCGCAGTTGTAACATTTTTCAAAACGGCAGTCTTCCGTGAGTTCGCCCCGGGTGAACTTTTCCGCCTCCGCCATGAGAAAGTCCCGTGTGATGCCGCAGTCTATGTTGTCCCAGGGAAGACTCTCGATGTAATCTCTCTTTCTGAGATAGTCATCGACATTTATTTTTAGGTCCTTCAGGGCCTCTTCCCATAAAGGAAAAGCCAACTGATCGCTCCATCCGTCAAAGCGGGAACCACGGGAAAAGACACGTTCCACAAGGGCACCCGTCTTTTCATCTCCGCGGGAGAGCACCCCTTCAAGAAGACTCATCTTCCCGTCGTGCCATTTCAGTTTCAGGTTTTTATGACGGATATTTTTCTTAAAGAACGTCTGCCGATCGATTATCTCATCAAGACTGATCTGCCTTTGCCACTGGAAGGGGGTGTGAGGTTTCGGGATGAATGTGGAGAGACTGACCGTAACCTGCCTTCTGTTATTCCCTTCCCTCAGCACCTTATAGGCAAGATCCACGATTCCCTCGAGATCCTCCAGACGTTCCGTGGGGAGTCCGATCATGAAATAGAGCTTGATTGACCGCCAGCCGGCGTCGAAGACACGACGAGCGGTTTTGAGAAGATCCTCTTCCGTGTTTCCCTTGTTGATAACATTTCTCATCCTCTGAGTTCCCGCCTCGGGGGCCAGCGTGAAGCTCGTCTTCCGAACCCGCTTTACCTGCTCTATCAGCTTTTCTGTCAGGGTTTCCACCCTGAGGGAGGGGAGGGCAAGGGCGATTCTTTGTTCGTAGTATTTATCCATGAGTGAAGCGAGAAGCGGTTCAATCTGTGAATAATCTCCCGAGCTGAGTGAAAGGAGCGAGAGTTCGTCGTAGCCCGTTGAAGCGAGCATTTCCTCTGCCACCTCTTTCAGGGTTTCAGGATTTCTCTCCCGTGTGGGTCGCCAGACCATGCCCGCCTGACAGAACCGGCATCCCCTGGTACAGCCCCTCGCTATTTCCAGGGTAGCACGGTCGTGTATGGTCTTCATGAGCGGTACCACAGGTTTCAGGGGGAGACACGATTCATTCAGATCCGTCACAGCTCTCTTTACTATTATCTTCTCTTTCCCGTGTATGGAGGGGACATAGACCCCCTCGATATCTGCAAGTGACGAAAGGAGCCCCTGTCTGCCGTAGTTCTTTTTCTTCCCTTCCATGACTGCGTGAGATATTTCCAGGATAACCTCTTCTCCTTCCCCTATGGCAAAGGCATCGATGAAGGGAACCATTGGATCGGGGTTAAAGACCGAGGGGCCTCCGGCAACGATTATGGGCGCTCTGTCGCCCCTTGCGTCTGCATGGAGGGGAATGCCGCCGAGTTCGAGCATATTTAATACATTGGTATAGGAAAGTTCATACTGGAGTGAGAATCCCACGATATCGAACCGGTTGAGCGGGGTGCCTGATTCAAGGGAGGTAAGAGGGAGCCCCCTTTTCCTCATCTGAAATTCCATGTCGGGCCACGGGGCATAGACCCGCTCGGCCGCGATAGCGCGCTCGTTGTTGAGGATTGTATAGAGAATCTGGAGGCCCAGGTGAGACATTCCCACTTCATAGGCATCGGGAAATGCGAGGGCAAAGGAAAGGCTGCATTTTCCCAGGTCTTTCTCTATCGAATTTACCTCTCCTCCCATGTACCTGCTTGGCTTTTGAACCAGGGAGAGGATTGTCTCTTTCTCATTCATCGTTATAAAATCTTGAGGTCGTCAAATGTTTCCTTCATGATATCTGCCGACTCACGGAGGGCAGCGAGTTCCCCCGGAGAGAGCTTTATCTCGAATATCTTTTCCACACCCGAAGCACCGAGCAGTACCGGCACGCCGATATGAATTCCATTTATTCCGTACTGCCCGCTAAGATAGGTCGAAACGGGGAATACCCTCTTGCTGTCGTTGATAATCGCCTCGATCATTGCCGTCACCGATGCCGAAGGCGCGTGCCAGGCACTTCCCTTTTTCAGGAGGTTGACTATTTCGGCGCCCCCGTTCTTTGTCCTCTCGATGATCTCGTCGAGACGTTCCTTTTGTATGTAATTGCTTACGGGAATTCCTTTAAGCGTTGTATAACTGTCGACGGGAACCATCGACTCCCCGTGGCTGCCGAGTACCATCGTTTCGATATCCTTCACCGAAACATCGAGTTCCCGGGAAAGAAAATATTTATATCTCGCCGTATCGAGAATGCCCCCCATTCCCATGACCCGTGAAGGGGAGAATCTGCACACCCGCCAGGCGAGATGGGTCATCACATCGAGGGGATTTGTGACCATTATGATAATAGCATCGGGTGCATAGTCACAGATCTTTTCAGTGACCGTTTTTATGATGCCGCCGTTTTTGAGGGCCAGCTCCTCTCGTGCCATTCCCGGGGTTCTGGGAAATCCCGCGGTGAAGACAACGATATCCGAACCTTCTATGTCGGAAAGATTGTTGGTACCGGTGACCCTGCCGTCAAATCTTTCTATTGAAGTCGATTGCGATATGTCGAGGGCCTTCCCCTGGGGAAGATCTTCAACAATATCGTAGAGTACGACATCGGCCAGGTTTTTTTCCACCGTTCTCTGTGCGGTCATCGTGCCGACGAAGCCCGATCCTATAATAGAAACCTTGCTGTGCATTGTCCCTGCTCCCTCATTTTATTGATAATTTGTAACAAAAAAACATAACACAAAAGGGTGGTGGTGAAAAGGTGCCCTTAACCGTACCGGAGTGGTTGTATAAACTCTTCTACAAAGGATTGCCGTATCGGTGAGGGCGTTTCTGGATGTCACTCAATTTCGAAAGGACGAATCGCGATGGAAAAACGGGTTTTTCGATATAGGGGAGTGTACTTATTATGAAATCGTCCAAGAGTTCATTGAAAATCTTCTCTTTTTCTTCCCTGTGTACGAAGGTTCGTTCCTTTTTGTATTCATAGGATATCTCTTTTCCAAATATCCTGGTTACCATATCGAAATGATCGGGATTATCGAAATACTCTTTTTTGACGGTGACGTTGATTTTTATTGCCAGTTCAACCTTTGTCGTATCGGTGGCAATTGTACGAGAATGGTCCCACACCTCTACCACCAGATGATTCGAAAGGGGTATTTCTTTAACGAGACCCATTTGTGCTCACTTACCTCAACTTTCTCTGAAAATCCCCGCTTCTATATCACAGGAGTCGGATTTGGCAAAGTCATTAAATCTTGACTTGAAGGGGCTATTTCATATATTGAGCTCTACGGAATAAAAACTCAATGGAGTTCTGTTGTTATGGAAAAACCGA
This sequence comes from uncultured Syntrophaceae bacterium, assembly GCA_964430915.1. Taxonomy (GTDB): domain Bacteria; phylum Desulfobacterota; class Syntrophia; order Syntrophales; family UBA2210; genus JAFGBH01. Next base: position 9,241 of record CAYSHT010000058.1, read on the forward strand.
CTGCCACCATACTTCTTTCATGCCCCGATCAAAAGGGGATCGTCGCGACGATATCCAATTTCATCTTTAAGAATAACGGTAATATTCTTGATGCCGCGCAGTATTCCGCTCAGCCCGAAAATATTTTTTTAATGAGGATTGAGTGGGAACTTGAGGGGTTTTCCATACCCCGCGAAGAGATAGCGAAGATCTTTTCTCCCCTGGCGGAGAAATTTTCGATGAAATGGGACCTTCGTTTTTCTGATTATAAACCGAAGATTGCAATTTTCGTTTCCAGCCAGACCTACTGTTTTCATGATCTTATCCTGCGGCATCGTATGGGAGACTTTCGGGGTGACATATCGCTCGTCATAAGCAACCACCTTGATCTGAAGCTCCTTGCCGAGCAGATGGGGATGAAATTCAGGCATTATCCGATTACGAAGGAAAACAGACTCGAGCAGGAGGAAAAAGAGCTGAAAGAGCTCAAGAAACGCAAGATTGACCTCGTAATTCTTGCCCGGTATATGCAGATACTGAGCGGGCGATTTGTCGATGAGTACCGGAACCGCATCATAAATATTCACCATTCCTTTCTCCCCGCTTTTGCGGGAGGAAAGCCCTATCAGCAGGCCTATGACAGGGGAGTCAAGATAATCGGTGCCACCAGTCACTATGTGACGGAAACGCTCGATGAGGGGCCGATTATCGCACAGGACGTTAACGAGATATCCCATAAGGATTCTGTGGAGACGATGAAGCTTAAGGGCAAAGATCTGGAAAGGACTGTGCTTGCCAAGGCGGTGAGGCTTCACCTCGATAACAGGATACTGGTCTACGGATCGAAAACCGTAATATTTGATTGAGCAGGGGATGCCGCCAAGGACTTCCCATCATTTTCCCAAGAGTTGAAGGCCGTTGTCGCGAAATACCCGCTGGTAGAAGTCGCTGGAAAGGTAGAAACCTTTCAGACAGTTGATTTCTTCCTCTCTCGGATAGATAAGATTGGGGAAATCAGACCCGTAGAGTATTCTCTCTTTGTGGTTCTCGAGGACCTCGACCTTCTGATCGAACATCAGCCCGGATTTGGGGAGGAATGCCCAGGTAGTATCCAGGTAGATATTGGGGAAGCGGTCCAGGAGCTGGGTGAACCCACCATATTCCATCGCTCCCATATGTGCCACGTTTGCGGGAAGATCGGGATACCTCTCGAGAAGCCTTCTGAAATTTTCGATGCCGACATAGTTGTTTCCGACCGGTCCGTTTCCGACGTGGAGCAAGAGTCTCTTGCCTTTTTCCATGACCATTTCATAGAGCGGGAAGAGTCGTTCATCGTCGGGGTAAAACATCTGCACAAGGAGCTGAAGCTTGAATCCCATTACCCTGGGATGATCGAGAAGGTCTCTCGCCATGGTAAGTGCATCATTGTCGTCGGGGTGATATGCGGCAAAGCAGTAAAGTTCTGGATACTCATCTAGGACCTTGAGATTCCATGTGTTGAGATCCTTCGCTATTCCTTTTTTGTGGGCATAATTGGAATAGACGATATGTTCCACAGCCCTTTCATGGAGATAGTCGATGCACTCCTGGTAATAGAGCTCATGGAGAATGTTAAATCCGTAGGTTGAAGCGAAGTATTTCCAGATTGCGTCGAAGAGTCTGTCCGGGAAGAGATGTACGTGAAAATCAATAATCTTGTCTGGAAAATTCCGCACCGAATCCATCTCTCGTAAAGGTTTTCGAAAGGTTCACAACAAACAGCGGGCTGTGGTGTATCATAAAGAAAGGGGGATTGCCACGTTAAAAATTTCCCCAGCTGGGAAGATGCCCCGCCGATGCGGGGCATCTTCTTCAGTTTCCGAAATTTCCGTTACTCATACATGCCGTCGATTACGGGTAAATATTTTTCATTGATCACCTTTCTCTTCAGCTTCAGTGTTGGAGTAAGCTCCCCCGTTTCGATACTGAATTCATGGGGGAGAAGGGTGAATTTTCGTATCTGCTCCACCCTGGCGTAGTCCTTCATCAGTTCCTTTATCTTTTCATCGTAGAACTTGACGATTGCCGGCTTCTCGATGAGATCCTCGTTCCCGGTGAATGATATGCCCTGACTCTTCGCGTATGAGGAAAGCTCGATAAAGTTGGGCACGATAATCGCACTCAGATATTTCTTACCCTCGCCGATAGTCACAGCCTGCTCGATATAGAGATTGGCGGAAAGAGTGTTTTCTATATTCTGGGGCGAAATGTTTTTGCCTCCTGCGGTCACGATAAGATCCTTCTTCCTGTCAGTGATATGGAGACATCCTCTTTCGTCTATGAATCCGATGTCTCCCGTCATGAACCAGCCATCTTCCGTAAATACAGCCTTCGTTTCTTCCGGTTTGTTGAAGTAGCCTTTCATGACCTGGGGGCCTTTGATGAGAATCTCTCCGTCCTCGGCGATTATAATGTCCGTCCTGGGGAATGGAGGGCCCACCGAACCGAATGAGAAAACCTCAAAAGTATTGGCATTCGTAACCGGCGTGGTTTCGGTCAGGCCGTAGCCGTTGTGCACATTGATTCCGATACCATTGAAGAAGCGGTCAATCTCTGTGGCAATCGCGCCGCCACCGCTGATGAAGATACTGATTTTATCCATTCCCAGGGCGTCACGCATCTTTGAAAACACAAGCTTTTCTGCAATGTTGTACTGAAGATTAAGAAAGAATGGTACCGGCTCTCGCTGTACGCGGAAATCGACCGCCCTGTCGGCAACGCTCGTCGCCCAGCCAAAGAGTTTCTTTTTGGTCGGGGGGGCCTTTTCCACTTTCGAGAGCAGACCGGAGTGTATCTTTTCAAAGAGACGGGGGACGCTGACCACCAGTGTGGGGCGTGAAGCCTGCAAGTCTTCGAGAATCGTCTGAAAGCTCTCGGCAAGATAATTAACCGCTCCGATATCATACATCAGGTAGACGCTGACCGTTCTTCCCAGGGAATGACTCCAGGGAAGAAAGGAAAGGGCTACATCGTGATGTCCAATTGTCGGATGACTCTCGTAGCACTGCTTTATGTTGGCAACAAAATTGTTATGGGTAAGCATAACGCCCTTCGGCTGACCGGTGGTTCCCGAGGTGTAGATTAGTGTCGCGAGGTCTTCAGAATCAATGGCGTTGAGGCGCTCATCAAAGGCATCTTTTTCTTTCGATTGTGCCCCCATCTCCATAACCTGGTCGAGGGTGAGGATGTTGGTATCATCCGTGGCGATAGGATCAAAGGTTATGATCGTTTCCAGTCCCGGCATTTCGTTTTTGGAGGCAAGTGTCCTTTCCAGGTGGTCCTGGTCGGAGATAAAAACGATTTTTGAGCCGGAATCGTTCACGATGTATGCTGCTTCCGGTCCCGAATTGGTCGCATAGATTGGTGCATCTGACGCAGTGATTGAAAGAATGGCAAGGTCAGCGACCAGCCACTCCCACCTGTTGTCGGAAAAAATCGCTACCATGTCTCCTTTTTTTACACCGAGTGCGATGAGCCCGAGCCCGAGATTCGTGACTTTTTTTTGCATCTCATCCCAGCTGATATCGGTGAATTTACCATTCTCCTTGTACCGTACACAGGCTTCATGCCTGTACTGTTGTGCCCTGTTGTGGAAAATGCCGGCGATTGATTTTTCTGAGTACTCCATGTAAAACCTCCCTTCTTTTTATTACGCGCTTCATTATTTTAAATCCTGTGGGATTTAATGTGCACATTTCCTGTAGGGACGCTCAGCCTATCCCCCCTGCTAAGCTTTAGTTTACAGCTATGTCAGATATTCTGTCCCTGGATGATATGTCAAAAAGCGAAATCACTGCTATAGAGAACAATGCCCCGGAAGACCGGGGCATTGTCGTTTATATTATGACGGCATCGTGGTGAACACGCCGTTTGGATCCACACCGGTACGAAGAATGTGGAGTGCCTCTGGAGTAATCATCGGTGATTCGGGTATTTCACCCTCCGGTTTCAGGAGCTCAAAACCAGTGGTCTGTTCTGCGATCTCGAAGGGGAT
>CAYSHT010000059.1:0-6981 GCA_964430915.1 uncultured Syntrophaceae bacterium
ATTTCAGCTCTTCGTTCAGCCTCAGAAGGGAGTGCTCTTCCGAATAGGCCATAAGAGACCTGGTATCCGATACATCAAAACCCTCTCCGTCGTCTTCGACGCTGACCGTGATGTTCTTTCCCTTTGGCGCAATCGATACCAGGACGTTTTTTGCGGTCCCGTGTTCGTAGATAGAGGTAAGCAGTTCGTATGCAGCATGGAAGAGGAGGAAGTTAATGTCTCTATCCACGTCCACGGGACCCCTTCCGTTTTTGAACTCCATCCGGATTTCGCTCTGCTCCTCGTATTTTTCCGTTAACCATTGAAGCCCCGATTTCACATTGGGGAAAAAATTATTGTAAAGCGTTCCGCTGCCGTTCGCCCGGTTATATTTTACAGGATTCAGGATATCGTTGAGATTGTCGGCTTTTTCTAAATGTTTGTTGTTTGTCATCGTTCGTGACCTCCTTGCCTTGAGATTTTCCACTACACCTTCATGATGCTCATTAAACGATGGGAACAATTCTTGCCATCGGGGGATTCCTGATTTTGGGGGCGGGAAAACCTGAAAAATTATTGTTAATAGAAAAGGCGAGTGAAGGCCGTTGCATCGAAAGGGGATTGAGGGTACTATGAAGATCTCCATTAAAGGGGGTAGGAATTATGGAGTCTGATTTTCACATAACGGAAGACTTGAGAGGGATAATACCGGCGAGGGTAAAGGGTCTCTCCGCCTCCGTCGAGGAGGATCTCCGGTACTTTTATGCCCTTCTCGATATGGCGGGAGGGGAGCTTCAGGGATGTTTTGCCAGGCGTGAGGTTTTGCTCCTCTGCGAGGTCTTCAAGAATTCGGATATGGAACTGGAGCGGCTTTCCGAATGGCCCTCTCTGCTTATATGGGATTTTGAGGATGTGGAAAAGTACGAGGGACCGAGCAGTCAATTCAAAACGAATCCCGATCTCCTGATCGAAAAGCTGGAAAAGCTGACCTCTCTTCAAGCCCTCTGGCTTCTCTATAATATTCGCCTCTTCTGGGACGGCTCCAACGATATGAAGAAAAACGAGGCAAAACTGGAGGCCCTCTTCGGTCAACTCGATGATCCGGCGTAAAAAGAGATTCTTATTTGAGACAAATTCTCTCTCATTTAAAGAGCGCCAGAAACTTTACCAGTTCGAAGGTTCCCCCTTCGATTGAAACATCACCCTTGACAAGCGCGAGGGCGGGGTTTCTCATTCCGGCGACAATCTCCTTCCATACGAGAGAATTGACGGTCACCGTGTTGTCGGGATTTTCCGGGAGACTCGGTTGAATCTCCGCCACGCCCCTGCGTACATGAACAGTAAAGACATCCCCCGTATCGGGGAAGCGGAATCCAACTACTCTCTCAACGTCGGCACTCTTTTCGGCATTGAGGTTAACGGCCATGGAGTTGAAAATCGCCGTAAGAGGAATACTGTGGACGAGATCCCGGTCCCGTATCTCCTGTTCGCCGATAAACAGCGTTCCCTCTAATTCCAGGGCCCTTGTAAGATAGTAGTTTCTCGCCGTGGCGGCAATCTGACGTTCGCCGAGGGCTCTCAGGGCCTGGGCCTTGAGATTTCGCGCCTTATGGCTTTCCGGTTCCAGAACGAGCAGGTAATCGGTTAGCTCCAGTGCCCATTGATACTCGCCATCGGAAACTGTTTTCGCTGCCTCTTTGAGAATTCTTTCTTTTCCGCCGGCGATTTTGGCAAATCGCTCGGCCCTTTCCAGAGGCGAAAGCGGGAAGAGATTCGTAGAATTTCCGTCAAACCAGCCGATATAACCGTTATATACTGCTCGCACCGACCAGGGTACGGTTCCGTAATATTCGTGGAGATAGGGAAGGTTTGCAAGGTGGGGCGGCAGTTTCACCCGCTCCACGATTTCGTCGGGTGTAAAACCCAGATTCATATGGCGTATGGTCTGATCGTGGACAAACTGTATCGCATCGCGATAATTGGTGAGTGTTTCGTATATCTTGTCCGCACCGGTCAACGGCCTTGTGTGCCCTGGAACAAGATACTCGGGCCGGAGTTTGCGCATTTTATCGATACTTTTGACCCAGAGGTTCACGTCACGGTAGGCCGTCCCCCGGATGGCATAGAGGTTCGGAAAGGATTTGTAGTAATTGTCGGCACAGAGAAGAGCTTTCTTCTCCGGAAGCCAGACGAATATCTGATCGTTCGTCTCACCTGGCGCAAGGAAAAGCTCGAGTTTTACCCCCGCGATTTCGATATCGAGGCGTTCTCCGGAAAAGGTTTTGTTCGGTCGTATGAGCCCCGTCGTTTTCGTCATGTCGTAGACGAGACGCGGCCCGATCCCCGCATTTACAAGACCACCTTCCGGCAAAAGGGTCCCGAACTGTCGCATGCTTCGTCTGTAGATGGTGGGGCGGATTATGCTCAGAATCCGGTCGATGTAATAGAGCGTCGTTTCGTGGGAATAGACATCGGGACCATCGTCACCGGCAAACACCGTGGCGCCGAAGATATGATCGGCATGATTGTGGGTGTAGATGATCGCCTTCACCGGTTTGGAGGTAATTCTGTCGAAGGCTTCCTTGACGGGGAGTGCCGCCTCCACACTTTCCAGGGTATCGACGATGATGACGCCGGCATCACCTTCTATAAGGATTGAATTGGCAAGGCCGTAGCCGACGGCGACGTGAACGCCATCGGTCACCGTTATGATTTCCTTTCTGAATTCCTCGCTGTGGCGGGCAAGATTGGGCTCTACTCCCACGTCCATCACCTCAGGCGTCCTTGTGATTGCGCAGCCCGAAAACAGCGCCACCGCAATCACGATCAGAAAGGGGATACATTTCTTCGCGATACTCATCTCTTCCCTCCTTAGGTCCTTGCCGATTAATACCGTAAAGGCGTTTTCCTTTACCCTCTTCGGATATAACGAAAGTCTTTGAGGTTCAGGCCGAAGGAGAGATCCGTTTTGAGGGCCACCAGTTGCTTTGAGAGACGTGCGTCATCGCCGTGCCGGTAGAGCATCTCTCCCGGTTTTCCCGGTATGGTATGGGAAACGGCGAGAATATCTTCCAGATTGCCGATTTCATTGAGGAATTTTGCGGCCCTTTTCGGTCCCACGCCGGTGACACCGGAAATATTATTCGTGCTATCACCCGAAAGTGCTAGAAAATCCTCAAACTGCTCGGGATAGATGCCGTATCGTTCCTCTACATACGCTGAATCCAGGTCTTTTCTGTTAAAATGATCACGGACAATGATACGTTTCGACAGGAGCTGAAAAAAGGCCTTGTCCGTCGAAAGAATAGTGACATTCACTCCGTTCTCTGCCGTTTTGTGTGCAAGTGTGCCGATAATATCATCAGCTTCCATGGATGGAAACTCCAGCGATGAAACGCCGCATTCGGAAAAAGCCGCCTTGAACTGCGGCAGAGAAGTGTACAGTGCTTCGGGCATCGATTCCCGTCCGGCCTTGTAATCGGGGAAGAGCTCATGACGCCACCCTTTTTCCTCACTGTCGAAAACAGAAACGGCATGCGTCGGTCCGCATTCCCGGAGCGCCCGCTCAAGCGACTGGACGCTAGCCGCGAGGGCGCTTTCCGTTCGCTCCGATCCGTCCTCACCCGGCTGTGCCGCATAGACACGTCGAATAAGATTGAGTGCATCGATGAGAAGTAATTTGATGTGCATCGCTTTTTTCCGTCTGATAGAGATTAACGGTGATACTATACTGGAATAAAAGCAAAATTAAAAGGGCCAGCTGATGAAAAAGTCGGGTGGCACCTCCCGGGGGCTCTCTTTCTATTTTGTCACGTCATATAACAATATTTACCTTGACCCTTTGTTGCGGTGTGCCGTATAATTTTTGTGATTTCAAAAGAATTCTCAGCTGGCTTTCAATCTCTGGGCAGGTTTAGCGTTTCGCACACCCCCTCCACTCGGGAGCTCACTTCACGACAAATGAATATTTTCCCGATTTTATAGTTAAAACCGACCTGTGATCAAGGCGTTGCATATAAGGTTCGAAAAGGACGTTTTCTCTTCTGCATTCAGTTCTTGCAAAGTAACAGCGGTGTCCCATTATTTGTAATCGTACATTTTTAAAGCGCCGTAGTGTTGGAAGAAATCATTACGGGGGTGTTGCGAAGATGTTGAAAAGTGCGTCGATGACAAAGGAGATCATGTTAACCTTGGCGAACAAGCCCGGCATGCTGAATACGGCAACTGCGTACCTGGCGGATCGGGGCATCAACATCGAGGGAGTTGTCGGCCTGGGCATCAAAGACAAGAATACGGCAATAATTCTAATGGTTGTCGATGATACCCGTCGAGCAATGGATGCCCTGAAAGATGGAGATATCGGCTACGCGGCGGAACGTGATGCAGTCATGCTGGAAATTCGAAACAGGCCGGGAGCGCTCTTATCCATAACGAAGATACTGGCCCAGATAGGGATCAATATCGACCATATTTACGCAACCAAGAGCAGCGTTGACGCGCCGGCACGGGTCGTCCTTTCGACAAATGATAATGAGAGGACCTTTATAGCATTGAGAAAGGCAGTTTCGGTAGATCCTGGGCAGTAGTCCTTACTCTAACAGGGTGGCAGGTTTGCGCTGCCACCCTTCCTGTCCCAATTACTCAATCGCTCCAATTTGCGAAAGACGATTTGACGGTTGTGCCTCAGCCCTCTTTCTCCGCCCCTTCTGTCGTCTCTAATTCTTTCTGAAGTTTTTCCTTCTCTTCCTTGAGTTTCAGTTCATCTTTTTCTATCTTCTCTAATCTCTTGCGTATCTGCTCCCTCTTTTTTTGCCATTTGTCTTCCTGTTGAAACCATTTTTGCTCACGCTTTTCCCGCTTTTCGAGGAGTTCTTGTTCCGCACCTTCCTTCTTCTCAAGCTTTCTCTCCAGGCTTTTGTCTTGAGCCTCTCGTCGTTTTTTCCATCCGGCGGGTTCCTCCCCCTTCCCTTTTTTTGCCAGAAGAAGCCCTTCGATATCCGGGTTCATTTCCAGAACCGGGGCATCATCACTTGATTGAAAGGCAGCAGGGGCTTCAGCAGCCAAAGGCAGCAGGATCCAAAGGCATAGAACCATCATGAAAACACCAAACTTTTTCATCTCCTTCACCTCCATTTTTTATGATTATGGTAATTGTTTTCAGGGTGTTTGACGGGCAAGAGCTGATTGTACCGGTAAAAGATTGTCTGTCCCGTCGCAGGAAGTGAGTGACAAGTCGCATCGAAATTCTCAACAGGTAAGTTCCCGGAGCCGATTAGCATTACCGGAGAAGTGGAACAAGAAAGAAGAGCGATATAATTACAGTTCCGTCTGCCACCCCCTTCCCTGAAACATTGCACCCACCTTTACCGATTTGAGAAAGGTCGATCGCAGAAGGTCGCTCATGAGGGCCTTTTTGACGGGTGAAAGTCTGAAAAACGCCCCGAGAAAGGACCTCATAAACCGATGGGTAATGCGGACGGGATCATCGAAGAGCTGGTTCTGCACCGTTCCCCGTTCAAGCGACTGAAGGATAATTCTCCCAAAGGTCGTTTCCGGGTGAATGACACGCTGTTTTCTCTTCGTCAACGCCACCCCCTCGAATTTGCAGGCAAGAGCGCAGACGCCGCATCCCAGGCAGATGTCCGCATCAATAACGGGCCTTTTCTTCTTTTTTGTTTCCGGGTTCTCAATCGCTACCATTTCGATGGCATTGATGGGACAGGCCTTCTCGCAAAGACCGCAGCCGGTGCAGTTTTCGTCATCGACCTCGGCAATGAAACTCGAGGTCACTACCGTGTTGGGAAAACCGAATTTGCTGATTCCCTGGAGCGTGGCGCAACAGCACTTGCAGCACTGACAGATGAACATGATTCTGTGCCGGACGTTGTCGGCATTGAGGACGAGACCGTGTTCCTTTGAAAGCTCAAGCGTTTCGAGCATCTCCTCCTTTGAGACCTCCCGCCCGAGATTGTGTCTGATAATGTAATCAGCCGCTATCCCGAAGGACGTGCAGCTTTCCAGGGGAACATCGCACTTCTTTGTGCCGAGATGGTACCCTTTGTGGCGGCAGGAACAGATGCCGACGGCGTATTTGTCGGCCTCATCCACAAGGGCCGCCGCCTTTTCGTAATCGAGAACCTCCACGTATTCCTCGGGTCTCACGGCATCGCCGTGCGGGAGCGAGCGCATAATGGAAACCTGTTCACCCTGCGCCAGGTTTTTTGCGTAAAAGGAATCATCTCCCTGCATGTAGTCGTGCATCAGGTGGGCAAACATTTTGGAATCATGGTCTTCGTCGGTCCTCATCATCGTAAATTCGAAGATTCCCACGACCATGGGGGAGGGCATGTAGTGGTATTCGTTCTTCGACCAGATATCGAGAACGAGCCCCTTCGACGTCAGGCTGTCGAGAATGTGTTGCAGTTTAGTCCTGTCGTATCCCGTTGTCCTGGCGATTCGCTCCAGATTTGAGAGGCCGTAGGGCATTTTGATGACAACATCAGCTTCCTCGGTAGAATAGAGCTCACGCAGAATGGCGTAAAACCGCTCGTTCTGTGGTGCCCGCATCATCATTCCGTCGATCTTTTCCCCGAGATCCTGATACAGTTCCTTTCCAGATAGATGGCCCATCGTGTTCCCTCCGATTGTTTATTTTTCCGGTTCTTGTGCAAGGAAAGACAGATGCAAAAGAGAATACTATGACCGCCCGTAAAATAACAGCAAAAAGTATTCTTCAGATGACCGGGAGCGCACCCGCAAGCCCCGCCTTGTAGGCGGGGAGCCTCATCTCGCGCGGTCGATTATTGTTCCATTTTTCTCATATGAATTGGTATAATGAATGCCCTATCAAGACTGCCGGGGGGATATCATGAAAAAAGCAATCCTGATAACGGTTGTGTTTTTTATTCTCATTCCCTGCCTCTCGCCCGCTTATGACGGAGTGCGGGGGAGCGGCATGGAAACGGGGTTTTTATACCTTCAGCGTGCCGATAATTTCAGCAC
>CAYSHT010000059.1:7081-13251 GCA_964430915.1 uncultured Syntrophaceae bacterium
CAGCGTTGATGTAGAGGATGATGAAATTGGAGAACTTTACGCGACGCTCGCGAGGGACGGGATTATCTATGAAGTATCGGCTGACTATCAAATGGAACTGACACGGGACTTCAGTGTGACACCTTCTCTCACTTACGAGCGGGGTGACCTCGACGGTGCGAGCAATTCCTATGACGGGTATGGTGCGTCGTTACGGCTGATGTATCGTTCTCCACCCTTTCTTTTGATGCCGATTTTAGCCTATTCCTTCGATCAGTATGACGAATCCCACCCGCTTTTCGGGAAGAAACGGGAAGATAGCCGTTTTTCCATGTTCCTGACGGCACAGATGTCGGGCCTCTTCGGCGCGCCGGGCTTTTACTTCAGGATCATAACGGGATACGTTTCGACCGATTCCAACATCGATTTCTGTGACTCCGACGGGACGTTTGCCGGTATGATGGTGGGATACCGTTTTTGATCGATCCGAAACAGCCAGGATTTTCCGCAGAACTACCCCTCGAATCGTTTCTCAGTGAGAAACTTCCGTGCTGTGAAAAAATGCCCAGATAGCTTTAGCGAATCATTTCAACTGCGGCGATACTTCTCCAGCAGTCTCTAATAGGGATCTACCTTCAGAAACGCATAGGGTGCAAACTCAATCTGGTCCGCCTCGGCGACCGTTTCACCTTTTCGCATCGAATTATCACCCATTGAATAGAGCGCCCCTAAAACTCTCACAATCTCTACTTCTGCCCAGGGATCGTGCTCGGAGGGCCGAAGTGTGATCTCGGCCGAGCCCATCTCCATAACCTTGTGGTGAAACTCCACTTCTTCTCTCACAAGGCGGGGGTTGTAGTCGAATCCAAGACCTTCCGGTGCCGGAAAATATTTGAAATTTAAGACGGTCCTCACAGGATTTTCATCCATGCCGAAGGCCTCAAGAAGAATCTCTGCCGCGTCTCCGGTATTCAGTGTGCCGTCAAGATTCGCGGATATTTCGAGATATCTGACACCGTGGCGTTCAATCCAGCCCTTCATGACATTTCCCTCGCGTTCCAACTCGATTGTGGCCATTTTCTTGGGATATCCGAAGACCTCGCGGCCGCCTATCATGGCCATATCGTTATTCACGGCCATGGCTAGGCAATAGGTTCCCTCCTCGCCGTTGAATTCGGCCAGCAGAAAGAGCGCCCCTTCCTGATAGGTGACACCGAAATTCGTTTCTGGATAGTTCGCAAGAAAGGCGATCGCGAGGGGCCGTTTGGCTGGTTTCAACGGTGGGGGGAGGAGGCGTGCAACGATCTCGGGTTTGGTCTCCCACACCACGGTAAGCATTTCGGCATTGAAAAAATCAAACGTTTCCAGAAGAAGTTTTTCCAGCTCTTCTGAAGATTTTACAAAACCCATAGTGCACCTCCATTTTTCTCCGGCAAAACCGGACTTCTGTTAGGAAATTATAATTTTTCCGGGTGAAAGTAGCCAGCGATTTTTGACAAAGCCGATTTTCGCTTGACAAAGGAAGGGGGAATGGGTGAGAGAGGGGCAGCAAAAACGGAGGAATCGTGGTGGACAATTTCGAAAGCAGATTGGTGCCGGTCCTGCGACAGGGCGTCGCTGTTGTCCAAATGGTATTTTTCAAAAGGCTCAAAGAATACCTGGGCGAAAAGTACCCCGGACAAGAAGCGATGTTCATCAATAACCTCGCCGGTGCCGTCGTCAACGATATCTTCGGCACCCCCAATGAGGAGAAACCCTTCCTCCTTTTTGCAGAAGAAAACGGGGCACCGATAGAGAAGACCCTGAAAGATATTCCTCTGAAACTCGTCGATATGATGGTGCCCCTCACCGATGCGCTCAGGGTCCAGGTTCTCTGCGATCATCAGGAGGGTATCGACAGCTTTCCCATCCTCGCCCGTGCCAATGAGCTGAAAATTCTCCTTGTACCGAGAGAAATCCCCATGCCTTCGAACTTCATAACGCTCGTCCGCGCGCTGGGAAATAAACATGACATATTAATGCCCCCGGAAATCAGACAGCTCGACAGCTAAAAATTATTGCCTTCTCATCCCCTCCTTTACTTTAACCTTTCATTCCTCTCCCTCTAATCCTATACTTATCTGTCCTAAAATATCCAATACCGGCGCAGTTTTTTTTAATCCCTGTCCCTTATAGCCCCTAATCTTTTATTACTTTCTTTAATCCTCACCCCTTACTGTCTTTTCCTTGATATCTTCAAATCATAGTGTTATGAGACCACATATGAATTACAGTGTCATTCCTGTTGCTGTTTTATTGGTTTCGACTGAGATGGCTTTTGATCTGCGTCATTAGCAATTTCTGCTAACGAATCAATAGCGATATATAATAGAAAAGGGTGATGGCTCTCGTTGTTCAGCGGTATCCGGTAGCGCCCTTTTTACGAGTGTAATACTTCGGCACATAGTCAGTTCTTTCAATACATTATTTCAACACATTCTGAGCAGCAGTGATTTCTCTGAGGGGGACGATCGTGAAGAAGACAGCCTATGCATTACTGATTGTAATATTCCTTATCGTGGGATGCTCAAATTCAAACCACAGTTCTTCAAGTGAAGACATCGACAGCGACTTGGCCACATTGGGTGAGCTTATGACGCTGATGCAGGAATCAACAGCCCCTGACAGCGACAATGACGGCATACCCGATGATGTTGAAAACGATGTATTGGGTACCGACAGTCACCATCCCGACAGTGACAGGGACGGTTTGTCCGACTGTCACGAACTGTATCAATCCGTAATCTTCGATCCCGATGACCGCATACCGGACAGGGACCATGACGGTGTGATCGCCGCCCTCGATCAGGACGACGATGACGACGGCATCCATGACGGTGAAAACTATGATAACGATGGGGACGGCATTCCGAATTACCTTGAGATGTACGGCTATATCTATGACTGGATGATCGATACGTGTCTCCCCTGGGATACTTACAGCCTCGACCAGCCCTACTATAAGACAGACCCCAACCAGCGTTCATCCGATCAGGACCCCTTTGACGATCTGCTGGAGGTGAGCGGCCTGAATATGGATGTATCGATTGAAACGCCGGGTGATTTCCCCATGGTGCCGGCGACCCCCGATATTTTCATTCGGCTGCTCGGATGTACGGTGACCTTGAACCAGGATATCGAATACACCTATGGCGAATCGATCGAGAAGGGAACCTCCTGGTCCACCACCAATGAAATCAGCAACTCCATCACTCATGAATGGCATGTCGAGGCCGGTGTGGAAATTATGTTGGGCGGGGAATATAAATTCGGCGGCACTGATAGTGGCTTTACCGCCAAGGGAGAAGTTACAACCAGTGTATCTGGCGGATACAGTAATGCCGCCACCCATTCGACGACCTATTCCCAGACGTCCGAAAGCCACGAAGCTACCACCGAAGAGTGGTCAAAGGCCGTCACAACCAATCCTTCAAATGCTGCCTATCTGAAACTGTTCCTGAAGGCATATAATTACGGGACGGCCATCGCCAGCAACATCAGGCCGACCCTGACCATTCAAATAGGCGGGCGACATGTGGCAACCCTCACCCCCTCCACCGCAATCACGATACTCGAACCCGGTGCTACCTATCCCCAGGAAAGCGGTGTGTACTGGGTGATTGATAAAGATGATTCGGGCGACCCGATCGTTCTGACCCTGCAGGATTTACAGAACTTTGAGTGCGGCCTGCCTGTCAGCATCAGCGTAACCCAGGTCGAGGCGGATGTCATGAAGATGGATACTGAATCCGGCGACTATGTGAATGTTGGAGACTGGAGCAACTATATGGCACGCTGCCGATCGGTCTGCGCCGATCTTTTCATGGAAACGGGTGATGGCAATCTCGTGCATAGAATGATCTATGCCGATGACAGCCTATCGGCACCGGAGATTACCCTCTGGGACGCATTTCACTGGGGTGTCAACAACATGCAGGATATGTACAGCGATGCCATCCTATTTGACTACTATGATGCCATAGGCGGACAGATCAACACTGCCGATATCAGCAACTGGAATTTCCGTATCGATGCCGGAACGCTCGAACTCAACAACATCGATGATCTGGCGGCACTCGATAGTGATTTCAATATCGGCAGCCTTCGTCTCAACGCGGACAGTGTAATCTATGCCAAGGCCCCCCGCGATCCGGCCATCCATGGTGACGGACCAACCATCTACTACGCCTACCATGATCATGAACTGCAACGTGTCGTGGCCTGCGTGACCGATTATGACGGCATAGAGTCGGTGGAGTGCATGATCGGCGATACGGATTATTCCATGGAGCGTCTGTACGATGGTTCCATGATATTCGAGTATTCCTATGACGGCGAACCGTTAACCGAAGAGATATTCGTAAGGGCGGTCAACAGGGTAGACGGCGAAACCACTGTGCAAGCTGAGGACAGACATTCGCTGGTACTGCCGCCCGAAGCTCCCGAAATAACGATGGCAACGGCAAACATAAATAACCGGCTCATCAGCGTCGAGGTCACCTCCGGTCTTTTTGATCTTGAATGGGTCCGAGCATATTACCCTGATGGCGGGTATGATGAGATGCCTCTTTTAGAAACTGACGAAAGCACAATCGATGTTCGCAAATGGTCCGGTGTAGTGTTTATGCCCCAACAGATCACCCTCGACAATTACGATCAGATCGAGATAATCGCCATGAGCGAATCCGGTTTATCGGTGAATGTGAATGCGGAACCGATTTCACCCCAGGCTTACGGCCATGAATATTCTGAAGAGTTTTTTGGTATGTATTTCGATCAGGACTACTTTTACCTCTATGTGGGTTTAGACGTTCTGGATCTGGATAATCCATACGGCCGTACTCGAGAATATTACTCTTATAGTGATTGGACTGTTATTACAGTTTTTGAACAGCTGTTCCCTGAATGGATAGCTCAATGGTATTACGACAACTTCTACACCGACAACGAGCCTTACTCAGAAAATGAATGTATGATTTATTTCGATTTTAGTTCGATAGAGATAGATCCTAACAATATTGGAGATGACACGGTTGAAGCACGAATGAGGTTTAATACGGACTGCAAGTATGCCATCCTGAAGGATGCAGCTTCTGAATACACCAACATTTCACGATACTACATCGAGGAGAACGCCCTTTTATATGGCTATGATGAGCCGGTCGAAAAAGGTGATGTCATAATCATGAAAACAACAGAGGGCAGGTGTTCGAAAATTATTATCACCCAGAAAGAGGTTCTCGAAGAGGTTATCGAATCGGAAGGTGAGATCAGAATTCTAATCAGATACGATTACGTCACATTCAAGAAGGACGGTGATTTTTAATCTCTTTATGGATTAATTCATCGAAGCTTGCTTCGTAAGAGGTCATAGCAAAAAAACTGTTCCTATTTATTTTCATACCGTCAGGCTTTATTTCGTTTGTCCGTGAGTTGGGAAACAGGAATGACATATTAATGCCCCCGGAAATCAGACAGCTCGACAGCTAAGAAGTTCTATCTTTTAATCCCTACCCCTCCGTTTCCCTTATTACGCCTGCCTATACGTAACATATTCTGTTAATGCTATTGATATTAGGATGTTATGTAGAGTTTATTGGTTCACAGTTTTTATTCCTCGTCAAGGATTATCTGGGTTGCCAACCGTTCGTTGCATGATCACCTCCATGGCTTTGTAATAATCTCTTTGCACCTTTTGATGCTGGCTAATAAAGTTGCATCAGAAGAATGGCCAAAGATTACTTATTGTAATAATTCGTTGTCGAGAGGACGATAACTTTTCATTCAGGCAAAAAAAGTATAGTGCTATCTATATGTTTTTTTGCTTCTGTTATAGAATCATTTTCTGAGGGTTAAATCTGTATTAATACACGCATCGCGAACACTTGTTGCGGCAACAGGTGAAACACTGAAAGATCTGTATCCAAGACGTACGAAAAGCGGAATGATATGAGGTTGCGAAGCAATTTCTCCGCATATGGTTACATCGTATTCCCGACCTAAATCTTTGGCTTGGTGAATGATAAATTTCATCAACCATAAAAATGCCGAATTTTCTGTATCATTGTAATGGAGAACCTGTTCATTATCGCGATCCGCAGCCATAAAATATTGAAGCAGATCATTGGTACCTATACTGATAAAATCAACTT
>CAYSHT010000060.1:0-12966 GCA_964430915.1 uncultured Syntrophaceae bacterium
GATCTCTTCCTGGTCTTCGCCGTCGTAGACGAGATGCTCGATATAGGTTGAATCAGCTTCCTCGTTCATCGAGGCGTCGAGGGAGACATCACGACCTTGCAGGCGAAGCTCCATTTCCTCTACTTCACCTTCCTTGACGTTCAGGAGTTCTGCAATCTCACGGAATTCGGGGTTGGTATGTGAAAGTCCCTCGAGTTGCTTTTTTGCCTGCCCCAGTTTGAAGAAGAGCTTTCTCTGTGTCTGGGTGGTTCCTATCTTGACGAGACTCCAGGACTTTATTATATAATTTTGCATGTAGGCCCTGATCCACCATACCGCGTATGAGATAAGTCTGTATCCCTTATAGGGATCGAACTTCTTGACGGCATGCATGAGACCGATGTTCCCTTCCTGGATGAGGTCGATCAGCTTAACCCGGTAATTCTTATACTCATGGGCAATCTTCACGACAAACCGGAGGTTTGAAGTTACGAGTTTTTCTGCCGCCGTCATATCGGCATTTTTGGTGAACCGGACTGCCAGTTTGAATTCTTCTTCCGAGGTAAGTATATTAAAACGATTGATCTCGGCAATATAAATGTCGAGCGTATCGGTAATTGCTGGTAAATACATAGTTTTTTCTCTTATGATTCCTTCCTTATTCTAAACAAATAGTATATAAAATTATTATTTGAATAGTCAAGGTATTTTGGTGTTTTTGCTGCCTATTCTTGTCTTGACATCAATAGGTTTGGTGGTTACCTTAGCAATGTATGCAGTGAATTACAGCGGGAAAATAAACCTTTAAGGGAGGTTATCGATGGGTTCCGTTAACGACTTGATTATGGATTTTGCCTGTTCATTCGCCGGGGAGATAGGGGCAAAGGCTATATTGCTCTACAGCGAGGTTGCCAAGGACATATCGGTGAAGAAAGGTGACGAGCTATGTTCTCAGATCATTTTGATATCCAAATCCGGTGAGGTGCCGAAAAATATCAAGCATATCGGCCACGTTATCCGTATCCCCGATGTCGGCCTTACCCGCTTGAGTCAGGTCAAGATAGCTATCACCAAGGGGATTGCAACGGGACTCTTTGAGAAGGGGGACAAACTTGTCTGTCTTACAGGTATTCCGAAATTCGGCTATGTGGACAGTATCTTTCTCATTGATGTGGGAAAGGAATTTGAAATTTTAACATCTGAAAATATATCGAATATTTTTGAAGGTGTCCGTCCCGAGGTATTCGATACGGCCCTGAATATCGCCCTTGAACTTGCCGCCCAGGGAAGGGAAGGGAGACCGGTCGGTACCATAATGACCCTGGGAGATCATGAAAAGGTGCTGGAGCTCTCACGGCAGATGATCTTCAATCCCTTTATGGGATACAATGAGGAGGAGCGAAATATCCTCGACCAGAATCTCAGAGAGACGATTAAGGAATTCTCCGCCCTGGATGGCGCCTTTGTTATCAAGGAAGATGGTGTCCTCGTAACGGCGGGACGGCATCTCAGTGCGGCCATAGAAAGTAAAGATTTTCCCAAAGGACTGGGGAGCAGGCATATAGCCGCCGCTGGAATTACCAGCGTTACCGATGCTATTGCCATTGTTATTTCCGAGTCCACGGGAACGGTAAGAATATACAAGAAAGGAAAGATGTTCGTCGATATTGAAAAGGCGTAGAGAGTTGGGACAAGAAAATGAGATTCGATAAATTTACCTTAAAACTTCAGGAGGCCTTTGGTGAGGCCGAGACCCTGGCGGGCAATTACGGTCATCAGGGCATCGATGTAGAGCATCTTCTTCTGGCCCTTCTGAGACAGCCCGAGGGGATTGTTTCCGAAATACTGAAGAAACTCGGCGTGCAGCCGGGAATAATTGAAAAAGAGATAGAAAAGGCGTTGCAGGGACTTCCCTCCGTCTCGGGTGGGGGATCTTCCCAACGATACATAACATCACGACTGAACGGAGTCATGGACAGTGCCTTTGCCGAGGCATCACGGCTGACGGATGAGTATGTCAGTGTCGAGCATGTGCTCCTTGGAATATTGAACGAAAAAGAGGGAAGTGCGAAACAGATACTGCAGAGCCAGGGTGTCACAAAGGACACTATCCTGAAGATTCTCGTGGAGATCAGGGGAAATCAGAGGATTACCGACTCTAATCCGGAAGACAAATATCAGGCGCTGAAGCGTTTTGCCATGGACTTTAACGAAATGGCCCTCAAGGGTCAGTTCGACCCCGTGATCGGGCGGGATGATGAGATACGAAGGATAATGCAGGTGCTCTCCAGGAGGACCAAGAACAATCCCGTCCTCATTGGAGAACCCGGCGTGGGAAAAACTGCCATCGTCGAAGGGCTCGCTCAGCGTATCGTGAACGGCGATGTCCCCGACAATCTGAAGAACAAACGTGTCGTCGGCCTCGATATCGGGTCCCTTGTGGCGGGGGCGAAATACAGGGGTGAATTTGAAGACCGCCTGAAGGCGGTTCTGAAAGAGGTAACCTCTGCCAACGGAGAGATTATCCTCTTTATCGATGAGCTTCATACCATGGTGGGTGCAGGAGCCGCCGAGGGGTCTGTTGATGCGTCGAATATGCTCAAACCGGCGCTGGCCCGTGGCGAGCTCAGATGCGTTGGTGCGACGACGATCAATGAATATAGAAAATATGTGGAAAAAGACGCTGCCCTGGAGCGGCGATTCCAGCCGATAATCGTGCAGGAGCCGAATGTGGAGGATACGATCGCCATCCTGAGAGGTCTGAAGGAGCGATACGAGGTGCACCACGGCGTGAGAATAAAGGATTCTGCAATTATCGCAGCGGCAACTCTTTCCAACCGATATATCAGTGACCGGTTTCTCCCCGACAAGGCCGTCGATCTCATTGATGAATCGGCATCGCGGCTCAGGATAGAGCTTGACAGTATGCCCGCCGAGATAGACGCGGTGGAAAGAAAAATCATGCAGCTCGAGATAGAACAGGAATCGCTGAAAAAGGAGACCGACAAGACCTCCAAGGAGAGACGGGCGAAGATAAAGAAAGAGCTGGAAGAGCTCAAAGATTCCAGCGACAGGATGAAGATGCACTGGTCCGGCGAAAAAGAGGCGATAAAGGCCATACAGACGATAAAAGAGCGGATTGAAGAGCTCAAGAAAGCAGAGACGAATGCCCAGCGTGAAGGTGATCTGGCGAAGGCGGCGGAGATCCGCTATGGGACGCTGGTAAAGTTAAACGGCGAACTGGAAGAGAAAACGTCAGCTCTCGAGGAACTTCAGAAGGATAAAAAGACCCTGAAAGAAGAGGTCGATGCCGAGGATGTAGCCGAGGTCGTTGCCAACTGGACCGGTATCCCCGTGACACGGATGATGGAAAGCGACGTGGAGAAGCTGATCCATATGGAAGAACGGTTGTCCAAAAGGGTTATCGGTCAGTATGAGGCGATTCACGTCATATCAAATGCGCTCCGAAGGGCACGCTCGGGTCTTCAGGACCCCAGCCGGCCCATAGGATCATTCATATTTATGGGACCGACCGGCGTGGGAAAGACCGAGCTCAGCAAGGCACTGGCCGAATTCATGTTTGACGATGAACAGGCCATGATCAGGATCGATATGTCAGAGTTTATGGAGAAGCATTCCGTGGCACGGCTCATAGGAGCGCCTCCCGGCTATGTGGGATACGACGAGGGGGGATACCTCACCGAAGCGGTGCGGAGAAAACCCTATTCGGTCCTCCTCTTTGATGAGATAGAAAAGGCACATCAGGACGTGTTCAACATTCTCCTCCAGATTCTCGATGACGGGAGATTGACCGACGGCCATGGAAGAACCGTCGATTTTAAGAATACGGTCAATATCATGACCTCCAATGTCGGGGGTCACTGGATGCAGGATATTTCCCTGGATGAGAAGGAGAGAAGTGCACGGACAATGGAGACATTGCGGGCGACCTTTAAACCCGAGTTCTTAAACAGGATCGACGACATTATTACTTTCAGGTCGCTTACGATGGACGACATTGAGAAAATCATTGAGATTCAGATAGGCCAGATACAGACAAGGCTCGAGGGGAGAAAAATGACCCTTGACCTTACCGATGCGGCAAAGAAGTATATAGCCGGAGACGGATACAATCCGACCTATGGTGCGCGTCCACTGAAGCGGTCCCTCCAGAATCTTATTGAAAACAACCTGGCGACGAAGATCCTGGGAGGCGAGTTTGTCGAGGGTGATCAGATACATGCCGATATCGATACAAATGGCGAGGTTGTCTTTACAAAGAAAAACTGATGCGGAAAAACTCCCCAAACGATTTTTGCATTAATCAAAGATGATGCACCCGTAAAAAGCCGAAAAACACGTCATTGCGAGTGGAGCGAAGCAATCTCACGGATTGTATCCCATTTTAATTATTAGATTGCTTCGGGCTATCGCCCTCGCAATGACACCTGTTTGTTGCTTTTTACGAGATTATCAATAAAAGAGGAGCAGTTTTAATGAATACGTTGAGAACGGGATTACTTTTGGGCGCCCTCACGGGCCTTTTGATGTTACTGGGCGGGTATTTCGGAGGAAAACAGGGCATCGTCATTGCCTTTCTTTTTGCCATGGTGATGAATTTCGGAAGTTACTGGTTTTCCCATAAGATCGTCTTAAAGATGTACCGGGCCCGGGAGATAACAGAGGATGAAGCCCCTGAGCTCTATTCGACAGTGAAAAACCTTGCACTCAGGGCCGGTCTTCCGATGCCGAAGGTGTGCATAGTCCCCGGAGAGACGCCCAATGCCTTTGCCACGGGGAGAGATGAAGACCACGCTGTCGTGGCCGTTACCGAGGGTATTCTGAGGCTCCTCGACAGGGACGAGTTGGAGGGGGTTCTCTCCCACGAGCTTACCCATATAAAGAATAAGGATATGCTTATTGGTTCGATAGCGGCAACGATAGCCGGCGCAATTATGATGCTTGCCAGTATGGCGAAATGGGCGGCTATTTTTGGTATCGGGGGAAGTGACGACGATGAAGGGGGTGGCATCTTCGGCCTCATCCTCATGGCCATACTCGCTCCCATTGCCGCAATGCTAATTCAGATGGCCATTTCCCGTTCGAGAGAGTACCTCGCCGATGAGGGAGGTGCCCGTATTTCGGGGAAGCCTTACGGGCTTGCCAGTGCCCTGGAGAAGATGTCACGGGCATCCGAGGCGATTCCGATGAAGGCAAATCCCTCGACGGCGCATATGTTTATCGTGAATCCTCTGAGCAGAAAATCACTGGCGGGTCTTTTCAGTACCCATCCTCCGATCGAAAAGAGAATCGAAAAGCTCAGGAATGTTCGGTAATCAGCCAGACGAAAGGGAGCATTCCATAGGGCAAGAATAGGGGAGGGGAACTGAACAGCGAGCTAATTTACCGCTGATTGCGGTGGGTTTAGCGAGCGAATAGAAAATACATTTTTCTTAACAGTCGGAGATTCCTCGCAACTTGTTGCGGGGAGCTTCAATTATTCGAAATCTTCCCAATCTTCCAGCCTTCTTTTCTTTATACGGTATCGTATGAACCCGATTATAGTTATGACCGCTCCAAGAAAGAAGAGTATCTGGTAGAGATTCATGATCAGATAGGTAAGCCAGGGGGTCTGCTTTCTCAGGTGTTCGTGCCAGTTGTCTTCAAGTTCCTCCAGGGAAATCGAGAGACTCCACAAGACTGCGTCATCCATTGGTTTCCCTTCCTTCAATTTGTTCATGATATCGAGCAGGCTGTCGCTTCCGTAGGTTCCTGTAATATATTCCACGAAGCTCTTGCTCTCCTCGTAGGCGAGTTTCAGTGCGATATCATCGCGGGGGAAATGATGCTTCAATCTGCCGAGGGGGATATACTTTCCCGATATGCTTGCTCGGTTCAGGAGCCTCTTCCCGTTTGCCATTATGATTTCCCCGATTCCGTCACTTGCCCATTGCGCCACTCCCTCATCAAACCAGCGGGGTAGATTGTTATCCCTGATGTGATGGTGAAACAGAAGATGGCAGAGTTCGTGTTTGAGGGTTGTCGCCAGGGTGAAGGGCTGGACGTTCATCCTCGAATAGTCAATCACGATCAGCTTTCTCTCGGGGTTGGCAAAGGCGACAAAGAGGCTGTGGCCGACCATCTTCTGAAACTTCTCCCTCTCTTTTACGAGAAAGACCGTCGGCTTATAATCGAGTTTCCAGCGAAACTGTGCTTCAATCTCTGATTTTATACCGGGATAGATTCTGATGACCTCATCGGCGATAGTTTTGAGTGGTTGTTCAAAAAGGACCACCACATCATCACCGAGAATCATCTCGGCCTTTTCCCCACGGCCCTGCTTAGTCGGGATCAAAAGGAGGATAATGAAAGAAAAAATCAGTATTTTCTTCAAATTTTGCATAGTTGTAATGAGAGAAAATTTCGGATTGTGGAGCGTCAGATTGTTTGATTTCCTTTTCGCTTCAGGGCAGAACCCCCCAAATATGCCTCCCGGATTTTCCTGTTGGACTTCAGTTCGGAGGATGAACCGCTCGTTGATATGACTCCGTTTTCAAGGACGTACCCCTTGTGGGCAAGGGAGAGCGCCTTATGGGCATTTTGTTCGACGAGCAGAATGGAAGTGCCCTGCGAGTTGATTTCACGGATAATGCCGAATATGTGATTGACCAGTATCGGTGCCAATCCCAGTGAAGGTTCATCAAGGAGAAGGAGACGGGGCGAACTCATAAGGGCTCGTCCGATGGCGAGCATCTGCTGTTCTCCCCCCGAGAGTGTGCCTGATAACTGTCGGCGCCGTTCCTTGAGGAGAGGAAAGAGGGAGAAAACGCGCTCCTTGGCATCGCTGACCTCTTGTTTCTTCTTTCTTCGCGTATAGGCGCCCAGATTGAGATTTTCATCAACGGTGAGGGTGGAAAATACCTTGCGTCCCTCGGGTGCCTGCGAAATGCCCTTCTTGACGATTTCGTAAGAGGGGATTCCATTGAGGTGATTGCCCTCAAGGGTTACGGTTCCTTTGCTGATGGTGAGAAGCCCGGAGATCGCGTTAATGAGCGTCGTTTTTCCGGCCCCGTTTGCCCCTAAAACGGCTACGATCTCTCCCTCATCGAGGTAGAGGGAGATGCCCTTCAGCGCTTCTATCGCACCATAATGAATCTGAAGATCATCTATTATAAGGAGTGGTGCCATTTCACGCTTCCTCTTCGGTCCCGAGGTAGGCCTCTATGACGCGGGGATTATTATAGATCTCCTCCGGGTTTCCCTCGGCGATCTTTTTCCCCTCATCCATGACGGCAACCTTGTCGGAAATTCCCATGACCACATTCATATCATGTTCTATGAGAAGGATGGTCAGATTTTCCTTGTCTATCAATTCCTTCAGAAATTCCATAAGGACTTCGGTTTCACCGGCATTAAGACCGCTGCTCGGCTCATCGAGGACGAGAAGTGTCGGTTCCGTCGCCAGTGCCCGCGCAATTTCAAGCATGCGCTGGCTTCCGTAGGGAATGTTTTTTGCCAGTTCATCACGGAATCGCCCGAGTCCAACCTGTTCAATTCTCGATTCGGAGATCTCACGTATCCGACGTTCCTCTTTTTTCTGGGATGAAAAGGAGAAGACCGAGGACCATACCCCCGCTTTTGCACGACAGTGCTGTCCCGCCATGATATTTTCCAGGCAGGTCATATTTTGAAAGAGTCGTATATTCTGAAAGGTACGGGCAATACCGGAGGAGACAATCTGATGCGGCTTCCTTCCCGTGATGTCCTTTCCTCCGAAGATTACCTTTCCTGCTTCCGGTTTATAAATTCCCGTGACGACATTAAAAACCGTGGTTTTCCCCGCCCCATTCGGCCCGATGAGGCTGAAGATCTCCCCTCGGTGTATCGCGGCGTCGAAATTATTGACAGCGGTCAGGCCGCCGAAGATCTTTGTCAGACCGCGCGTTTCGAGTACCGTATCTGATGCTTTATGGAGGGTACCTTTAGGCATCTTTCTTCCTTATCCTTGAAAGGAGCGATACGTATTCCGTTCCTCCTCTTTTTCGCGGCCATACGCCGCCCGGTCTGAACATCATCATCAGGATCATCACGAGGCCGAAGATGAGCATTCTGTACATGGCGAAGGGACGAAATATTTCGGGGAAAAGGCTTATAAAGGCGGCGCCGATTAATATCCCGGGGATGGAACCCATTCCCCCGATAAGGACGATGCAGAAGAGCATGCATGATTCCCAGAAGGAAAAACTCTCCGGTGACACGGCCATCAATTTGCTCGCGTAGATATTACCCGCGACTCCGGCCAGCGCGGCCCCTATAACGAAGGCGAGGAGTTTGTAGTATCTTACATCGATACCGCTGGCACCCGCGGCAATTTGGTCTTCCCTAATACAGTTCCATGCTCGTCCGATGCGGGAGTTCTGGAGCCTGATGAGGCCGATTATGCTCAGCACCACGATGATCCATATGAGAAAATAGTATTCTATCGAGGAATCGATGACGAATGGCCCGCCGAAGGAGGGAAAATCAATGTCATAGACCCCGTTGGGACCCCCAGTCAAATCGAAGGGGTTGTTGATGAGGGCAAGACGCACGATTTCTCCCATTCCGATGGTGACGATACAGAGATAGTCTCCCCTCAAGTGGATAATCGGTGAACATACGATATAGGCGAAGATTCCGGCAGAAATGGCGCTTACGGGGAGAAGAACGAGAATCGGTATGCCCAGTTTTGTATTCAGGATGGCCGTTGTATAGGCCCCGATTGCGTAGAAACCGGCGTGTCCCAGATCGAAGAGCCCCACTTCGCCGAGAACAATATTGAGACTGAGACCAAGGAGGGCGTAAATGCCGAAGAAAAAGGCCACGTCAATGTAATAGTTGCTCACGAAAAAGGGGTAGATGACAAAGATGCCGACGATAGCGAAAAGAAGACCCTGCTGGGAACCGAAAAATCCTGTTTTTTCCCTCTCCATCGATCACACCTTCTCCGCTATTTTCTCGCCGAAAAGACCGTTGGGACGGAAGATCAGAACGAGGATAAGTATCATAAAAACGAAGACATCCTTCCATGCCGACGATATATAAGCGGCCCCGAGCATCTCAAGGACGCCGAGGATAAGTCCCCCGAACATGGCGCCCGGGAGATTCCCGATCCCGCCCAGTATCGTTGCGGTGAAGGCCTTCAGGCCATAGTTCCACCCCATCGTAAAGCTTATCTGCCGGTAGTACATCCCCACCATGACACCTGTCATGGCGCCGAGGGCGGGCCCGAGGGTAAAGATGAAGAATATTACTTTATTGAAATTGATTCCCATCAACGAGGCGGTATCTTTGTCGAGCGCGGTGGCCCTGATAGCAGCTCCGAAGACGGTTTTTTGAATGATGTAGTAGAGTATTCCCATCAGGACAAATGAAAGGACGAGGATCACCACCTGAAGGACGGTGATATTGATTCCCCATATATTGAGGTGAATATTCGGAATCAGTTTTGCCGGATAGGCCTGGTAGCGGGGACCCCAGATTACCATAATGGCATTCTGCAGGACGATGGAAGCGCCGAGTGCGGAAACCACAGCCGGAAGCCGGCCCGCTGGATAAATGGGGCGATAGGCTACCCGCTCAACGAGGACGCCGATAAAGGCGAGGCACATGGCTGCCATTAGCATGGCGGCTACCATGCCTCCCCAGAGGCCGAAATGTGTTGTGATGAATGCGGATCCGAAAACCAGCAGCGTATACCCGAGGTATGAACCGAGGGTAAAGAAATCCCCGTGGGCAAAGTTGATGAGTTTCAGAACACCATAGACCATGGAGTAACCCAGGGCAATGAGCGCGTAGAAAGAGCCGATCGTCAAGCCATTTATAATCTGTTCAAATACAACCTGCATTATTTCTCTTTAATAGACGCCGCCTGCAGCGAGAACACCCGCATTCGAGGGGCGCAGCCCCGTTATAAAAGAAGCGAAGCAATCTCGATGAGATCGCTTCGCCGTTTTGTACTTCTCTACTACTTTAGGGTGAGAACTGTAACGGAATCGGCAGTTACTTGGAGATGACGATATTTCCGTTTTCGTCCACAACATAAAGATAGAAAGGAACTCCCTCTCTATCTCCCTGGGCGGTAAATCCGATCGGTCCCGTAATACCGGGAGCTCCATCCACATCATCTCTCAGGTATTCAGCGAGAACATCAGAGTCAACGGAGCCCGTTTTGTCGACAGCATAGGCAATGATATTCAGGGCGTCTGCGGCATAAATAGGCCACGGACTTGAGGGGATTTCACCAAATTTGTCTTTATAGGCCTTCAGAAATTCCTTGGCCTCTTTGTAGGGAAGATCGGCGGGCAACGGTTCGTTGGTCATGTAGCAGCCCTTAGCCAGGTCTACTCCGGCGATCTTTACAAATTCATCGTTAATGGCCGCGTTACCACCGACGAAGGGACAGGTTACGCCAATTTCCCTCGCCTGGGTTACCAGAAGCGCTGCCTCGGCGTAATATCCGGTGAAGTACCAGACATCCGGTTTCTTTTCACGAAGCTGTGTTAGGGGAACATGGAAGTCCTTTTCGCCAGGAGTGATTGCATCGAAGTATACGAGCTCTACCGTTCCTGCATCGATCATCTGTTTCAGGGCTTTTCTTGTATCCTCGGCGAGGCCCTTACCGAAGGCCGTATTGTCGTGCATGATGGCGATTTTCTTTGCACCAAGTTTCTGGGGTACAACATCTGTGAAGAACTTGCCCTGGGAATCATCGCGCCCGCAGGTGCGGAAAAAATATTTGAAATCCCTCTGGGTCAAGCGGACTGCCGTCACACCGTAGCCGATATTTACCTTCTTGAATTTCTCATAAATATTGGATGCCGGTTCGCATATGGAGGATCCGTAGGTGGATACCGACGCCACCACATCTTTCTGGCCCACCAGTTTCGTTGCCGCCAGGGCACCGGTTCTCGGTTCGCCAGCGTCATCGACTACCCTGACTTCTACCATGCGACCCCCCAGGATACCGCCTTTTTCGTTTATTAACTGGGCTGCAATCTCGCATGACTGCTTGGCCATCTCACCTTCATAAGCCCAGGGGCCGGTAATCGGTCCCTGAAGTCCGATGACAACAGGTTTTTTAGCCGCCGTTGCATTGAAGGGCATCAATACACATAAAATAATACCTACGATCAACAAGTGCCTCATGGTTTTCATCAGCTTCACTCCTTTTTTCATTTGGAATTTCATTTTCATAAGAAGCATGGTAAAAAACCCAGGAAGTATATGAGACAGATTAATATGTGTCAAGAACAAAGTGGGTGTGTACGCAATGGAAAAACATGTATAAAGCTTGTTGTTGACCCCCGTTTCACTTTAAATAGTTTAAGTGAATCATTCCCCTTTTTTCTTATGTCTGCGGATTAGCTCCGGTGCCATCTCGTCATGTTCTCGCTGCAACTGTAGAAGGACGATAGCAACGATTGCCGAGATGCCTCCTATGATTTGTAAAGGATGGAGGATTTCGCCGAGGGCAAAAAAGGCTATCAACGCAGCCGAGACCGGTTCAAGAATGGCGACAATGCTTGCCCGTGTTGAGCGGATGTAACTGACTCCCACCAGATAAAGGCCGAAGGGGATAATCGTTCCTATAATAACGATGTAAAGGATCCATCCCCACTGGGCGGGGTTGTAGGTTGTCTGCAGATACCCTGTCGGTTTGTGCAGTACATTCAGTGTCAGTGCCGCGAAAAGAAAGGCATAAAAAATAACGGTCCAGGGGGAGTAGCGGTGCAGCCCCCGTTCTCCGAGGAGGGTATAGCCGGCGAAGGAAACGGCAGATATAAGCCCCCATGCGATACCACCTCGATTCATCTCCAGGAGATGGAGATCATATCCTCCCACCACCAGAAAACAGCCCCCCATGGCGAGAAAGAGGGCCGCTATTTTTGCCGCCGTTAATCGTTCGTGCCAGAAGGCAATGGAGTAGGCGGCAATGAGTATGGTCCCCAGGTATTGCAATAAAATGGCGGCGGACACCTGGATTTTACTGATCGCGTAAAAGTAGGATACCTGAACCATGGCCATGGCAATCCCCCCCAGGAGAATAAAATAAAACAGATCTTTCAGGCGAATTGGCAGGAGCGTTCTCCTGAAAATACCGAAGAAGATTCCGATAAAGATCGCTGACAGGGTGACACGAATCTGAACGAGCTCCATTGGTGAGATTCCTGTCTGAAAGAGTGCTTTTCCGGCAGACGCCGATGAGGCCCATAGTATTGCCGCGATGACTATCACGATGTATCCCCTGGTTGAATTTACGCCCATAGTGCTGCCGCTACCTTTTTTACAGCCGAGTTTTCGAAACTATATGTGTAATAAAAAATTTGTCAATATCTTTGAGGATATAAATGTTTTTCTTGACTAAGGGCAAAATATGCGAAATTATATAACTGTTTGTTTTCAATGGGAGTAATTTTGTATTCCGAAATCCGGGAGGAGGGTTACAATGTTCGAGAAGATCCTGTATCCGATAGATTTTTCAGAGGAAGCGAAAAAGGCGCTGGAGTATGTAAAACGGCTGAAGGATGCCGGCGGGAAAGAGGTGGTTCTCCTTCATGTCATTGACAGGAGGGGGTTGAGCGATCTTGGTCGTTATGCCACGAAAGACATTCCCGAGATTCAGAGGGACATGGAAAAAAAGGCCATGCGGGAGATCGGTCCCATAGAAAGTGAATTGAAGGAACGGGGTTTTAAAGTAAAGGTGCGGATTGAGAATGGTGGACCCTACAACGAAATATTGAGGATTGCAGAAGAAGAAGATGTCTCTCTTATCGTAACCGGTTCACGCGGTACGGGAAATATCGAAGAGCTCCTTCTCGGCTCCGTTTCCTATAAAGTGGTCAGAAAGATAAAGAAACCCATTCTGGTGATAAAATAGAAGCAACTTTTTCTGTCTTACAACTCATCGATTAGCAGGCGTAGCTGCTTGTCTGCTTCTTCCTGAAA
>CAYSHT010000061.1:0-12724 GCA_964430915.1 uncultured Syntrophaceae bacterium
CTGGGTGATATGCTTCGCACGGTGTATGAAATAAAAACGAACGGGCTCGAATATCTCTTTGAAGAACTTAAAGGGCCTTAGGGAAAATAGCATGGAAACATTCGAATTATCCGGTGACTATATTGAGCTCAATAAGCTGTTAAAGGCATCGGGGTTATGTGGAACGGGCGGAATGGCAAAAATAGAAATTGCAAACGGACTGGTCAGCGTTGACGGAACCGTCGAATACAGAAAACGATGTAAAATCAGAAACGGCCAGACGGTTGAGTATGGTGGCCATACGATTAAGATAGTGCCATCATAATTAGGGACAGCGCCCTTTTCATAATTAGCATAATTAGGGACAGCGCCCTTTTTTATTGACAGATCGATTGTGACAATTGTATTGTCATTGTATGCCACGCGTCGCACGAATCATTGCCAAAGATTATCCATACCATGTGACCCAGAGGGGGAACTACCAGCAGACCGTTTTTGAATCTGAAGCGGATTACCGGCAATATCTCGAATGGCTCAAGGAATACTCAGAGAAGTATTCGCTGGACATCTGGTCGTACTGTTTGATGAGCAATCATGTTCATTTTGTGTGTGTTCCTCGTAATGACAATTCACTTGCCCGGACCCTGAACACCCTCCATATGCGGTACTCACAGTATTACAATCGAAAAAAGGGAGTAAACGGGCACCTCTGGCAAGGCCGGTATTTTTCAAGTATTCTTGATGATATGCACCTCTTCGCTGCGGTTCGCTATGTGGAGAATAATCCCGTACGTGCAGGGATAGTGCAGGACCCGGAAGGTTATACATGGTCGAGTGCACGAGGCCATTGCGGGATAGTGTCAGATGGAATTCTGTCAGACACCTGTCATCTCTGTGACGAGATTGATGATTGGTCTCGGTATTTGAGGGACGATGAATCGGCGGAAGTCATAGAACGACTAAAGGTGAATGTCATGTCAGGAAGGCCTTGCGGGGATGAGAATTTCAGAAAGAGCGTTGAGGCTGTCGTGGGGAGATCGCTTATTGTTCGACCACGAGGGCGGCCCCGAGCCAATAAACAATAAAAGGGCGCTGTCCCTATTTTAAATGCTTATGTTTCTTCCCACTACACAAAAGGAGATGAAAGAGCTTGGATGGGACGGGCTCGATATCATCCTGATAACCGGCGACGGCTATATTGACTCGCCCCTCATAGGTGTGGCTGTCATCGGTAAGATCCTCCTCAATGCCGGTTACCGTGTGGGCATTATCGCCCAGCCCGACAGGACCTCGGGCGACGACATCAGACGGCTGGGAGAACCCCAATTGTTTTGGGGCGTGACCGGCGGCTGCATCGATTCCATGGTGGCCAACTATACCGCCACGGGCCGGAAGCGCAAACGTGACGATTATACGCCGGGAG
The DNA here is from genome assembly GCA_964430915.1 of uncultured Syntrophaceae bacterium. GTDB lineage: Bacteria > Desulfobacterota > Syntrophia > Syntrophales > UBA2210 > JAFGBH01. The sequence continues at coordinate 1,403 of CAYSHT010000061.1, forward strand.
GCGTAAACGACCGCCGCCCCGATCGGGCAACCATTGTCTACAGCAATCTTATCAGGACCCATTTCAAGAAAACCCCTCCTATTGTTCTCGGCGGGATCGAGGCCAGTCTGCGACGGATCGCCCATTATGATTTCTGGTCCGATAGGATACGACGATCTATTCTCTTTGATGCAAAGGCCGATTACCTGCTCTATGGCATGGCGGACCGTTCCGTTGTCGAGATGGCGGATTGCCTCAAAGCGGGCGGTGACCCCCGTGGAATCCGGGGAATCTGTTATGCCTCCGCCACCATTCCCGAGGGGTGTCTGGAATTGCCGTCTTTCGAGCAGGCGGCACAAAATAAAGATGCCTTCACGAAAATGTTCCATCTCTTTTATCATAACAACGATCCCATGACCGCCCTGCCGCTGGCGCAGAAACAGGACACCCGCTATCTTATTCAGACACCTCCCGCGCATGCTCTTGAAAGCAAGGAGCTCGATGCCGTCCACGATCTCTCCTATGAACGGGAGCTTCACCCCTATTGCCGAGACCAGGGAGAGGTGAAGGCCCTGGACACCATCAGTTTCTCCATCGCAACCCATCGGGGATGTTATGGAGAATGTAATTTCTGTGCCATAACGGTCCATGAGGGACGGAAAGTAACGTCGCGCAGCCGGGCGTCAATCCTCAATGAAGCACGTGCGTTTACTGTACACCCCCGATTCAAGGGGATTATACAGGATGTCGGCGGGCCGACGGCCAATATGTACTGTATCGACTGTGCCAGGAAAGACAAGCAGGGTTCCTGCCCCGACAAACGATGCCTCTTTCCGGAGATATGCCCCCAACTCACGACAAACCACCAGCAGCAGATATCGCTGCTGAAAGGGCTCCGGGCGGTGAGAGGTGTTAAAAAGGTCTTTGTTGCCTCGGGAATACGGCATGACATGGTCCTGGCCGACAAGAAACACGGCACGGAATACCTGAGGCAGGTTATCCGTCATCACGTTTCGGGACAGATGAAGCTCGCACCGGAACATTCGGAAACGCATGTGTTGGAGAAAATGGGAAAATCAAACCGTGAGGCACTACTCGCCTTCAGGAAGCGCTTTTTCGACCTTACAAAAGAGGAAGAAAAGAATCTCTTTCTCACCTACTACCTCATCGCCGCCCATCCCGGGTGCACCGACGACGATATGAAACGGCTCCGGTCATTTGCCCTCGGTGACCTGCATCTCCTGCCCCGGCAGGTTCAGGTTTTCACTCCCACACCATCGACATGGTCCACTCTCATGTACTGGACGGAACGTGACCCCTTTACCGGAGAACCCTGTTTCGTGGAAAAAACGTACCGAGGCAGAGCACGACAAAAGGATATCCTGGCAGACCACAGGACAAAGAAACAGCAAACCGACAGATCGAGGACTAAGAACCGGGGCCCCCATCGGTGATATGCGAGTTTGCGGAAAACAGATTTAATCATTCAGAAGATACGACACGACGGAAGATGCGGGGCAGGGTGTTTGAGTATGGAAAGAATTGTGAGATGAAAAACGGCGTCTGTCCCCAAATTATGCTATGAGTACCGATATTTTCCTGATTGTTCTTATCGCGGCACTCCTCCACGCACTGTGGAATTTTGCGGCCAGGAGCGTCAGGGGAAATCTCAGCGTCCTGTGGCTGGCCATCGTCCTCGCGTCCCTTTGCATTTTTCCCTTTGCCATTGCGTGCGTCACCTTCGACAGGTCATTGGTGATGGGTATCCCCTATATTATCGCTACGGGGGTGATTCATGCCGCCTATTTCGCTCTTCTCGGCAAATCATATGAAACGGGAGAAATCTCGTCCGTGTACCCAATCGCCCGCGGCACCGGCGTGATGGGGACCGGGCTTATCGCCTATCTTCTGCTTGCGGAACCGGTCAGTTTCTATGGTGCTTTCGGTATTGCTTCCGTCTGTGCCGGTATCTTTCTGGTCGGTGTGAGTGATTTACATCACCAAAGGACACCACGCAATGTACTCCTTGCACTCGCTGTCGGGGCAAGTATCGCGTCATATTCGATCGTCGATAAAGTCGGAGTGAGTCTCGTTAATCCCGTGTTTTACATATTCTGTCTGTCCGTGATCACGGCCGCTATCATTGCGCCCGTCATTTTTATGAAACGCCGGCAGGAATGTCGTCTCGCGCTGAAGGACATGAAACGCTATATCTGTTTCATCGGCCTCGGCTCGATGGGTACCTATCTCCTTATTCTTTTCACATTCCGATCGGGGCTGGTGAGCTATATCGTGGCGACACGTGAGTTTTCCGTGGTAATCGGCGCCATGCTGGGGTTTGTTTTCCTGAAAGAGCATATTTCACCGGTGAAAGGGCTGGGAATCGCCGCCATTGCCATGGGCCTTGTCCTGGTCAAAATCGCCTCGTAAAACGCCCCCTCAGCGCCCGATAAATTGGGCAGTTACAAGTGTAATGTTAGTCTGATAAATCGGGGAATGACGGGGGAAAGGGTAGCATGCCGATTTATCGGCGTTTTTTTGCCGAATTGGTCGGGAGCCCGATGAATCGGGCAACTTCAGGCTGTAGTGCGACCTACCTAAATTCTATGTAATTCCAGGATATTAGAATTTATATTGTTTAAAAATGCCGTAAAGGGGTGGACAAAACGCCTTAAAATGTATATATTACGACCTGAAAATGAGAAGTCATCAATGAAATTCAGTGAACTTAACCTCCCTCCGGACATTTTAAAATCCATCGTTGCCATGGGCTACGATGAGATGACGCCTATTCAGGAGGCGACCTATCCGATTATTTCCGAGGGACATGATCTGTGCGCCCTTGCCGAGACCGGTTCGGGAAAGACGGCGGCCTGCGTGATCCCCCTTATTCAGAAAATCGATGCCAGCCTCAACGCTATCCAGGGTCTCGTGATCGTTCCGACCCGTGAACTGTGCATCCAGTATGTGAACGAGATCTATAAGATCGGGGCCGGGTTCGGTGTGGTTCCCTTCGGAGTGTACGGAGGATTCAGCAAGGGTATTCAGGTGGCCAAGCTCAACCATGAGGTACATGTCCTCGTGGCGACGCCGGGAAGGCTCATCGATCTCATGTATGACGGGTCGCTCAGCCTGTCGCAGGTGAAGTGCGTGGTACTTGATGAGGCCGATGAACTTTTGCAGATAGGATTTCTGGACGATATAGAATTTATCATATCCTGCATACTCCAGAAACATCAGACACTTCTCTTCGCGGCGACGATGGGCGAAGACATAAAAAGACTGGTTGACAAAGGCCTTCATGATCCCCGGCATATCACGCTCATTCAGGATCGGCAGTCGCCCGAAAGCATCGAGCACCACTTCGAGTACGTGCACCCGAAAGACAAGCAGCCGGAACTGATGCGCTATCTCAAGGGGGAGGACATACAACAGGTCATTATCTTCTGCAATGCCCGCCACAAGGTGGATACGCTTTTCCGGAACATGAAGAAAGAAATGAAGAATGTCGAGTACATTCATGCCGGGCTCAGTCAGGACAAACGCTCTTCCATATACAGGAACTACCGGAACAACAAAATAAGCTGCCTTATTGCCACCGATGTGGCCGGCAGGGGGCTTGACTTTACCAATGTCTCCCATGTGGTAAACTGGGATTTTCCGGGAGACGGAGAACAGTACACGCATCGGACGGGGCGTTCTGGACGGATGGGGAGGAAAGGGAAGGCCTTTACCTTTTTGACGAGGCGCGACCTTCCGCAGTTCAAGAGACTCATTCTAAAACTGAGAATAAAACCGCTCTGGATCGGGAAAGACCCACTGAAAGAGGGTACCCTGCCAAAAGAGGAAAAAACGCAGAAGAGAAAAAGAAACTATCGGTACTCGAGAAACAGGAGACAGAAAAGAGAGGGTCCTGTGGCAGAGCACAGGGACACAGCGTAAACGTTACCCCCGATATGGTGAAGGGTGTAAATGTAAGTATATAAGGAGCTGAACTATGCAGATTAAAAAATGGGAAAATCCGCCGGCGATGCAGATCGATCCGGAGAAAATATACCAGGCCGTGATCGAAACCGACAAAGGGAATATAGAACTTGAACTCTATCCAGAACATGCGCCCAAAACGGTCAACAATTTTGTCTTTCTGGCAGGGGAGGGATTCTACGACGGGGTGACCTTTCACCGGGTGATATCGAATTTTATGATCCAGGGCGGTGATCCCACGGGCACGGGGAGCAGTGGACCGGGATATAAATTCGAGGACGAGACGAGAGGGAATCCTCTCGGCCACGAAACTGGCGTGATCTCCATGGCCAACTCGGGTCCGAACACGAACGGGAGCCAGTTTTTCATCACCCATTCACCGCAGCCGCACCTGAACGGGAATCACACGGTCTTCGGTAAGGTAGTCAAAGGGCAGGAAGTGGTCAACGCAATCAGCCAGGGCGACCGGATGGTCAAGGTTACCGTCAGCTAAAGCAGTAACCACTATTGCAGGCACTGAGATACAAGGCGTAAGAATTGCTACAATGCTTTTTTGTGCGTTGTGACGACGATATACGATGAGATTGATCGTCATTCACCTTCAGCGAATTCCTCGCAATGACAAAAGAAAAAATATGAAAAAGAATAAAAAGAACTGACATTTTTCTTGACAATGTACCAAAATAGGTACATATTAGCCTCATGGAAAATGCACCTCGTTTAAGGGTGGTGTTTTTTAAAGCGGATTTGGGAAAAGAGCCCGTTCGGAATTGGCTAAAGCGGTTGCCAAAAGAGGAGAGGAGGCTTATTGGAGAGGATATTAAAACGGTTCAATTTGGGTGGCCGATCGGAATGCCTCTTGTAAGGCCACTGCATAAAAAATTATGGGAAATCAGAACCGATTTAGCTACCAGAATATCAAGGGTGTTTTTTACGACATATAAACACCAGATTGTTCTATTGCATGGTACTATAAAGAAGGATCAAAAAATTCGAGAGAGTGGTCTGGCTTTAGCGAAAAAACGGTTAGCAAAATTTAAAAAAGAAGATGATGTGAAAAGCGATGAAACATAGAAACATTGGAAGTGATTTTGACGACTTCCTAAAAGAAGAGGGAATTTTAGAAGAAACAGAAGCCATTGCCGCCAAGCGGGCTATTGCTTATCAAATACAGCAAGCAATGGAAGCGCAGGGCATGTCAAAAATGGCGTTATCTGAGAAAATTGGTACCAGCAGATCGTCCCTGGACAGACTTCTTGATCCTGCCTATCCGTCATTATCATTAAAAACGTTAGTTAAGGCAACAGCGTCACTGGGTAAAAAGTTATCTATCAGATTAGTTTAAAAACATGAGAAAAGTTGTTATTCAGAAATCACCCATCATCTGATTTGAAATCAGTGAATATTAAGATCATCCGGATTGCGAAATCACATAATGAAGGAGGGGCTCGTGAAGGAAAAACGACAGGAGATGCTGGAGAGGGCATTTGAGTGCGGAAAGAACTACGAGACTAAAAACGGCGGCTGTCCCCAGTGCACACTCGCGGCGATATTTGACGTCCTTGGGATAGAAAATGATGAGGTATTCAGGGCGGCAACAGCTCTTGCAGACGGCATTGGGCTTACCGGCGACGGTCACTGCGGGGCCCTCTCGGGCGGAACGCTTGCAATCGGCTACCTCTACGGAAGAGAAAAGAAGGATTTCGGCGATATTATGAAGCTCGTAGAGGCCAATCTGATGGGCAAGGAACTGCGCGATCGCTTTGTCGAAAAATACGGTACGGTTCGCTGTTACGATCTTCAGCACAAGTTTTTCGGAAGATTTTACAATCTCTACGACCCGGCGGAGCTGGAGGCGGCTTTCAAAGAAGGGATGCTTGATACGTGCTCGACCGTGGTGGGGGAAGTGGCACGAATGACCGTCGATATCATTCTTGAAAAGCAGAAAACTGCCCAATAATGGTGGCTTAATGAGCGATTCTCTTTGTCTATTTCATCAGATACGTTCCTGTCGCGACGTGCAGCCATTTTCCTGATTCTTCCCTTTCAAAGACGATTTCTTTTGGCTCGTGTTTGACAGCGGTAAACACAGATTCAATATAACAGAACTCACAGTTTACGGTAGCGCGATTATCTTTTTGATTGATCTCATTTATTGTTACATAACAGGACATTCCTGCTTCCTCACGGGCAAGGGCTCCAATGAATTCGTTAATATCATTTATACACAAGTTCTCTGACGTGACGAAATTTTCTTCCGCGTAAGAGCAGGGGAGATACGCCACCGAAAACACAAAGATTAAAACAATGAGTATTTTTATGCTCTTCATGATGCTTCCTCCTTAATGGGTTCTCTTTTTTCGCGACACTTTTTAAGCTCCCCGCCCACAGGGTGTGGCTTCCCGGTAAGGAATATGTTTGTTTTATATTGCGCCCCTTACCCCGCCTGCAAGGCGGGGCTCGCGGGTGTGCTCCCGGTCAAAAAAGGAATACGACAGTCACGAAATACATTGTCACAATCAGGAGGATTTTAACTTTGGTAGTGGAAGTGAAACGAAATACGGTACGTTACCAGAAATGATTCATCGAAAAACCCTTATGCTGTCAGCTGAAAACTATAGCCCAAAGGTTGAAGAGGCCGGTGGGAAATGGTGCTTCAACTGAAATCACCTGTAGCGTAATTAAACACCTGTAAAAGCATAAAATCAAGGAAAAACCCAAGCTTTTCGGTCTGAACATATTCGGGAAGTTCTGACGATGGCGCGCATGAGATAACCTCTCTCCGGAGACTCGAACGATGTTTTTTCTTGTATTTATAGCACCGTACCTGTTATCTTGGAAAAAATACTGCAGGTACAGTCATACCCCATTGCGACGGCTCAAGCTCATGTAGACCAGAATCTACGCGCTGCAGGAAATCGGTTTTAAAGACTGAAGGGAGCTTCAAGGGACGCATGACCTCGGCAATGGTTGGTACGGCGATAAAATACCTGTTTCTCGTACTCGGCATCATTCTCGCCTATGAAGTTGTCCGTGCGCTTCTCGTCTCCTCTCTGAAGGGAAAACTCAACCGGTCGGTGAGAGACTTCATCGAAAAGAACCGAATACGTCTCGACAAGTACAAGTTCATGCACAAGGTCGTCGTCAAGCACGAGCTCATGAACGACCCCGATATCCATGAAGAAATAATTGCCCACGCGAAGGAAAAAAACCTGACCATTTACGAGGTGGAGGGAAATGTCGAGAAATACATCGACGAGATTGTGCCCGCCTTCAACCTGCTCTCATATTACAAAATAGGCTACTGGGTGGCTAACTTTATTCTGAACCTGATTTACGAGGTCGTCATCGACAGCGAAAATGCCGAAAAACTGAAGCGCATCCCCGAAAACAGCGTTATCGTCTTCGTGATGAATCACCGGAGCAATATCGACTACATACTCGTGGCCTTCATGCTCGCCCGCCAGATCTCGCTTTCCTATGCCGTGGGTGAATGGGCGCGGGTGTGGCCCCTGGAATACATCTTCAAGTCCTTCGGTGCCTACTTTATTAGACGAAGATTCAGGGAAAAACTCTACCATCTGGTCCTGGAAAAATACGTGCAGCTTATCAGTATCCAGGGCGTGACGCAGGGGATATTCATAGAGGGCGGACTTTCCCGCGATGGAAACTTCCGCCAGACGAAGACGGGCATACTGAACTATATAATCGGGGTTCATAACGATCCCCGGTTTGACAGGGAACTCGTTTTTGTCCCCGTGGCCATAAACTACGACTGGATACTGGAGGACGGTTCCCTCATTCAGGAGTGGAAAGCGGGAAAGGAAACAAGCGGCTTCGGTGACCATCTCGCCTCGCTTGCGAGGATCGTCGGCAAAGGTCCTTTTCTCCTTTTTATCAACCTTTTCAGGTACTTCTCCGGTCGGCTGAAACACCACGGCTATGCCAGTGTGAGTTTCGGCGACCCCCTTTTCTTCTCGGATTTTCTGAAGGGGGAAAAGGAGGACATCTTCACGCTGGAGCGGTATGACCGTCTTTCCCGCATCCAGGAACTTGCAGACAGGCTTCTTGTGCGAATCGGCAAGGCAATGCCCGTCACGCCGGTCGGCCTCGTATCGCAGGCGCTTCTGTCTCTCAATCGGGAGAGTGTTTCGCTGAACGAACTGACCGCAAAGGTGTCTTCAATGCGCGATGAGCTCAAAAAAATGAATGCGCGAATCGTCCTGGGACGAGCCTTTGAAGGGAGCATGGAGAGCTATGAACGCCTCAAGAACGAAGAGGATGACAGGAGAAAGGAACTGGTTTCCTTTGAGGAGGATTTTCTCTCCTCGGAAGAGGTGGGAGAGACGGTGAGAACCGCCGTTTCGCTCCTCAAGAGAAGGAAAATTATCTCCCTCAAAAAGGGCGTGGTTAAAATCAACGCGAAACGGGCGGTGCTTCTGGAATTTTATTCGAATTCTCTGAGTCAGTTAATCACCTGAGAAAAAAGGGAACATGAAACGATACGCGCTTATAGCAGCCACTATAGTTCTTCTTGTCTTCACGACCACCCTTGGTTTTTTCAAGTGCTCCTCTGTTATATCCCCTGTGACGGCCCTGGAAAACAACGATACAAAACAACAGGACGAATGGGTGATACTCCTTCACGGAATCATGCGAAGCCCCCGCTCCATGAACAGTATCGAACACAACCTTAAAAATCGCGGATACCGGGTGATAAATTTTGGGTACCCCTCGACGGAGGAATCGATAGAGACCATCGCGGCACTTCTAAACGAGGAAATCACACCAATCCCCGACGAAGGCAAAACGGTCAACTTCGTCACTCACAGCATGGGTTCCATCATCGTCAGGTACTACCTCGCCCATTATAAGGTCAAAAATCTTGGAAGGGTGGTGATGATAGCGCCGCCGAACAAGGGATCAATCATCGTTTCCTATCTTAAAAACTGGCCCCCCTACCGCTGGTTCTTCGGAGAGGCGGGTCAGGAACTGACACGATCGCCAGAATCGCTGCCGAACACACTGCCTGCGCCACCCTGTGAGTTTGGTGTCATTGCCGGAGGAGTGGGCAACAGTTTCGGTTTTAACCCGCTCATTCCGGGAGACGATGACGGTACTGTCGGCATCGATGAGACGAGGCTTCCCGGTGAAACCGACTTCATCCAGATAAAGGGACAGCATTCAACCCTGCTCATGCAGACGAGCGTTATCGATAACGTCGTCGCCTTTCTCGAAGAGGGGAAATTCCTACATCCGGAGAACAATCCTTAAACGGGGCGGGAGGTTTAATGTTACTGTGAGATCGGGCAGGTCACGAAACGTTGCACCGTTGCCATCGGAGTTACAAGCCGGTGCGCCTTATGGGATGGTGTGAACAGCGAAGGCCGCCGCCGAATTCGGTAACGGCGTCGTAGGGGAGTTCAATCACGGTCTCGCCTCTTTTTCTGAGTTCCTCGCCGAGCCAACCGAATCGTTCGTCGATGATTACCGTTTGTTCATCCAGGACAAGGACATTGCATGCGAGCTTTCGGGCCTCTTCAAGGGGCACCCTGATAAATTCCCAGTCTTTAAGCGACGGGGGAAGCTCCCCGACAATCGCCTCCGGGCAGATGAGACCAAGCCCTGGCCGGATCAGCGAAAGCACGCAGTCCAGATGCTCGAAATCCTTGAGCCTGATCTCTTCTACATTGTATTCGGAGCCCAGATAATTTTGCAGCCATTCGATGCCCGCTTCGCTCGAAGCATTTCCCGAGTTTCCCACATAGATTTCGCTCCCGTTCAGCATGACGTCGCCCCCTTCAAGATAGATGCCGTCATCGGGAAAGGCGGGTGAAACGAAGGGCACTGCGGCATATTTTGCCTCGCCTTCTTTCAGGATAGTTCGAATAATCCTCCGGGCGGTAAAGGTTTCCTTCGCCCGCATGGGAAGCTTCAGAGAGGCCTCGATAATATGATTGCCGATGACGATAGTAGGATCGCGGGAGAAAAGAAAGGTGCTCCCCTTTTGCAGGTCCGCCATGAAGGCCATCTCTTCCGGCGAGAGTTTTGACGGTTCGGGACGATGCACCCTAATACCCCGTTCTTCAAGCATCGTTGCCAGGGTTTCGATCTGGTGTTGTACCTTTTTGTAGTTCGCAGGGTCGGCTGTTTCGAGGGGAACACCTCCGTAGTTCATGATCCATTTCCTGTTTTCCGGATTGTAGCCGAAACCGAAATCGATGGTCCTGAAATATCCCGGAATCGTCAGATATTCCGACGTACCCAGGATAACCTCTTCAAGCTTTCCCCATTCGTGATTGACGGAAACTCCTTTGTTTTCTTCTTTATTCCCGTTTCTGGTCGTATTCAGTGACACTCCCACGACTACAATAACGAGTATCAGAAAAAATATCCGTATATAGAGTCTCTTCATTTCACTATTCCTTTATGATAGTGAGAATCAGGCGCAGGAGATGTGCCTCCTAATCACTTTCACGCTCCGGTTTCAGCCATCTACCCCCGCGATATCTGTCCTGTATTACTTTCAGTTTGTCCTTTATTTTCGCGTATTCGAGTTTCTTCATCACAAGCCACTCACCATGTTCTCTCCGCCCTTCGTCGGTGAACTGGCTACCGAATTCCACGAAACTAAGCCCCCCTTCGTCCGGTTTTGCCTTCGATCTGCAGATGGCGCACTCACAATAGCCGTCGCGCATTCTGAAAAGGTCTGAAAAGCATTGGGGACATCGATTGGGAGGGACTCTTTTTCCGAATGTGTCTGATTCAAGAGATTCGGCGAGCGTGGCTATTTTCTCGCCGTAATCCTCGGCGAGCACCACCTCTCCCGGATGGGTTCCGTAGAAATTATCCAGGCTCACCACATTGAGTCCCAGGGCATGTACCTGTGCCACGAGCGCCGTATCGGCGTAACCCCTATAGTCTTCCCTTCCCAGGGTCAGGGCGACGGCGGTCTTCTTTTTCGCCAACTCGCTCAGCAATCCATATGTCTGGAGGGCCCTGTCAGCGAGCATTTTAACAATTGCGACGGGGCCGAGGATATAATCGGGTGCCGTGAAAATAATGGCATCCGCCTCCAAAAACCTGTCGAGTATCCACTCCACGTCATCTTTGATCATGCATTTTTTCCCGGGCAGCAGGCACACGTAACACCCCTTGCACGGATCGATCCTCAGTCGGGGAAGATTGATAAGGGAAAGCTCCCAGCCATCCCCGAGGCGCTCCGCCACCGATTTGACGACTATCTCGCCATTTCCCGATTTTCGGTATGATGCGACGATACCAAGCAACTTCTTTTTGTTCATAAAACTCCCCCGATACTCTTTAATAAAAAAATCGTTGTCAGAATTACCGGGGAAC
>CAYSHT010000062.1:0-12350 GCA_964430915.1 uncultured Syntrophaceae bacterium
ACCCGAACTTTCCCCCATACGATACGATACGAGATTTTTTGTTGCCGAGGCACCGGCGAATCAGCAGGCACTTCATGACGGCTTGGAACTCACCAAACATCTATGGGTGACTCCCGGGGAGGCACTTGAGAGATACGGGAAAGGAACCTTCGACATGGTCGTGCCCACCGTGATAACCCTCGAGGATCTGGACAGGTTTTCTACTGTCGACGAGGCGATACATTCACTTCGGAAGAGGAATATAGAATCTCGTTGTATAAAGGTTGAAATCGACGAGAAGGAGGGGATCATCGTGCATGCACCCGACGGACGGATTTTCAGACAGGGGCCGCCCTCGGTTGAATAAGGATACTATTATTACAGAGGAGGTTTTTATATGAAATTACAGGATCTTTTTAAGCTTGATGGAAAGGTTGCCCTCATTACCGGTGGCGGAAGGGGAATCGGAAAATTTATCGCAACCGGTCTTGCCGAAGCCGGAGCGGATGTAATCGTTACCTCACGGAAGTTGGAAAATCTTGAGAAAGTGGCCGGGGATATCGAAAAGGAATTCAGCGTCAAGGCATTTCCAGTAAAGTGTGATGTCAGCAAAGAGGAGGATATTGACAATCTCCTCACGGTGGTGAAGGAACACTTTCCACGCATCGATATTCTGGTAAACAATGCCGGTGCCACATGGGGCGCACCCACGCTGAAATTTCCCATTGAACGATGGGACCAGCTCTTCAACGTGAATGTCAGGGGTGTCTGGATGCTGACACAGAAGGTCGCCAACCTGATGAAGGAGCAGGGAGGAGGAAATGTCATAAATGTCTCCTCCGTTATGGGATTCAGGGGATCCGACGAGTTGTCTCATCCCGCCGTTGCCTACAATTCGACAAAGGCCGCCATTAATCTCCTCACGATGAATCTGGCAGTGAAACTCGCACCTTATAACATCAGGGTAAATGCGATTGCACCAGGCTTTTTCCGCACCGATATGATGGCCTTTATCGAGAAACCGGAATTCAAGGCTGCCCTTGATATGACCATGGAGAAGATTCCCTTGAAGAGAATCGGTGATATTGATGATATGAAAGGCGTTGCCGTATTTCTGGCATCGGACGCCTCATCCTACGTGACGGGTCATATTCTCTTGAATGACGGGGGATTTCTGGCAAAATAGATGAAAAAAAGGCGGGTTTCTGACCCGCCTTTTTTATTGTAAACGGTTGAGCAGTTACATCTCTGTCCGGCTGAGGAGTATTGCCTCGTCGGCAAGTCTCTCGCCCGCTGCCTGCTCGAATGCACTGACCAGGTCATTGATGGTGAGCTTGTCCTTATATTCTTTTCCTATATCGACGATGATTTTCCCCCTGTGCATCATGATCAGCCGATTACCGTAACGGAGTGCGATTTCCATATTGTGGGTGATCATCATGGTGGTAAGCTTTTCACGCTTGACCACCATCTCGGTTAAATCGAATACGGTTTGCGCTGTTCTCGGATCGAGGTTCGCAACGTGTTCGTCAAGGAGAAGGAGCGATGGTCTGCTTATGGTGGCCATGGCGAGCGCAATCGCCTGCCTCTGACCGCTGGAAAGCGTTCCCACCATCGTGGTCAGTCTGTCCTCCAGTCCCAGGCCGAGTGGCGCTAATTGATCGCGAAACTGCTGCCGTCTCTTTTTGTTTAGTGCAGTCCGAAATCCCCGGGGCTCGCCCCGCAGGAGGGCAAATGCGAGGTTTTCTTCCACCGTGAGCCGCGCGCCCGTTCCCACGTTGGGGTCCTGATGGACGCGACCAATATACTTAGCACATTTATATTCGGAAAGGCCCGTGACATCCTCTCCATTTATGACGACATTTCCCTGATCCGGCGGAAAGACGCCTGCAACGATATTGAGCATGGTTGTCTTCCCGGCACCATTGCTCCCAATTATTGTAATATAGTCCTCGGGATGGACTTCTATGCTCACACCGTCAAGGGCGGTGACTTCGTCAACGGTACCCCTGGCAAAGATTTTTTCAATTCCATTGAGCTTGAGTAATTCCCTGTTTTCGCTCATTCAATAAATCTCCTCACCATCGTTCCGCCGGCGGTAGCCATTCGCCGCGCAGTTTTTTCTTTATATAGGGGATTGCCATTGCCAGGATCACCAGGATAGCCGTTACCAGCTTGAGATCACCCGGAGCCATTCCAAATCTAAGGGCAACCGTGATGATTAATCGGTAGACAAAGGCACCCACAATTGCAGCAAGAAGCAATCCCGCAACGCCCCGCGTTCGAAAAATAGTCTCTCCGATGATCACCGATGCAAGGCCCATGACGATCATGCCGATTCCCATGCCTGCGTCGGCAAAACCCTGTGCCTGAGCCACAACGGATCCCGCAAGTGCGACGAGGCCGTTTGAAATTGCACAACCCAGCAATATGTTTTTATTCGTATCTGAGCCAAGCCCTCGAACCATCTGCTCGTTGTTGCCCGTTGCCCTGAGCGCCAGGCCCATTTCCGTCCTTAAAAACCAGTTCAGTACAAAAAAAACGACGAGGGCAATGATAAAGGCAACGATCAAGTAAAGTTCTATACTATTGGCGCCAAGTCCGAAAAAATCGGCCGCCTTGTCAAAAATCGTTATATCTCTTAGAAGCGAAATATTGGCTCCACCCATTATCCGCAGATTTATGGAATAGAGTCCCACCATCATCAATATGCCGGCAAGGAGCGCCGGCAGACGGAGCCACGTATTTAAAAGACCCGTGAGCATGCCGGCACAAAAACCGGCTATTGTGGCTACCAGAATTGCAAAAAGGGGATTGAAACCGCTTGCGATCAGAACCGCCGCGGTTGCCCCTCCGAGGGTATAGCTTCCGTCCACCGTGAGATCGGGAAAGGCAAGCACCCGTAGCGTTATATACACGCCTATTGCGACTAAACCGAATACCAGCCCTTCATAGGCGGAGAAGAACAGTATCGCCTGAATTGTGTCCAGCAATGTATTCTCCTTGAGAAAAACAGATTAAATTTTTGGCGGACCTGGTTTTCTTCTTCGTTACTTTCCTATCTCAGTGGCCCTCTCCAGCACATTTGCCGGAATAGATATCCCCATTCGCTCCGCCGCCTTGGGACTCAGATAGACGATTGTTATGGGGCATCGGGTAACGGCGATATCGGCGGCTTTTTCACCCCGAAGAATTCGAGCGGCAAGCTTTCCTGCCTCCACACCGTTAACATAGTAATCAAGACCCGCGCCACTTATGGCTCCCCTTCTTGCCATGCTGATATCACTGCCAAAGAGGGGTATTTTATTTGATTCAGCGACCTTTACGATGGATTCCATGGCTGCCGCCACTGTGTTATCCGTGGGCTCCCATATTGCGTCGACTCTTCCCACCAGCGACTGGGCCGCCGCATAAATGTCTGCTGTTGTCGCTGCCGTGGCCTCCACAATTTTTTCTATTCCCAAACCTGGTGCCGCTTTTTTGAGCTCCTTGACCTGAACTACCGAATTTATCTCGCCGGCGTTGTAGATGACACCCAGTTTCTTTATGCCGGGATGTATATCCATGGCCAGTTTTACCTGGGCACCAACGTCGGCCCAGTCGCTGCATCCGGTCACATTGCCTCCCGGCTTTTCCCAGCTGTCAACAACACCGGCGGCAACGGGGTCGGTAAGGGCGCCGAAAACTACCGGTATCTCGGTACCCTGCACGGCCTTGGCGCTGGCCTGGGTCGTCGGTGTGGCGATGGAAAATATCAGATCGACCTTTTCAGCAACGAATTTCTGTGCGATTGATGCCGCGAGCGACATGTCGCCCTCAACATTGCGATAGTCGTATTGTACATTTACCCCTTCCGTAAAACCCTCTTTTGCGAGCTGATCAATAAAACCCTTTCGGCAGAGGTCGAGGGCCGGGTGGGTGATTATCTGGGTTATACCAATCTTGTAGGTAGTTTTTTCCTTCGAACACATTGTGAGTGGTAGAAACACCATTAACGCTAGAATTACTATAAGTATTTTTTTCACTGAATAATTTCCTCCTTTCGAAGATTCCCAAGAGAGTATCTCTTGGCTGACATATGAAAACGATTCACCGATTATTACAAATACGGTCTGTTTTTTAGTGAGGGCGAGTATAGGGAATGGATGCCTGTGTGTCAAGGGTGAATTGCCCATCTTCCCGTGAATCTTCATCAAAAATGGATGTCTATCGACCTTCCTTTCTTTTCTTCAGGTCAAGGGCAGCCTTGAGGCCCTTTTGCCGTATCACCTTAAATTTCAGTCCCCCTTCGGTTATCTTGAAAAAACGTTTTCCGTATTTTCTCAAAAGGTGCTTATCGATCTCGAAACCAAGCCCCGGTTTTGTGAAGGGCTGAAGCATGGCCTTATTATCGGGAATGATAGGCTCTATGATTCCCTCCCTGAATTCCGGTATCCATGATGGCTCCTCCAGGGGATATTCGAGGGGAAGACTGTTTTCGGTGTCGGTGAGAACCATATTCCAGCCGATATAGAACCCGATTCCGCTTGTCCAGGTATGGGGAGAGAATTCCCTCTTGTTGGCGTGGCATGCCTCAATGACCTTTTGAACCTGGGCAATTCCGCCTGCAAAGGTGGCGTCGGGCTGATAGATATCGAAACAGTCCTTTTCAAACATTATCTTAATCTCGTCCCATCCATAGTTCAGTTCCGCTCCCGAGATCTTGACATCCGAAACCGATTTCAGTGCCGCATTTCCGTCATAATCTCTCGAGTCCAGAGGTTCCTCGAGCCAGTCGATACCGTTCGCATGGCATGCCCGGGCGAATTCTTCGGCCCGTTTCAGATCCCAGGCGGGAATCTTATCCACGATGGTCACGAGCCATCCCTGATTTGCATCAACGCCAAGACCGAAATCGTCACCCACGCCCTTCCGAACCGTCTCTATATGCCGTATATCGTCCTTCAACTCGACATTCTTGACTCGCAGCTTTGCTGTGGTAAAGCCCCGTTCCTTCATGGCTAGAAGCTCTTCGATTCTCCTCTCCGGTTCATGCATCTCCCCCGTTGAACAGTAAACCTGGATTGGCCGGGCCTTTCCTCCCAAGAGTTCATAGACCGTTTTCCCCTGGCTCTTTCCGATGATGTCCCAGCAGGCCGGTTCAATCCAGAAATTTCTCCACCCCAGAATTCCCGCCTGCTTTAATAAACCCTGAATGCCGTCGATATCGGTAGGATCGGCCCCTATGAGGTATCCCCCTATAAGGTCGCCCAGTCCCTGCCTTTCGATACCCAGGGCGGTTCCGGCAGAGTACCCCTCTATGCCGTCATCCGTGGTAAGTTTGATCAGGGTAAATCCGTTGTGGGTCTGGGGGTACCCGGGAATCCAGGTTGGCCAGAATGTGTGTCTCAAGGGTACCGAGACATGGTATAATTCAATTTTAGATATTTTCATAGATCCTCCTTTGTATAGATGCTGAGCGCCACGTTGTATCAGATGATGGAATATTTCTATTTTAGCCAAATATAAGAATAATTTCGCATTTTTTTAGTGCATGGAGATAGTTAAGTAGCTATAATAGCGTTACAGTTGAGAAGCGGGATATAGTCATGATCCCGAATCTCCATATCCTGCTTTCTGGATTACAGATACCCTGTTTTGTTTCTTTTCGTCAAGATTTTTACTATCTTGGATGGTTCCATTACATGTGGGGAGACTGACGATGCAAACTATCACATCTATGATTTCGGGGTTTATCAGTTTTATCAAGGGTGATATCTGGAGGATTCGCTTAAAAGACCTGCCGCCAAGAAAATCCTTTTTTATCAAACTACTGCGTGTTTTTCTCCTCTCGATACGCGGATTTGACGAGGATAAATGTCAGTTAAGGGCGTCGGCGCTCACTTTTTATTCGCTCATATCCATCGTCCCCGTCGCTGCCATGGTCTTTGGAATCGCCAAGGGATTCGGTTTTGAGAAGCTTCTGGAGAAACGGCTGCTGGAGCAGTTCTCGGAGCAGGAAGAGGTGGTAACGAAAATCATCGATTTTGCCACTTCACTCCTTGCAAGCACGAAGGGGGGGCTTTTGGCCGGCATCGGTGTGGTGATTCTTTTCTGGGCGGTCATAAAGGTGCTGGGGAATATCGAGGATTCATTTAATGATATATGGGGAATAAAGGAATCGCGCACGTTAGGAAGGAAATTCAGCGATTATCTGTCCGTAATGCTGCTCTGTCCGATTCTCATCATTATGGCGAGCAGTCTCACTGTATTTATAACAACTCAGGTGACGCTGATAACGCAAAAAGTGGCCCTTCTGGGAATGTTCAGCTCCCTCATTTTTTTCGTGCTGAAATTACTTCCCTATTGCCTCATATGGATCCTCTTTACGTTTCTCTATATCTTTATGCCCAATACCAAGGTCCGTTTTTCCTCGGGAATCCTGGCTGGGATAATGGCGGGAACAATTTATCAGATTGTTCAGTGGGCCTATATTGGCTTTCAGGTAGGGGCGGCGAAATATAACGCTATCTACGGAAGTTTTGCAGCGCTCCCCCTCTTCTTGATATGGCTGCAGCTGAGCTTCCTTATCGTGCTCTTCGGCGCGGAGTTTGCCTTTGCCTATCAAAATGTCGATACCTATGAGTTTGAACCCGATTCCCTTCACATAAGCGATCACTTCAAGAGGCTCCTTTCGCTTCAGGTCTGCCATGTACTGGTCGTAAATTTTGCGAAGGGCGAAAAACCCTCCACGGCTACCGAGATATCCCACAAGATGGAAATTCCCATTCGTCTGGTGCATCAGATCCTCTATGAACTTACAGAGAGCGGTATTGCCTCGGATGTAACAACGGCTGAATACAAGGAAGTGGCCTATCAGCCCGCACGCGATATCAATTCACTCACCGTGAAATTTGTTATCGAGGCCCTGGAGAGAAGGGGTGTGGATAGTATTCCCGTTACCAGGTCGGCCGAATTAGAGGCGATCTCGGCAACAATGGAATCCTTCAGTAACATGATCAAAAGCTCCCCGGAGAACAAACTCCTGAAAGACCTGTAGACAATAGAAGGGGAGACTTTTCTATGGATGAAAATTGAGGCGTTTCCCGGCTGGGGGAAACGCCTCAGAGTCGCGTTTTATTCGAATTTAACCTGTGGGGTGGCCTGTGCGGCCTCTGGTACCTCAAAGAAGGCGGCTTTTTCGAAGCCGAAGGCGCCCGCCAGCATATTCGCGGGGAATGTCCTGATCCTGATATTGAAAACCTTGACCGTTTCGTTATACCGTCTTCTTTCGACGGCTATCCTGTTTTCTGTTCCGGCAAGTTCATCCTGGAGTCTCAAGAAGTTTTGATTCGATTTGATGTCAGGATAGCGCTCCACTGTCACGAGGAGCCTGCCGAGGGCACTGGTCAGCTGGTTGTTTGCATTTATCTTATCGGGGATGGTTGTCGCACCTCCGACCTTTGATCGTGCCTCCGTTACACCGATAAATACCTCTTTCTCCTGCTTCGCGAATCCCTTGACTGTCTCTACGAGGTTGGGGATAAGGTCATATCGTCGCTGTAGCTGATTTTCCACCTGTGCCCACGATGCCTTTACCGACTCATCGAGGGTGACAAAGGTGTTGTAGGTGCCTTTTACAAAAGAATAGAAGGATAAAAGAAGTATTACAATTATCGCAATCGTAATAATAAGATTTCTCTTTCCTTTGGCCATCTGAAACCTCCTCTTTAGATTTCCAGTTTATCTACTATTTCCCACAATTTTCTTACTTCCGCAAGATATGCCTTGAAGATAAGACTTGTTTCGTCGCTGGAATAATCCTTTTTCCCGGTCTTTATGTCCATGCATTTGATGAAGGGGGCCTGGTCAATGGAAAATTCCTGCGCCACCAATGTGATAATTTCTCTTTTTGCATCGGGGATTTCAATCCCCTTCAGATGAAGAAGTCCGCTGAATATGGATATGAACGCCGTGATTGAGGAGCCTATGAGCTCCCTGATTTTTTTCTTTTTCCCGTCCGTTTCAAGGAATCCCTCGCGCAAAAGGAGCAGCTTTCCCTTGATCTCCCGTTCGCACTGCAGTCTCAGATCATGAGGGTCGAAGGTCATCTCTGCCAGGACGTCTTCACCATATACCAGGTGATAGTTTCTCTTTATATTGAGAAATTCAATCGGATATGAATCGAGGGATGACGTGATGTATGCCTTAGTCATAAAAAGTGGTGTCGCCACCTTTCGTCTCCTCCATCGGGAGACTTCATTAAGGGCGCTCTCGAGATTATCGATGGCGTTGTCCGAGAGGATGATAAGGAAATTGATATCGGATTTGCCGGGGAGATAATCGTTTCCCGCGGCACTTCCATAGAGGATGATGGAGATCAGCGAATCTCCGAAGATGGTTTTGTATGTCTCCGTTATCTGAGGAAATATATCCCTCGGGTTTGTTATCTTGGCCATTTTTCTATCCTTTCTTTAAAATCCGCGGCCAGCGCCACCACCGCCGCTTAACCCTCCGCCGAAACCGCCGAAGCCTCCGCTAAAACCCCCGAAACCGCCGCCTCCACCTCTCCCGCCCATCATGAGCATAAGAATGATAAAGGGGAGCATTCTTCTCCCCTGACGGGTACCGAGGAGGAGCGCGATGACGATGACAAGAATGATAAGGGAGAGGGGATTCACCTGGCGTTTCCGCGCCGGATTGCGTGATGTGGATCCTGTGGGGCTCCCCGTGAGTGAAACGTCGGCATCTTTTGCGATAACCTGGGAGACGGCAACGAGTGCATTTGCCATACCCTCGTCGTAGTTATTTTGTTTCAGCTTGGGGACGACATAACGATCGAGAATATTGCCCACGAGGCCATCGGGGAGAATCCCCTCAACACCGTAACCGGTCTCTATCCGTATCCTTCGTTCATCTACCGCGAGAAGGATAAGGACCCCCTTGTCTTCCCCCTTTTTTCCTATTCCCCACTGCTCGTACAGTCTGTTTGCGTAATCCGTCAGGTCGTTGTCTCCGATGCTTTTAACGGTGGCTACGACAACGCTTGTTCCCGTTTTTTGCAGTACCTCCCGGGCCAGGAGTTCCATCGGGCGTTTCTGCTCTGGTGATATGACGTTGGCAAAATCATTGATTGCCCCCTCAGGCCGGGGGAAACTTTCGGCACCCTGGACGAGCGGTGCTGATACATAAAAGACTGTCAGAATGACGAAAAAAAAGAGGAGAAATCTCGACTTCACTATACCTATCCTTCAATACGTTGTTGTTATAATAGTGTTCTATAATGGAAAAGTCAAATAATGGCAATTTTTTAGGCTTGACATGGTGGCAAAACTAATATAGTGAATCTACCTTCAAAAATATATCGTGAAAGGAAGGATTTGTCTTTTGGCGACCCATAAATCAGCAGAAAAGAGGATGAGACAATCCGAAAAAAGAAGGATGGAAAACGTCTCGACGAAATCAAGTGTGAAGACTCAGATCAAGAAGGTCCTTGGAACCATTGAAGCAAAGGATCTCGAAAAATCAAAGGAAGAACTCTATAGTACAGCCAAGGCAATAAACAAGGCGGCCTCGGACGGGGTAATTCATAAGAATAACGCCGCTCGCAAGGTGTCGAGACTGACGAAAAAGGTCAATGCCCTCGGCTGATTCATCTGTTGCTCCCGTTAGAATCCCGACATAATGTCTCGATATATTTTTTCCGCCATATCGCGAGATAGTTTTATCAGTGCTTCCTTTCTGTTTCTCTCTGTTGTCGCGGGATTATCATCAATTCTGTAGGCCTCTCTTCCGGAGAGGCTTTTTTTTGCCCATAGTATTGTCCCTTCGCTATCCTTAAATTCCACATCTAATGATAGTGAGACGGTGTCTTCCCTCGCCGTGTCGTTCTTCTCATAGCTTACATGCGAGGAGCTGAGTCCCGTTATTTTTCCAGAGAGTACCGCATCGGATGGTTCTTTTTCGTAGGCAGATGTGAATCTGTTTCCCCTTATGAACTGATTGATAAAGGCGTTTCTCACGTAATTTTCGACATATGCCTCAGAGGTATGGTTTGTAAATGTGTCGATATAGACCTCCCTTATTTCACTGCCCATAGTTTCTCCGGCCGGGGCGAAGCGGTAACCGCAACCGGAAAGCAGAAGGATTAAAATAAGTGCCAGGAGTATCGATGCATGTCTTTTCATGGTGACGCCTTGTCTTATTTTACAACGATATTAACAAGTTTTTTGGGAACGTAGATCTCCTTGAGTATCGGTTTATCGCCGATAAATTTCCGTATCCTTTCGTCATTACGGGCGATGTCCTTGATGGTATCATCCGATTCGTCGGCGCTGACCTCTATTCTGCTCCTGACCTTACCGTTTACCTGAAGAACAATGGTAATTTCCTCTTCAGAGGCGATCTGCTCATCATAGGAAGGCCATGATATATCAGATAGCTTTTCTTTTCCACCGACTATCTCCCATAATTCCTCCGTAATATGCGGAACAATGGGGAAAAGAAGAATTATGACATTTTCAATCGCCTTTCTGATAACGGAAAGTGCTGTCCCGTCACCTTTTTCGGGTCTCGGTGTCTGATAGAGCGTATTAACCAGTTCCATGACCGCGCTGATTGCCGTGTTGAAGTGGAACCTGCCTTCTATGTCTCTTGTTACCCGTTTAATGGTTTGATGAATTTTCTTGTTCAGGTTCTTCAGGTCGCCCTCAAGTTCCGCCCTGTCATCGAAGGGCTCAATCTCCGCTAAATCGTCAAGATAATCCATGACAATGCGCCATACCCTGCTGAGGAACCGGAATGATCCGTCCACACCCTGATCGCTCCATTCCAGGTCCCGCTCCGGCGGTGCGGCAAAAAGACAGAACATTCTCGCCGTATCGGCACCATACTTTGTGATCAGATAGTCGGGGTCAACGACATTCTTCAGCGATTTCGACATCTTTTCAGTTTTTCCTATCGTTACTGGTTCCCCGCAATGTATGCAGCAGTTACCCTCTGTAACCTCATCGGGTAGAAGAAATCCATGCTTCCTGCATCTCGTGGTTTCCTTGCAGACCATTCCCTGGGTGAGGAGGTTCGTGAAGGGTTCGTCGATTCCCAGGACGCCGAAGTCTCGTAACATTTTTGTAAAAAAACGTGCATAGAGAAGATGAAGGATCGCGTGCTCGATCCCGCCGATATACTGATCGACGGGCATCCAGTAATCGGTCTTTTTCCTGTCAAGGCCTGGCGTTATATCGCAGTCTGCCGAACAGAACCGGTCGAAATACCATGATGATTCCACAAAGGTATCCATGGTGTCCGTTTCCCTTTTTGCCGGTCCGCCACAGTTCGGGCAGGTGGTGTTGACGAACGAATCGAGCTTGATAATAGGTGATCCTCCCTCGCCGGTCAGCTCCACGTTTCGGGGCAGAACGACGGGCAGATCCTCTTCGGGGACCGGAACGGCACCGCATTTATCACAGTTGATAATGGGAATGGGTGCCCCCCAGTATCGCTGTCTCGAAATTCCCCAGTCCCGAAGCCGGTATTCCGTGGTCTTGTTGCCCCGTCCAATCGATTCGAGATGTTCAGCGATATCGTCGAGGGCCTTCAGGTTTTCCATCCCGTCAAAGGGGCCCGAATTTATCAGGATGCCCTCGTCAACATAGGCCTCCGTCATGGTTTCGGCGGCCAAAGGATTTTCGGGATTGTCTATGACGACAACAAGAGGAAGCTCATATTTCTTCGCAAATTCAAAGTCACGCTGGTCATGAGTCGGAACAGCCATTACACATCCGGTGCCGTAATCGGCAAGGACGAAATTAGCCGCGTATATCGGCATTTTCTGTTCGGTTACGGGATTCAGACAGTAGGCATCGAGAAATACGCCTTCTTTTTCATAATAGTCGGATGTCCGAACCATCCTGTCCTGTCTTTTGACACGCTCGACGAATTCCGCCACCTCGCCTTCGCAGGATTTACCCTTTGCCAGTTCCATTACCAGGGGATGTTCTGCCGCTATCAGCATAAAGGTTGCCCCATAAATCGTATCCTGCCTTGTAGTGAAGACCTTGATAACGTCATCGGAGTTGGCCATGGGAAAGACGATTTCACAACCGTAGCTTTTTCCGATCCAGTTTTTCTGCATGGTCAGCACGCGCTCAGGCCATCCCGGGAGTTTATCGCAGTATTCGAGGAGTTCTTCCACGTAGTCCGTTATCTTGAAGAACCATTGATCGAGATGCTTCTCTGTAACTTCATTTCCGCACCTCCAGCAGAGCCCCGCCTCCACCTGCTCATTGGCCAAGACGGTCTGACAATCGGAGCACCAGTTGACCACGCCGCCCTTTTTATAGGCGAGACCTTTTTCTTCCATCCAGACAAAAAAGAGCTGTTCCCATTAGTAT
>CAYSHT010000063.1:0-12276 GCA_964430915.1 uncultured Syntrophaceae bacterium
CACAGGTCACGGTACCAAAAATCTCAATCGTTATACGAAAAAGCTACGGACAGGCAGCAGCAAACATGTGCGGGCCCGGTACCGGTCCCGATTTCATGGCAGCATGGCCGACCGGTGAGTCAGGCTTTGTCGATCCCGTGGTTGCCGCAAATATTGCCTTTGGTTCTTTTCCCGACGAGGAGCGAAAACGTCTGACTGAACAAATGATAAAGGATACAGATATTTATCCTCTTGCACAGGGATTTTATCTTCACGACATCATCGATCCCAGAGATACTCGAAATATCATTATCAAGATGCTTGATATCGTAGGAAATTCCCAGACCGCCGGTATCGGGGAACATCGTCTCTTCAACTGGCCGACCAAGTTTTGAGCTTCCCTGTCGTCAAAATCACCTCTCTGATCTCATTTTTGGCACCTTCTCGACACGATCCGAAAGTATCCCGATCGGCACATCGTTGCCTCGTCCGCAGGCAAAATCGCCAGAAATGATTTTTCCAGACAGACTAATCATTGAGGAACAACGGTTGACGTTACAGCAGGCAGCATAAACCGGAGATATCGATGGTCTCGTTACTCGTAATTGCGAACATTCCTTGACGTGACCTCGCGGGCTGTTAAAAAAGAATTGACAACACCCCGCACAGTCTGTAGATAGCCCAATAGCTTTGAATAGCGGGGGGAACTATCTTATTCGATGAACTTCTTTTTCAATCCTGATGGTATCGCCGTAATCGGCGCAACCGATAATCCGTTCAAGGGCGGCTATCATATCCTGAACAACATACTGGGGGGTTACAAGGGGAGGGTCTACCCAGTAAACCCCAAATATGATTCCATCCTGGGGCTTCCGTGCTACCCCGATATCAGATCCATACCTGATGATTTTGACCTTGCTGTCTACTTTATCCCGGCCACCTTTCTCCCTGACGCAATCGAGCAGTGCGGATCGAAAAAGGTAAAGGGAATTATTATAGAATCAGCGGGATTCGCCGAGGTCGGAAACGAGGGGGCAGAGCTTCAGGAAGAATGTATCAGACTCGCGAAAAAACATCACATCCGGCTCTGGGGACCAAACTGCATGGGGCTTCTCGACGGCCATACGAGAAACGTATTTTCTTTCATGTACACCGACGAGTGGAAGACCCTCATGACACCGGGGAATGCCTCCTTCGTCGTCCAGAGCGGCATGCTCTCGGCAAGCTTTCTCATGATGATGCTTGAACGGGGCGGAATGAACATCAGCAAGATGTGCTCCATAGGAAACAAGTGCGACGTGAACGAGACGGAACTCGTCGATTATCTCGCCTCCGATCCCCACACCGATGTCATCGGACTCTACCTCGAATCCATCGTCGATCCGCGCCGTTTCATGGAAATCAGCCGTTCGACAGAGAAGCCGATCATCGTTCTGAAGGGTGGGCGAAGCCCCTCCGGTGCAAAGGCCGCCATGAGTCATACCGCAAGCTTGGCGGGCAACGATACGATCACGAGCAATGCCCTGAAACAGGCAGGCGTCATTACCGTCCACGATTTTATCGAAATGATGGATTTTATGCGGGGCTTTTCCATGACGAAAGGAAGCAGGAACAGCGGCGGTACGGCGATTGTCTCCTTTTCAGGAGGCGGAGGTATCGTGACCACCGATTTTCTCCACGATTCCAATCTTCCCCTGGCCCGTTTATCGGGAGAAACCCTCTCGGCCATAAAGAAGGTGTTCCCACCCTGGATGAAGCCGGCTAATCCGGTAGACGTATGGCCGGCAGTGGAGAGAAACGGAATCGAAACGGTGTACAACGCCGTGGTGGATGCCCTCATGCATGATGACAATGTCGATTCTCTTATTATTCACCTCTTCTCGGGAAGGATGGACACCGAGATGCTGAAACCTCTTGCCGAAATGAAGGATCGGTTCGAAAAACCCGTTATCGCTTGGCTTATCGGAACAGGAGACCGCTTCCGCATTATCAGAAAGGAAATGGAAGAAATGGGCATCCCCGTCTTTGAGGAGATGGGAAGGGGGGTAAGCTTTCTCAACGCGGTCAAAAAGCATTACGACAGGAAGGGTCGGGTACATCAGCGCACACCGTGAAAAAACAGCATCACTCACCACGTATATACATACAAACCTACCCTTTCATATTAAAGCTAAAGCTCCCCGCTCTGCGTTGCGAGGCATACGCACGCTGTTCAGTTCATAAGAAAATTTATTGGGACGGAATTAAAAACAGATGGTTCAGAAAAACAGTTTTTACGGATGGAATCTCGTCGGAGTTCTCTGGCTGATTTACCTCATCAACATCGGTTTCGTCTTTTACGGCTCAAATGTCATCAACACCTCGATGGTGCAGGAGCTGGGAATGAGCAGAAAAACGCTCGGTGCGGGTTTTGCGCTCTTTCATCTGATACAGAGCGGCCTCTCCGCTCCGCTTATCGCCTTCATGATCAATAGAAAGGGAATTCGATTCACCCTGGCCTTCGGATCTCTGCTGACCGCGGTGGGCGCAGTGGCAATGGCCACACTTGTAAACGGTCCTGTGCTCTTCCTTGTTATCTTCGGCATTATCATAGGATTTGGCGTCGGTTTCGGTGGTGTCATCTCCGTACAGACAGGAATAACCTTCTGGTTTGAGAGGAAACGGGCGCTTGCCATGTCTATTGCTCTCACCGCCGCCGGTATCGGGGGATTTATGGCCGCACCGATACTGAATACCCTGATTTCCTCGATGGCGGATAACTGGAGAATCGCCTGGTTTTTTATCGCGGGCCTCTGCTCGATTGCCACACTGGCCGGCCTCCTTTTCGTTAAAAACAGGCCCTCAGATCTCGGGCAATTTCCCGACGGTGAAAGTGCGGCATCAAAATCTGCCAAAGATACCCATCCAAAACATGGACATATTTATCGCACTACCAGGGAATGGACCACAAAAGAGACACTGAAAACGACCAGTCTCTGGCTGATTTTCATCGCCATCCTGGGGTTTCTCGTACCCTATTTATTCTGTGTCTCCCACGGAGTAATCTATCTCATTGACAGCGGATTCCCCAAGTCTCTCGCCGCAGTTTCACTCGGTCTTATTACCCTTTTTAGCATTATCGGCCGGCTCATCGGCGGTGTGCTCGGCGATCATATCGAACCCCGCTATATGTGGTGCATTGCCCTTCTTGTTATGGCAGGCGGCGTACTCATATGCATGTTTGCCCGGAGCACGATTCATGTGTACCTCTACACGATCTTTGTGGGAATCGCTTTCGGTGCATCGTTCATCATGATGCCCACGGTCATCGGAAACTATTTCGGGATGCATGCCTTTGCGTCGATCATGGGAATACTCTCCCCGCTTTTCACCATCTTTTCGTCTTCATCCCCCCTTGTTGCCGGTGTGATCCGTGACCTGACCGGGAGCTATACCATTGCTTTTGTGGGTGCTTTTTTATTCTGTATCGCCGGTGCAGTGGCAATAATCGCTGTGCGGCCGCACAGCGAAGAAGACGAAAAATCGCTGACAGTGTAACACTTTAAATTTCTTGAGATTGTCTCTCACGTTACCTCCGCTTTGATCGGAGAGCAGAGCACCGCAGGGACAGAAAAAACCGTCTGTAGCATGCCGATTTATCGGCAATACATCGCGCACAATTCGTGTCATACAAAAACATCGCCATTGCGCGTCCCGATAAAATCGGGATGCGGCACTCTGGTAAACCGCCAGGACACCATAAAAAAGGCGGGAAGAATATCTTCCCGCCTTGCGAAACCTTACTTTGATTTTGAATTACACGGCAAAGGCATCGTCAGTAATTCTGACCGCACTGATTTCGTCCTTCGTCAGATTCGCCAGTTTTGCCGGAACCAGATCGGTCACACGGTTGATGAAGAACTTCGCGCCTTCGATCTTGCCCGTGTAGAATGCCTTTTCCTGATCCACATCGGCATCGGCCAGTTTTTCTGTCGCCACCCGTGCCATCCAGAGGTGGAACCAGCCCATCAGGGCATCGCCTAAGCAGTTCAGGTAATCCATTGCTCCTATAAGGGGCACAAAGGGATTTGTCTTGATGAGCTTGCTGAATTCCATGGCTGTCATGGCGCAGGAATTCAATGCATTTTCGACGATTACCGCTTCGTCCTTGAAATTTTCAAGCTCTTTCGCCTTTGCAACTTCCGCCTGGGCCTCTCCGAGGAGGTTCATGAAATAGAGACCCTTCTTCATGCCAAGCTTTCTGCCCAGAAGATCAAGTGCCTGAATACCGTTCGTTCCCTCATAGATACAGTTGATCTTCTGATCACGCATCATCTGCTCTACCGGATATTCCCTGCAGTAACCGTAGCCGCCGTAAGTCTGGACAGCCGTATCGCATACCATCATACCCCAATCGGTGCAGTATGATTTGATAATCGGTGTCAGCATCTCAATCATGCCCTGCCACTTTTCCGTTTCCTCATCCGTCGTTACCACCATCTTCTTATCCATGACATAATAGCAGTAGTATGTAAGTAGCCTCATACCTTCGACATAGGACTTCATCTTGATGAGCATCCTTCTTACATCGGGGTGCTGAATGATCGGCACAGCGGGTGCATTGGGGTCTTTCATGTTCATCACGTTGGCACCCTGTACCCTGTCCTTGGCATAACTGAGGGCATGGAGGTACGCAGCACTGGCAAGGGAAACACCCATCATTCCCACGCCCTGGCGCTCTTCGTTCATCATGTGGAACATGATCTTCATGCCTTCACGCTCTTCACCCATGAGGTAGCCGATACAATTTCCGGTATCACCGAAATTCAGTGTACAGGTTGCGTTTCCGTGAATACCCATCTTGCTCTCGATATTGCCGGTCACGACGTCATTGAATTCACCGACAGAGCCGTCCGCACTGATCCTGTACTTGGGCACGACAAAGATTGAAATGCCCTTCGTTCCCGCAGGGTCACCCTCAAGGCGGGCCAGAACGGGATGGATGATATTTTCCGTGAGGTCATGATCGCCGGCGGAAATGAACGACTTCGTTCCTGAAATTGAGTAGGTTCCGTCCGGATTTTTCTTTGCTGTGGTCTTAAGTGCCCCAACATCGGTACCTGCACCCGGCTCGGTAAGACACATGGTACCCGCCCACGCGCCGGTATACATTTTTTCAAGGATAATGTCTCTCAGTTCATGCTGGAAGAAGTCCTCCACGAGCCTTGCAGCACCATGGGTCAGTCCCGCGTACATGAGGAACGCCTGATTCCCCGACAGGAACATGTGCGAGCAGGCAGCGGCTACCACGGCGGGAAGCTGTTGACCACCCACCTCGTAACTGTCTGCAACGGCCGTCCAGCCGCCTTCACAATAAATCTTCCAGAGCCTGTGATAGTCTTCGGGAACAAAAACCTTACCATCTTTGAATACTGCCTCGACCGGTTTCCTGTGAACCTCATCAGGATAGCTCGGCGCCAGTTCATTCTCGGTATACTTGGCAGCCTCTGTCAAGACCATATTCACCATATCGGCATCATGATCTTCATAGCGTGCCTTTCCGAGAAGCTCATCACCAATCTTCAAAACTTCATGGAGCAGGAATTTGTTGTCCCGCTCGTCTACCCATTGACTAGCCATAATACCTCCTTTATATAAGCAGTAGTTATTGTGCCCTTTTTCGAGTGAGCTGCGCACTTATAGTCTTTATTTGACATTCTGTCAATAAAACTTTTCTTTAACTGTTTCGGCATGTTACGATGCAAAAACGAAACACCGGGGTATTCGTGCAATTATCATGAATGATTCGCTTGAAATGAATGCATCGAAAAGGTAAGAGATAACACAGCGAAGAAATGGAGAAGATCGGTTTGAAGCTGATACTGATTCGACACGGCGAGACTCTCTGGAACCGTGAAAAAAGGGTGCAGGGGATAAGCGACATAGAATTGAGCGAGCGGGGAATAGGGCAGGTTCAAAATCTCGCCAACTCCCTGAAAGATGAGGCAATTGATGCCATCGTATCGAGCCCGCTTAAGCGGGCATACCAGACCGCACGCATCATCAATCAATTTCATAATCTCGCCATCGAATCGGAACGGGATTTACAGGAACTTGATCAGGGTGATCTGGAAGGTGTGAGATTCAGCGAGCTTATGGAACATCACCTCAGCTTTCTCGAAAAGTGGCTCAAGGACCCGGCTTCCGTCGTCATGCCGAATGGGGAGGCCCTTTCCGGCCTCCAGAGGCGCGCATGGAGTGTAATAGAAAGGGTCATGAAAAGCGGCAAAAACACTCTTGTCGCTACTCACGGGTTTACCATCATGACGATACTCTGCAAATTTCAAAATCTCAGCCTCTCACAATTCAGGGAGGTTCATGTGGATACGGCATCGAAAACCGTGGTCACAATCAAAGACGGAAAGGGATCGGTAGACTCTTTAAACGGCACTGATCACCTGCCGTAAATGTAATGTAGTTGAAGCTCCCCGCAACAAGTTGCGGGGAATGCTCGCTTTTCAATTCAGTTCATTTTATTGACGAGAAATGAAAATAAATAACAAAAAGGAGTTACTGTAATGTTGGATAAAGATTTTTTATTAAAAATTGGTCTGGCAGAAATGTTAAAAGGCGGCGTTATTATGGACGTGACCAATCCTGAACAAGCCAAGATTGCCGAAGACGCCGGCGCCGTTGCAGTTATGGCGCTGGAACGCATTCCCGCGGATATTCGCGCGGATGGCGGAGTCGCCCGGATGTCGAGTCCTAAAATGATCAAAGAAATACAAAAAATGGTCTCTATTCCAGTCATGGCTAAGATACGCATTGGACATTTCGCAGAAGCCCAGGTTTTGCAGGCTATCGGCGTTGACTTTATTGACGAAAGCGAAGTGTTAACCCCTGCCGATGAAAATAATCATGTTTGGAAACATGATTTCAAGGTGCCTTTTGTTTGTGGTTGCCGCGATTTGGGCGAGGCCCTGCGAAGAATTGCCGAAGGGGCAGCCATGATACGCACAAAGGGTGAGGCCGGTTCCGGCAATATTGTAGAAGCAGTGCGTCACATGCGGGCGGTGCAAAGTGAAATGCGCAAGATTCAAACACTGAGTAAAGACGAACTGATGGCTTGCGCTAAGAATTTAGGCGCGCCTCTGGACCTGGTCCAGCACGTGCATGAAAACGGGAAATTGCCCGTACCCAATTTTTCCGCGGGCGGTATTGCCACCCCGGCCGATGCTTCCTTAATGATGCAATTAGGCGCTGAAACAAATTTTGTCGGTTCCGGAATTTTTAAATCCTCTGATCCCGCCGCCAGGGCCAAAGCCATCGTTCTGGCAACAACCCATTTCGATGATCCGTTTATTGTAGCGAAGGCCAGCGAGGGACTTGGCGATGCTATGCCCGGTTTGGAAATAAACGCCATCCCGGAAGAAGAACTGTTAAGTAAGAGAGGATGGTAAAAGAAAATTGAAAATAGGGATTTTGGCTTTACAGGGAGATTTTTATAAACATGGCGAGGCCGTGCAAAAGCTTGGCCATGATGTTTTGTATATCAAAGATTTACCAACCTTAAAAAAAAGCGACAAACTGATTATCCCGGGAGGTGAATCAACCACATTTTTGCGATTGATCGAGAAGCTTCAACTGCGTGACCCCCTTGTTGAGTTTGGCAGGACAAAAAGCATCATGGGGACGTGTGCCGGTTTAATCACCATTGCAACACAGGTAGACGGGCTGCCTTTCCCGCCTTTAGGATTAATTGATATAACAGTGGAGAGAAATGCTTACGGAAGACAGATAGACTCATTTATCGATGAGGTAAAGTTGGACTTATCAGGCGATATCGTATCATTTGAAGGCGTCTTTATCCGCGCTCCAAAAATACATGAAAAAGGGCAAGACGTAAGAGAGCTTGGATGGCATAAAGAATCTGTGGTAGTGGCTGCCAATGAAAATATTTTAGTTTCAACATTCCACCCTGAACTTAGCGATGACCTCCGGCTGCACGAATTTTTTATTAACAATTTTAATTAATTTCTATAAGTTATACCTGCCAACACCCATATATAAGCGGGGGCTTTGCTTTTGCTCCGACACGTTGCAAATGATAACTATGCTATCATAATTGACACACCGGTGATAATTATATATCATTGATTTTGTATTTAGTGGCGTACTATCCCGCTTCCGTCCAGGAACTAAAAAAAATGGGGGAAATGAAGATGCAGAAAAAGGGGAAGGAATCTCTCAAAAAAATCGGGAACATTATTGTAATACTGATTCTGGCCCTGGCACTCACGGCCATTATCTCATGCGGGCATAAAAAACATATAATCCTGAAGCCCGACAAGACAGGAAAAGCCTATTCCAACAGTGTCGGTATGAAATTCGTGCTCATACGAAAGGGAACCTTCTCGATGGGAAGCCTCTTTCGCGAAAAGGGACGAAACAAGGACGAAAAACATCACCGCGTTACACTCGAAGAATCCTTCTACCTGCAGACGACCGAGGTGACCCAGGGACAGTGGAAAAAAGTCATGGGGGACAAGAATAATCCTTCATATTTCAAGGACTGCGACGATTGTCCCGTGGAACAGGTTTCGTGGAACGACGCCCAGGCATTTATAGCGAAGCTCAACAAGATGGAAAAAACAAAAAAGTACCGTCTCCCCAAAGAGGCGGAGTGGGAATATGCCTGCAGGGCAAGGACCAAGAAGGCATACCAGACCGGTGACTGCATCTCAACAGAAGAGGCGAATTTCAACGGGAAATATCCTCTCACAGGATGTCCCGCAGGAGAATTCAGAGAAAGTCCCATCGCGGTGGGGAGTTTTGCACCCAATCCAAGGGGACTTTACGATATGCACGGAAACGTATGGGAATGGTGCCAGGACTGGCTGGGTGATTACCCTTCAAGCCAGGTTACCGACCCAAAGGGTCCCAAGCACGGAAGCCAGAGGGTCATTCGTGGAGGCTCCTGGAACAGCCTCGGAAGAGATCTTCGCTCCGCCTGCCGCTTCGGCAGTGCCCCCGATAGCAGTGCGAACTACATAGGATTTCGCATCGCAATGACCCGCTAAAAGCACGGGGCCGGGACAGAATCCCGGCCCCGTTTTTATTTTGAATCTGCCCGCCCACAGGGCGGGGCTTGAAGGTGCGCCCCCGGTCAATACACCCAGCCGAGAATCCCCAGACCAATGACATTCCCCGCAATCGCAATGGCATAAATGATGCTGACCATGGTGACCTTTGCCCTGATCGTTTTCAGGCTCATGACGATAATGGCAGCCACAAAAAAGTGGAAGTACCCGAAGAGGAAGATAAGCCAGATACCGGCAAAGGAGCGATACCACCAGGGATATTCCCAGACAAGGTGGCCGCCCATATTCAGGATACACTCCACAAAGACACAGAATACGGCATAGCCAATCGCCCAGAACCACCAGTTCGGTAGTCCAAGGATTTTGATACGTTTATCCTCAAAGACAGTATTAAAAAATATGATCCCCACGATGGCGAACATGAACATAATCTCTATGTTCCATCCAACCATGGTCCTGAGGGCAGTGTCACCTGGAGTCGTCCAGAAGGCTGCACGCTGGGTCAGATGAAACACCCAGCCGTTCCATGTCTCGTTGATGAAATCCATGCCGAAAATCGTCACCCCGGCAAAGATGGCATTCCAGTTTCCCGAAGCCCAGGCCTTTTTCATCTCATTGGTGTAGATGTAAAAGACGAAGGCAAGCATGGGAATTACGTACCACTTGAGCATGGAAAGATCTCTCAACCCCTCAAGTGCAAGCCGCGATGCTTCTGTCATAACGAACCCTCCTTCATTGTGATAGTAAAATATTGAAAAATGTAACGGCGACTCCGGAAATGAGATAACCGGACCCGCATACGTGAATTGAACAGCAAGCGCATTCCCCGCTGCTTGTGGCGGGGTTAGCGAGCTAATAAAAAACAGACACTTTCCTTAACAATCGGAGATTACCCGCAACTTGTTGCGGGGAGCTTCAATTTGAAAAAGGGTGGGTGTTGTTGTCGTTTCTTACACAGGGAGTATAAGAAAATGCCCTTTCCCTGTCAACGGGAAATACCGTCGGCATGAAGACTTGATACATCAAATCAAATAAGGTATGCATCTCCTATGAAAAAGGAGGACTGACTGCCCGATGGTAACAAGGGAAGATATTGAAAAAGCATACGAAACCATCCATGACCACATTGTTGATACACCGATTATCATCTCTGCCACATTATCGGATCTCTGCGGCTGTATGACGCTCTTTAAACTTGAAAACCTTCAGATAACGGGGGCTTTCAAGGAACGGGGCGCCCTCAATAAGCTGATGAGCCTTTCCGATTCGGAAAAAACCCGGGGCGTTATCGCCGCGAGTGCAGGGAACCACGCCCAGGGTGTTGCCTGTCACGCAAAAAGGCTCGGCATTCCCGCCACCATCGTGATGCCCCGCGGGACCCCTCTTGTCAAGGTTACCTCTACACAATACTGGGGGGCAAAAGTCATCCTCGAGGGGGCATCCTATGACGATTCATACGCCTTCGCACAAAAACTGGCGGAAAAAGACGGTACCACCTACATCCACGCCTTTGCCGATCCTCTCGTCATAGCCGGTCAGGGAACTATCGGCATCGAAATCATGCGACACCATCTATGTGGGGATTTAGACGCGATCGTAGTCCCCATAGGGGGAGGCGGCCTCATTTCGGGTATTGCCGCTTATGTCAAGGCTCTTCACCCCGAGGTGAGAATCATCGGGGTTGAGACGGAAAGCTGTCCGGCAATGAAAGAAACACTCGACTGCGGGCACAGCCTCTCCATTTCTTTGTCGGAACCGTCCTGTCTCGCCGACGGCATTGTCGTGAAAAAAGTTGGTGATATAAATGTGGAAATGGTGAGACAGTACGTGGATGAAATCGTCACCGTCAATGACGACGAGATTGCCAATGCCATCCTGCTTCTTCTGGAAATAGAAAAAAATGTTGTCGAGGGAGCCGGTGCGGTGCCGTTGGCTGCCCTTCTGAACAGAAAGATCACCGGCGTTTCCGGAAAGAAGGTTCTTTCAATACTATCGGGCGGAAATATCGATGTAACGCTCCTCTCACGAATCATTACGAGAGGACTCGCCTTCGACGGGAGACTCGTTCAGTTCCAGATTCAGCTGCGCGACGTGCCCGGCACACTTGAATCGGTGCTCCATCTCTTTCACGAAGCCAATGCCAATATCCTTGAGATCGTCCACCATCACTATACGGCAGGGGCACCGATCGGCCGGATAAACGTGACCATCACCCTTGAAACCAAGAGCTTCGAACATATCGGGGAAATCCAGGAAAAACTTGATGAAAGCGGATACATCGCCTACCGAAACGCCCCTATGTCGGACATTAACGAACCCTTAGAATAATCTCACAAAAAGTGAAGCTCTTACATGCGTTCCTGTATCAATCTATGGACATGCCGTGCCACGGGTATGCATGAAGTCAACCCGGGAGACTCAATGCCGATACAATTAATCAGTCCGGGATATCCAGCTCCGCTTTCCTCCCTTATTATGAAATCTCTCGAGGGTTCTTTCGGACCCTGAAGCTTTGGCCGAATGCCCGACATATCGGGATGAAGGGATTCTTCTTTTATGCCGGGGAGATAGGTCCTGACAGAGCGGTAAAAGGATTCTCTCTTCTCACCCCTCACGTCATATTCCAGTTCATCAACATACTCAGTATCGGGACCGAATTTCACTCGACCCCCCAGGTCCAGCGTGGCATGAATTCCCAGGCCTTCGTTTTCTCCCTGAGGAACGGGGTAGACGAGGTGGAGGAGTTTTGGAGCGGGCGATGCGGAAAAGTAATCACCCTTGCAATATCTCAAACGATATCCACTCTTCTCCAGATCAATGCCGAGAAGCCAGCAGACGCGATCGGCATGAAGACCGGCACAGTTTATCACAATTTCTGTTTGAAACTGATACTCGCCACCGTTAATTTCGATCTCGTACCTTTTCCCATCAAAGCGTGCAGCCCTTACCTTTGAACGAAAGGAAGTTACGGTACCATGATCCCCTGCTTCGATATAAAAAGATCTCAAAAGGCTGTGCGAGTCAATTATGCCTGTGGAGGGAGAAAAAAGTGCCGCCCGTGCCCTGATTTCAGGTTCTTTCCTTTTGACCTCATCTCCCGAGAGAAGGGAAAGGTCAGTGACGCCGTTTGTCTCGGCCCGTTCCCTCAAACGCAACAATGTTTCTTCTTCCTCCTCCGTCACTGCAACAATGAGCTTCCCGGTCTTCCTGTGCGGAA
>CAYSHT010000064.1:0-12202 GCA_964430915.1 uncultured Syntrophaceae bacterium
GTCGATAGTAGAGATCCTCCCGGAATTTTCCCTTCTCCATCAATGTTTCCAGATTCCTGTTCGTCGCCGCAATTACCCGCACGTCAACCTTTATCGTCTGTGTGCCTCCCACACGTTCAAATTCCCGTTCCTGCAGGACCCTCAGAAGTCTGATCTGTACCATAGGAGGAAGGTCACCTACTTCATCAAGAAATATTGTACCCCCATGGGATAGTTCGAAACGCCCCTTTCTCATTGACGTGGCACCCGTAAAGGCTCCCCTTTCATGACCGAAAAGTTCACTTTCAAGCACCGTTTCGGGAAGGGCCGCACAATTTACCTTGACGAGGGGTTTGCTTGCCCTCAGGCTATTGAAATGAATCGCATTCGCTATGAGTTCTTTGCCCGTACCGCTTTCACCTCGAACCAATACGGTGGCGTTACTCTTTGATACCTGGGCAATGAACTGATACACCTCCCGCATGCCCTTGGACTTCCCGATTATATTCGACGGCCGGAATTTTTCTTTCAATTCGCTCTGGAGGCGGAGATTTTCCTGAATCAGAAGCTCGCGCTCTTCCTGCGTCTGCTGCCGGAGCCTGACTGCCTGGGCCACCATGGAAGCGATTATCGCAAAGAGTCGCACGTCTTCCTTCAACGAGATGGATTCATCAAAGAGCCGGTCGGCACTGAGAGTTCCTATTACCTCGGTTCCGATCTTGATCGGAACACAGATATACGATATGTCTGTTTTGTGCGTGTTTCTTCGCGAACCTGTCCTGTCAAGGAAAAGGGGCTCATCTGAAATGTGCGGGACGATGACTGGCTGTCCCGTTTCGACCACCTTGCCGATAACGCCTTCACCAATCTGATACCGCCCTTTCTTCTTCTGCGTTTCCGATAATCCATGTGCAACCTCGATATACATCTCTCCCGTTTTTCGATTGAGAAGTGTCAGTGTTCCCCGTGTCATACCCATTTTCTCCGCCAGCGTATTTATCACGAGCCCCACCACCTCCCTAATATCAAGGCTTCTGCCAAGGGCCTGACTTACTTCGTAGAGCAACGAAAGTTCCCTCATTTCCCTGCTCTTCCGGGGGTTTTTATGCTTCTCGATATGCTCCATCTATATTAACCTGTCCTGCCATCCTTTGTTATTTAAAGATTTGTTTCGTATCAGCAAACTGCCTCTGTAAATAAAAATATGTACTTACGACACCAATTTCTATTCCGCTCCTTCACCTGACCCCTACTATAATTGCTACAAAATCAATACTACATAATTGTCGTTTTATGCAAGACTAATTATGCTAACGTAGTATTATTCTTGGGAACTATTAAGCGATAGACTGCTATTTATAATTCAATATCAATGATATATGAATATTGGTATCGTTTGGTGCGGATATCGATGGATACCGGAGCGTAGGAATTATCAGGAATTTTTACTGGAGGCCTGACAATAAAAACTGATGATACCACAGGGGTAATGAAGAAAGGGCTACACCTCACGAAATAATAAAAAAGGGTAAGCGATCAGCTTGATTTGTCCTGGTCGCTCACCCTTTTTATCTCAATTACAGGCAGTTTCACACTACCAATATTCCATAAGATAGATTTATTTTTCACGGGCATAGGGCCAGGCCATGATGCCCCCTTCCATCACCTTCACGTTATTCCAGCCGTTGGCCTTCAGCACGAGGGCCGCTTCGTATCCCCTGAGTGATATCTTGCAAAAGGTAATGATCTCCTTATCCTTGTCCTCAGGGAGTTCGTGAAGTCTCTTTCTCAGTGCCCCAAGGGGGATAAGCGTCTCTCCGATACCGAGGCGCATCTCTTCGTACTCGTCAGGTCCTCTCACATCGAGAAGCAATGTATCGTTGCCATTTTTGGGTATATTTCTTACTTCCATCGATGTAATGCTCGCCATTCTCCCCTTTATCTTGTTCTGCATTATGTGGGCGGTTGCGATGAAATGATCGATGGCAAGCGAAAACGGGGGCGCATAGGGAAGATCGGAATTGACAATATCTTCAACGGTAAGTTTCCCCTGGATGGCCATCGCCCACTGGGCAATCTGTCTGCTCACGTTACCGGGACCGATACACTGTGCTCCGAGAACCTTGCCGGTTTTACTGTCGGCAACGAGCTTTGTCACGAGAAGGAGCCCCTCCATGAAACCGGGCTTGTCTGGACTCGCATTGATAACCGTTATGATATCTTCATATCCGAGCTTTCGTGCCATAGACTCAGAGAGACCCGTCGCACCCGCTGAATAATCGAAGACCTTGCAGATTCCCGTCTGAATCGTACCGGGAAATTTCACGTTATTTTCAGAGGCTGCATTTTCCCCGGCGACACGGCCCTGGAGATTGGCGAGGTCCCCATAGGGGGCGTGCACCTTTTTCCCCGTAATAAGGTTCAGTACTTCAACGCAGTCACCGGCGGCATAAATATCGGGATCGGAGGTCTGCATGTATTCATTCACCTCAATCCCTCCCTTTTCACCTATTGCTATTCCAGCTTCCTTTGCAAGACGGACATTGGGCCTCACACCTATGGCAACCACGGCAAGCTCACAGGGTAGTTCCGTCCCGTTCTGGAGCTTAACGCCGGTAAGAATACCATTCTCACCGAGAAATCCGGCAATGCCGTTTCCGGTGATTACATTTGCCGATTTGCTTTTCACATGGCCTTCAACGAGTTTCGCCAGTTCCCAGTCGAGAAAGGTAAGAAGCTGCGGCAGAAGTTCGATCACCGTAATCTCGATCCCCGCCAGCTGGAGTGCCTCGCAGGTCTCGATTCCGATCAGTCCTCCACCGACGACCACTGCCTTTTTTATCGTCTGTTCTTCCCGGATGGCTCTCAGAAAATCGGCGTCTTTCATCGACTGCAGTGTGGTAATGCCTTTAAGGTCCGTTCCCGGAACGGGAGGTAACTGGGGAATGGACCCGGTGGCAATAATCAGCTTGTCATATTCCATCGTGCCCGTTTCTTCCGTGAGCAAATTCTTAAACGTTACCGTATGACTTTTTCCGTCGATGGAGGTTACTTCCGTACTTGTCTTTGCATCGATTGACTTGGCGTTAAGATAATATTGTGGATCTCTGGTAACACCGGTCGAGGTACAAAGGAGCATATTTCTGTCATCGAAGTACCCGCCCACATAGTAGGGGTATCCGCAGGAGGCCATGGAAAGATCGGGATCCTTCTGAAGTATAATG
This sequence comes from uncultured Syntrophaceae bacterium, assembly GCA_964430915.1. Lineage (GTDB taxonomy): Bacteria > Desulfobacterota > Syntrophia > Syntrophales > UBA2210 > JAFGBH01. The sequence continues at coordinate 3,204 of CAYSHT010000064.1, forward strand.
ACGTCAGCATGGTCATCAATTCGCCGTGCCTTTGCCGCAGCCTTCGGTCCCGCCGCAGAACCACCGATCACCACAATTCTTTTCTTTTTTTCACTCATTTCACATCTCCTTACTATTTTTTATCGAAACCATTTTCTCTTTAAAAAACTACGATCAGATGCACGCATACCTGCACGTCAGGTCATTGCAATAATGTTCGAGAGAAGCACGGGAACAGGCGTGACAATCTGATAATGATTCGATGGAAAGAGTAATGGGTTTATCCCTAGGAGAACGGGATTTGCAATGACACTATAGGTATTTTGAAAAATCTAATATTGGCTCTTCTACGACAGTTTTGTCGCTATTTCTTTAATATATATCATAGATATAAATCAATTTATAGAACAATATTCTTTCTGTCATCAGTCCAAAATATCAAGGTTATTTCTAAAGGTTAACAAAATGACGGGTTATTCCAGGCGAGTTTCGATCACCAGCCTTCCTGGCAGTCTTATTTAGACATGCCGCAAACTACTTACGACCATAAAAAAAAGAGGTCTACTTTTTTAGATGATCAGAACGTATATAAAAAAGTAGACCTCTTCTGCATTGAAGCTCCCCGCAACAAGGTGCGGGGGGATCTCCAACTGTTAAGGAAATTTTATTTTTATTTGCTCGCTAACTCCACTGTAAACAGCGGGGTATGCGCTCGCTTCTCAGTTCAAACGATTATTGAACACTGCGCTTGTTCTCCCTCAGGGGTATAACCGCCTTGCATGCCGCATTCACGATCGGATACACGATCGGAGATGATGTGAGTGCGGGATGAGTCCCCATCTGAAACTTCGCTATATCATCGGCTGTCATCTTGTGCATAATGCAGGCGCTGACGACATTGATCATCTCACCAACCGGTTTTCCTCCCGATATCGCTCCTCCGATTAACGTCCCGGTATCTTTGGTGAATATGAGTTTTACCTTTGTGGAAGTAGAATTAGGCATTCCACCCGGATGTGTATCAGGAGCCGCCGCCTCAGTCACGACATACTCTGTCCCCGTCTGTTTCACAAATCTCTCTGTGACACCCGCGACACCGAAGGCCCTTTCATTGATAACTGTGGAAAACACGCTGATGGCTCCGCAGTTCTGATGCGTGGGAGAGTACAGATTGGCGCCGGCAATTCTCGCCTCCGCAGTCGCGATTGAAGCAAGCATGATTCCGCTCGGTCTTCCGTCGAAAAAGGAAACCTTCTCGGCACAGTCTCCACATGCATAAATATCGGGATCGGTGTAGGTCTGCATATAGCGGTCAACCTTGATTGTATTTCTGAACCCCATCTCAAGGCCCGCCTTTTTCGCAAGGTTCGTATTTGGAACCGCCCCAATTCCCAGGATTATCATATCGGCTTTCAGTTCTTTTCCGCTTGCCAGCTTTACTCCACTCACCACGCCGTCGCCGAGTATGGACTCCACCTTTTCATTGACCAGGATTTTTACACCCGTTTCTTCCAGTTTGGCCTTTGCATCTTCGCAGAATTCATTGTCCATCGCCATCTGGAGACAGTGAGGCATAGCCTCGACAACGGTAATATTGATATCCCTGCCTTTCCTGCACTCATCGGCAAACTCCATCCCTATAAAACCTCCCCCGATGATGACCAGATCTTTCACCTCTTTCATCCGATCCATCAGATAGGACAGGTAGTCAAACTCCTTCTTCACGGGAAACACATTCTCCTTGTCGATTCCGGGAATCGGCGGCACCATGGGACTTGATCCCGTGGCGAATACGAGCTTGTCATATTTCACCTTCTCGCCGTCTTTGAGAGTAATGATTTTTTTCTCCCGGTCAACATCAACAGCCTCCTCCTTTATAAGTTCGATCCCATCGTTTTCCAGAAGCCCGTCAGGTATAACGTTATTTTCCGGGCCTCCCACCGTGCCGTAGATATACGGGATTCCGCATGGTACAAGAACGGTACCCTCCTTCCTGATCAGTAATACCTTTTTGTCAGGGTAATGCCTCCTGCTGCTGACGCCTGCCGTAATACCTGACAATCCTCCCAATACCGCCACATCTGTTTCTTTCATGATTCCATCCTTTCCAATCTCTTGTTTTATTAAGCATATCTTTTAGCTAATTTGCTAAAAAACGAGATTTGTACTATATACTGTTTCAATTGATTTATCACTGATATAGGTCATTGATGTAAGGCAATTTATGGAATAAAATACGTACTACTATGGATATAAAATCTTTTTTACGAACCACGCCCCTTTCAGAAAATCTTTCCGAAGCTCAGCTGGAAATCCTCGCAAACTCGGCACGGGAGAAGAAATACAGGACTGGTCAGCTTATTGTTGGCGAGAGGCATGAAACCCGTACCTTTTGCATGGTCACCAGCGGCGCGGTAAAGATGTTTAAGAGTTCTCACGATGGGAAGGAGCAGACCCTTTCTCTCCTCGGACCGGGAGACCTATTTGGTATGTGTGCCGTTTTTTCGGATTACATATTCCCCGCAAATGCCATGACGCTGGAAAAGAGTACGCTCCTTATGTTTCCCGGCACTGTTCTTGAAGATCTCTCGAAGAAAGATCCGACGATTCTCTTTAATATGCTCTCTATTCTTTCAAACAGGTTGAAGGAGTCTATGTCACTTATAGAATCACTCTCGCTGATGGAAGCACCAAAGCGGGTGGCATCTTTTCTTCTTTGCTCAAGCCTCAAAAAAAGCTGTCGTTCAGGTGCCGTAGCCGAACTGGCGATAAGCCAGAGGGAGCTTTCGAAGATACTGGGTACCACACCGGAGACACTTTCCCGTGTATTGAAAAAGTTGTCGGGAGAAAACATCTTACGAGTCACGGGGAGAAAAATACGCATTCTCGATTGCGAGGCCCTTGAAGAACTCGCAACGGGATGAATAAGGCTTAAGAAGAGGGGGCATCATGAAACATGATAAATGCCAGGAGCTGACCGAAAGATTCAATACAATTTTTCCAGGCGGTCACAGCAACTTCCGGGTTCCCTTCGAGGCGACACAGAACAGGATATTCATAACAAAAGCCGAGGGGAGTCATCTCTGGGACGCCGACGGGAATGAATACATCGATTACATGGGCGCAATGGGACCGAATATCCTCGGCCATCGACACCCCGATTATATTCAGGCGCTCAAGGAGTATCTGGATGAGATGTCCTTTGCCATCGGTTCGGGAATACTCTTCACCCCTGCCGACATAGAACTGGGTAAAAAAATCATCGAGCACATCCCCTGTGCCGAAAAGGTAAAATTCTGTCTCTCGGGGACAGAGGCAGTTCAAATGGCAATACGACTCGCCCGCGCCTATACGGGAAGGCCCTATTTCATACGATTTGAAAGCCACTATCACGGATGGCTCGATAATGTCCTTGGTGGCGTTATCAACCCGAATCCTGACGGGAAACCTTTCGGTGTCGATAATCCCGATCTCGACCTCGTAACCTACACCCAGGGGAGAAACCCCAGAGCCCTCGAAGAATCCTTTGTTCTGCCCTGGAATGATGTCGAGCGTCTCGAGGAGGTACTCGAGAAATATGGCGAAGAAGTGGCGATAATCCATTTTGAGGGGATTGTGTGCAACCACTTCGGAATGATGCCGAAACCGGGATTTATTGAGAAAATACGTGAGCTGTGCACAAAATACGGCATCGTTATGAGTATGGATGAAGTCATCACCGGCTTCAGGCTTGGTCTCGGCGGTGCCCAGGGATATCTCGGCGTGACCCCCGATATCGCAACATTCGGGAAGGCAATGGCTGGTGGCGTTCCCTTTTCCGCCGTTGTGGGAAAGGCCGAGATTCTCAATCAACTTCAGGATGGGACGGTCCTCGGTCCCGGCACCTTTAACGGAAATCCCTTCGCAGTGAAAGCGGCACTCACCACCCTCTCGATCCTGGAGAAGGACAATGGGGCCTGTTACGATGAGATGTGGCGGGTACAGAAACGGCTGATGGATGGCCTGAAAGACCTTGCCCAAAAGTACAGCATCCCCCTTCTTATCCATGGATTAACCGGGGTTTTCCACACCCTTTTCGGTATCACGAGGGACGCCATTTATACCGATGCCGACCTGGAGGATTTCGATCTGAATCTCCTGTACAGTTTCTGGCCCAAAATGCATGAGGAGGGTATCATCGTCATGGCAGGCGGCAGGTGGTATATGACGATGTCCCATACCAATGAGGATGTCGACAGGACGCTCGAAGCCGCTGACAAGACCATGGGTGAAATGTAAGTTTCAGAAGCTATCTCCTTTTAATGCCCTGCCCCGCAGTATGAGAATGCTATTTACCGGATTATATTAAGCGGAGGATATTCATGCCCAAGCGTATCACCGAAGATCACCAGGAAGATTTTTTCTCCGGCCTCGAAAACGCTCGAAAATATGCAGAAGAGGCAGAAAAATCCTCGACAATGCGCTTCAGGGGTTTCCTGAAGAGATTACGCGAGAGCAATGTTAAGGGAAGATATCTGGAAGTCGGAGACGGACCGGGTATCCTGGCAACAATGATTGCCGAAAATGACAGAGATGTATCCGTCACGGCCTTAGACATTTCCCCAGACATGATTTCAGTTTCCTCTGAATATAGAGAAGAAGGGTCTGCAATCGCAGATACTGCCAATCACCGGTAATATAGAAGATGACGATTTTATCCTGACACTGGATAAATTCGATTTCATCTATTCAACATTTTCGCTTCACCACTGGAATAATCCGATAAAGGTCATCCACAATCTCATGGAACTCTTAAATGATACGGGTATATTGATGATATATGACCTCAAAAGGGTGTGGTGGCTCTACTGGATACCGATAGAAAACGGATTTTTCAAATCGATACGGGCCGCCTACATACCCGACGAGATCAGAATGATATTACAGGAGTCCAACGCAACACGATACAAAATTGAGACCATTTTCCCCTTTTTCCTGCAAAACATTACCCTCAGAAAATAACCGGACGAAGTGTAAAGCCTATTATGATGTCCATCGACCTCCATAATAAACCAAAAAAAAAGATCAGATACCGGAAAAAGGAGTTAAACCGAATCTGATCTTTTTAAATTACAATCTGTATTGGTTGACTTTATATATAGCAATGTCCATGCCAGAATTTTCCATAAAAAATAATATTTATAACTTACTGATATCACGTACTATATGTTCTATAGTTACCGATGCCCGCAGAACACCTCCAAAGCGTAAGTGGATACATGGTATCCATATTGGGTGGATATGTGTATACATAGTAGTCAATATCATACACTTCAAATTATCGTCATAGATCCAATAAAGCTTATATGACGCACCACGGTATGCCAAAATGTCATTTTTGACCGGGAGCGCACCCGCAAGCCCCGCCTTATAGGCGGGGTAAGGTGCGCAATTAAAAAGGAATATATTATTCGCCTTCGGCTCATGAATCTTCGATTTCCTTACCGGGAAGCCCCGCCCTGCGGGCGGATAGCTTCAATGCCATAAAGGCATATACTCCAAATTTAAAATATATTTCCGCTTCACCACTGAGTCGTCCTTGACATTACAAGACGGCCTGTCTACTATTCATTTTTTTCACCCTACTTGAGTTCGCCCTTTATGAAACACTCAATCTCAGGAAGGATGCCACACCCCCGCCCGACCTCTCTGAATTTCTTACACTGAGATATAAGGCGTAGAAAGAGGCGCTCTTTGATACGAATTCGGGGATAGATCTCTCTGGCTGAGGATTTGTCTCCATGCATTTTTCCGATCCACTCATTCACACTCGATAGGAGATTACGATTATGACAATTAATTCCGACTATCTTGCACCCTGCGGCCTGTATTGCGGCGTCTGCGGTATCCTTTACGCCACACGGGACAACAACATGAGGTTCCTTGAACTTCTGCTTACTATGTACAAATCAAAGGTCCCCGGAATCGATCATCTGACAACCGAGGATTTACTCTGCGACGGATGTCTTTCAGAAAGAAGATCCATATTTTGCAGGGTCTGTACCATCAGGGATTGTGTCCAGGATAAAGGAATTGAAGGATGCAATAAATGCGATGAGTTTCCCTGTAAGCAAATTGAGGCCTTTCCGGTAGACGTCGGAAAGAAAGTTATTCTTCGGGCCATACCCTACTGGCGGGAACATGGAACGGAAAAGTGGGTCCATGACTAAGAATTGCGCTACCACTGCCCCGAATGTGGTCATAAACTCTTCCGGGGTGCGAAGAGGTGCAATAAATGTAAAACCCCTGTCGATTGTGACTGATACAGGTATTTCGTCGGTGATGGACGCAGGGCTCTGAAAACATGTGCCGATTATCTGGAAGCTGTTTCAAAAGAGATCCTCGGTCTTCACAACCAGGGTCTATCATATGAACGGATCGTGGATACCATTTGGGGAGGCGAAAATATCTTTGAGGAGTTGACCGGCGGAGACTATTGCTCAAAAAACATGGTACGTTCGATCATCGAAAACCAACCCCCACTTCACGAATGAGTTTCTTCGATTATCCTGACCCATTACCCTTAATCAGCCAATTCACTTCACCCGGAATACTTCAGAGCTGATCAGCAATATTATGTAACGATTACCGACACATAATATGATTTACTCTCAAATCTCTGATGCTCCATAACGTTTCCTTGCACGCCCTAAAAATTACAGATGAAACAAATATAGTAATCACCCTGCTCGTATATAATACTAGATTACTACTTGTATTAACCTGTTAACTTACCAGCATGAAATCTTGAAAATATTGTGCGATATTCTTATCAAATAAAAATCATCGCAAGGACGGTACTTATGAACGCTAACGCAGAGATTTCGGTAAAGGGTCAGTTAAAGGGAAAGCGAATCATGATCACAGGGACCACGGGTTTTTTGGGAAAGGTAGCCCTTGAAAAGTTAATCAGAGAGGTACCGGAGGTCGAAAAGATTGTCTTGCTGCTTCGTGGTAATGATCGGTACCGAACGGCCCGGGAGCGTTTTGTGAAGGAGACTGTAGCGTCCTCAATTTTTGACAGGCTGAGAGAAGAGGATTCTGTGTACTTCCAACAGTTCTGTCAAGACAAAATTGATTGTGTAACCGGTGAGGTCACGGAAAAGGACTTCGGCATGGATAAGGAACAATTCACGAAACTCGTCTCCTCGATTGATGTGGTGATTAATTCAGCAGCCTGTGTTGACTTCCGGGGGAAACTGGACCAGACCCTTGCAATTAACGCCCTGAGTCTTCTCAATATTGCAGATCTGGTCAAAGCGGCAGGAAACATCCCTCTTATCCATGTGTCTACCTGCTATGTGAACGGCTTTACTCAAGGGGACTGCCATGAAGAGATCGTCGCCCCGACCCGGAAGTCGATAAAAAAGAATCCGGCAGGCTTTTATGAGGTAGCACCCCTTATTACGAAGTTGCAGGAGAAGATTGAAGAGACGAAAAAGGCCTGCATTGAGCCGGACAAATTAGACGAGCAACTCTCTGATCTTGGGATAAAAGAGTCTCGCCGTTACGGGTGGAATGATACATATACCTTTACAAAGTGGATAGGCGAGCAACTCCTTATGGCGAAGCTGCACGATTCAACCCTGACAATCGTCCGTCCGTCCGTCATCGAAAGCACCTATCAGGAACCGGTGGCAGGCTGGATCGAAGGGGTAAAAGTAGCCGATGCCATCATTCTGGCTTATGCCCGCGAGAAAACCCCCTTCTTCCCAGCGCGACCGAAAGGTGTGATTGATATCATTCCTGCAGATCTCGTAGCGAACAGTTTCATCCTTGCCATGGCAGAGGCCTTCGCCATGCCTGAAAAACACCGTATTTACCAGTGCTGCTCTGGTTCATCAAATCCGATTAAGATAGGTCAGATGATAGAGCTTCTCCAGTCGGAGGCAAATCGGAATTACGCTGACTACGATCGGCTGCTGCCGAAGGGGAGGCCGAAGCGCGATTTCAGGACTGTCAACCAGAGTCTTTTTGTGGTGGCCATGTCCGGGCTTAAGATGGCTGTCCTGGCCTATGGCGGAATCTGCAAGTTTACCGGGATTCGAAACAGGCTTAAAGGCCTCACGACTTTTGTGAATACCACGATGAAACTTGCCGTGACGTTTTCCTTCTATGCTGCACCCAAGTGCCTGTTCCACAATACAAAACTGATGGACCTGGTATCGCGGTTGAAGGAGGAGGATCGCGGACTCTTCCCCGTAAATCCGGAGATTATCAAATGGGAACGCTACATGGGGCCGATCCATCTTTCCGGACTGAACCGGTATAGCCTAAAGGATCGTAAGAAGATGACCGAGGCACCGGTTAAAAAGTTCAAAAAGGTCGAAAACATCTCCCGGAATAAAGGAAAAGTGGTACCGGATGCGGCATAACATGGGCGGGGGATTAAAACTGCCCCTGCCTCATTGATTGATAGATGAAATCTTAGGCGATCCTAGGACTGAAGAGCGAGCATATTCCACGCTGCTTGCGATGGGGTTAGTGAGCGAATAAAAATACAAGTTTCCCTTAACAGTCGAAGCTCCCCCGCAACTTGTTGCGTGGGAGCTTCATTTTTTTAATCACACTCTCATGAAAAGCAGATGATTAAATACGCCTGCTAATCTTCGGAATCGATTGAGCGCAAGAAATCACCATTATCTATATAAATCTTCAATGACAGTCACTGAAAAAACACGGCTCAGCAACGTAAATTCTGGATTTTGAAGGATGTTATTGACTGGTATCCTCTAATTTAGTACTCTTTCTCCCGTTTGAGTGGTAGTTCTATTGCAGTTTGTATTAATCGGACCTAAATTTTACGGAGGGATTTAGGTATGACTATGAAAACCCTGTTTTTCGTAATGAGAGACGGGGGGGTTGTTTTTATTATTCGCTATTATGTATTCAAACGATATTTTCCACTTCACCAATCTGTATAATCGTATTGAGAGATGATAGATGCTTTATGAATAAAGAAAATAAATTTTATTACAAAA
>CAYSHT010000065.1:0-12079 GCA_964430915.1 uncultured Syntrophaceae bacterium
TGGGCCAATAAAATACTGAAAGATTATCTTGTCACGGGTTACGCGTTAAATGAAAAGAGATTACAATCACAGATTGAAAAATATGAAGCGCTCAAACAGTCGATCAGGCTTATCGATACTATCGTTGATCGCAAACTGCTTTCCACATCTGAATCTGAAGGTCTCCTGAAAGTCATTGGTGATTTCAGCTATGCTCTGGACACACTTGATCGATACGACTATGGCAAGCTGGAATTGGTCCGCTTATCTGACCGTACAGCAAAACGAATTTCATATGAAGAAGCGAAAGGCGCGATTAAGACAATGCAAGGAAGGCTGAGTGATTCCGACCTGTTTGGACGTGAGAAGGATAATTCCTTCAGCAGCTCTCTGGATACGATTTGCCAGACCTTCGACGGCAAGGATCTCTATCCCAGCATTGAAGAAAAAGCAGCACATCTTCTGTATTTCATTGTGAAAAATCATTCATTCGTAGATGGGAACAAGCGTATCGCCGCTGCTATTTTTACCTGGTTTCTTGAACGGAATGGCCTGCTCTATAAATCTGACGGAACGAAACGCATTGCAGATAACGCTTTAGTTGCATTTACGTTGCTGATTGCCATGAGTGATCCGAAGGAAAAGGATGTCATAACAACAATAATTGTTAATCTTATAAATATGGACAACTGACTGAATCTCCCCGCAACAAGTTGCGGGGAATCTCCGATTGTTAAGGAAACTGTTTGTGTTTTATTCTCGCTTCCCCCTCTGCAAGCAGCGGGGAATGCGCTCGCTGTTCAATTCAAAGAAGCTAGAGATATCCGGAACGTGTTCACATTTATGTGAAAAACTCCGAGGACAGGCTACTTTGATGATGACCTGCATGAGATGTTCTATGGACACCACTCCAGTTCAGAGATAAAATTTAAAACCACAATCTCAAAATTCTAAGTCCTTCTCCTGAATATCTCGACTACCAGGACAAGGGCGCCGAGAGATATGGCCGAATCGGCAACATTAAAGGCGGGCCAGTGATAGGAGGAAATATAAAAATCGAGGTAATCCGTCACTTCACCAAAGCGGATACGGTCGATAAGATTACCTACGGCACCCCCGAGTATCAGAGAAAGGGAAAAGGTAAGGAATACTTCTTTGGCCGTGTTCTTTGAGATAAAATATAAAATCAGCACGATGGCGATCACCGTAACGCTTATCAGGAAAAGTGAACGAAATTCGGGAGCGGAATTGGCAAGAAATCCAAAGGCGGCTCCCGGATTTTTCACATAGGTGATATTAAAGTACCCTTCGATGACGGGAATGGATTCGTGAAGACTCATCGTCGAGCCGATATAGGCCTTCAAAAACTGATCCAGTAAAACGATCGCGGTAAGTGTTACGAAAAAGATTATATATTTTGTCTTCACGCTCTCTTCTCCCCTCACGCAATTAAGGCAAAGATAAATTTCATTACTGGCCGACGATCCCTGCGGACTGAGTCCTCACAGATTGCCGAGACATCGTTCGCAGATCGTCGGATGATCGGGATTATCACCCACGGTTGTGCTGTAATTCCAGCATCTGTCACATTTTATGCCTTCGGCCTTTCGAACCCCTATCTTGAGGCCTGTAATCTCTTCGCTCTCGTAGGGATTCTCGATATCATCCACCATATTGACCTCCGATACGATCAAAAGCGACTTCATGTCGGCACGATGCGCTTCTAAAATATCTTTAAGCTTTTCGGGGGCAGCGATATCCACGCGGCTGTCCAGTGAATGGCCTACTGTTTTTTTCTGCCTGGCGATTTCGATAGCCTTGGATATTTCCCCTTTTACATCGATGAGCGTCTTCCATCTCTCCCCGAGGGCCTCATTGAGATACCGGGAATCGAGGGCGGGAAATTCTGTCATGTGAACACTCTCGGCCTTCCCCTCATATTCGGGGAGGCTTGCCCATATCTCTTCCGCAGTAAAGACGAGTACGGGGGCAAGGAGACGGGCCATTGCATCAAGGATGATATACATTGCGCTCTGTGCTGACCTGCGCTCCTTCGATTCGCTTTTCGAAGTATAGAGCCTGTCCTTGAGAACGTCCAGGTAGAGGGAACTCAGGTCAACGGTGCAGAAATTATGAAGTGTATAGTATACCACGTGAAACTGGAAGCTATCGTAGGCATTCCTTACGCGCTGAACTACCTCCTGCAGCCGGTGAAGGGCCCATCGGTCGATCTCTTCCATCTCCTCGTAGGGCACCATATCCTTCACATAGTCAAAATCATAGAGGTTTCCCAATATGTACCTGCTCGTATTACGGACCCTTCTGTAGGCCTCAACGAGGCGTTTCATGATCTCGTCGGATATCCTGATATCAACGGTGTAATCTTCGGCGGCAACCCATAATCTCAATATTTCAGCGCCGTACTTGTCAACCATCTTCTGGGGATCGACAAAATTGCCCATCGATTTGGACATCTTTTTCCCTTCCCCGTCCACGACGAAACCGTGGGTGAGCACCGTTTTATAGGGGGCACGCTCCCTGGTTCCTACCGATTCCAGAAGGGAGGAATGAAACCATCCCCGGTGTTGATCGCTCCCCTCAAGATACATGTCGGCGGGAGATCTGAGATCTTTCCACGTATCAGGATTCTCGAGCACCGCCGCATGACTCACTCCCGAATCAAACCAGACATCGAGGATATCTGATTCCTTTCTGAAATTCGTCCCCTGGCAATGGGGGCAGACTACACCCTCGGGCAGAAGATCCTTTGCATCCCTCTCAAACCAGACATCGGCACCATACTCTTTTACCAGACCCACCACATGATTGAGAATCTCCTCGGTGGCCAGGTAATTTCCGCACTCATCACAATAGAATATGGTCAGTGGAACGCCCCAGAGACGCTGCCGTGAAATACACCAGTCAGGCCTGTTTTCTATCATGCCGTATATGCGGTCCCGTCCCCATGAAGGTACCCAGACTACCTTGTCGATGGCCTCCAGGGCTTTTTGCCTCAGACCATTTTTATCCATGGAGACAAACCACTGTTCCGTCGATCTGAATATTATGGGATTCTTGCATCTCCAGCAGTGAGGATACTGATGCTCCATATCCATCTCACCCAGAAGCGCACCAACTTCTCTCAATTTTTCATTGACGGCACCATTCGCGTCAAAGACATATGTTCCCGCAAAAAAATCCACCTCTTTCGTGAAATTTCCATCGTCGTCAACGGGGGCATAGACGTCCAAACCGTATTCGAGCCCTATCTCATAGTCTTCCTGTCCGTGACCGGGCGCAATATGAACGCAGCCCGTTCCCGCTTCAAGGGTGACAAAGGGGGCGAGGATTATGACGCTTTCCCTCTCTATGAAGGGATGCCTGCATTTTTGACCTTCCAGTAAAGAACCCTTGAACTCACCAAGAACCTCATAGTCCTCACCCCGATATCCGAAGGCATCAAGGCAGTAATCGGTCAGTTCCTTTGCGAAGATAAGGACCTCACCCTTCACCCTGAGGGCCACATAGTCAAAATCCTCATGGAGAGCAATAGCCAGGTTGGCAGGGATAGTCCAGGGGGTCGTCGTCCAGATAACCACACTCGTCTTCTCGCCTTTCAGCGAGGGAAGGACCGATGAAATATCGGAGATCACGGGAAATTTTACATAAATGGAGGGGGTCGAATGATCGGCATACTCCACCTCGGCCTCGGCAAGTGCCGTTTTACATGAGGCGCACCAGTACACCGGCTTCTTTCCCTTGTAGATATCTCCCTTCAAGAGGAGCTTTCCGAATTCTTTGACTGTCGTGGCCTCATAATCATAGGCCATCGTTATATATGGATTGTCCCACTCACCGAAGACACCAAATCTCTTGAACTGCTCGCGCTGTATCGTAACGTATTTCTCGGCATAGGTGCGGCAGAGCCTTCTCTTATCGGCCTGGGGCATACTGTACCGCTTGTCCCCCAGTTCCTTATCAACCTGATGTTCTATGGGGAGACCGTGACAATCCCATCCCGGGACATAGATACTGTCGAGGCCGGACATGTTCTTCGATTTGACCACGATATCCTTGATGATCTTATTCAGTGCCGTACCAAGATGAATATCCCCGTTCGCATAGGGTGGTCCGTCATGAAGGATGTATTTTTCCCTCCCCTTCGATACCTCCCGTATTTTTTGATAGATATTGATATCCCCCCACCAATCGAGCATCTCCGGTTCCTTCTTGGACAGATTGGCCTTCATGGAAAAATTGGTTTTGGGTAGATTTAATGTGTCCTTATAGTCCATTTGATTCTCCTACGTTTTCGTTAGCGGAGTTAAATAACACAATTCGTCGCAATTTGCCAATATCTTTCATCATACACAAAAAAAGCCCCCTGCCTTCCGGCAGGGGGCTTTCCCTTTTAACGATTCATTTTTTGATACAGGACTTACATCATTCCGCCCATACCGCCCATTCCTCCTGGAGGCATCGCGGGCATTGCAGGTTCCTCTCTCGGTTTTTCGGCAACCATGCACTGCGTGGTCAGCATGAGTGCCGCGACACTGGCCGCATTCTGAAGCGCAAACCTGGCAACCTTTGTGGGATCAATAACACCCACCTTCATCAGATTTTCGTATCTGTCTGCCTGGGCATTAAAGCCAAAGTCGCCCTTCTTGCCCTTAACCTTCTCCACAACGATGGAGCCTTCGAAACCGGCGTTGGCTGCGATCATCCGAAGCGGTTCCTCAACGGCCTTTTTCACGATATTAACACCGACCTGCTGATCATTTTCGAGTTTGAGTTTATCAAGCGCTGGGATCGTTCTTACGAGGGCAACACCGCCTCCGGGAATGATTCCCTCCTCAACGGCCGCCCTAGTGGCGTTCAGTGCATCTTCAACACGGGCCTTTTTCTCCTTCATCTCCGTTTCCGTCGCTGCACCAACACGAATGACCGCAACACCACCGACGAGTTTTGCCAGCCGTTCCTGAAGCTTTTCCCTGTCGTAATCGGAGGTCGTCTCTTCTATCTGGGCCCTTATCTGTTTTACTCTGCCTTCGAGGTCGGCCCTGTCGCCGGCACCATCGATAATGGTGGTGTTATCCTTGTCGATAACGATTCTCTTGGCCGTCCCCATATCTTCTAACTGGGCATTTTCAAGCTTCGACCCCATATCTTCGGAGATAACCTTTCCTCCCGTCAGTATGGCGAGATCTTCCAGCATTGCTTTCCTTCTGTCGCCAAACCCGGGGGCCTTGACGGCTGCCACATAGAGCGTACCACGGATCTTGTTGACCACTAAGGTCGCCAGGGCTTCTCCCTCGATATCCTCGGCAATAATAAGAAGGGGCTTCCCCATCTTGGCAATACTTTCCAGTATCGGGAGAAGGTCTTTCATGTTGCTGATTTTTTTGTCATGGATAAGGATATAAGGATCCTCGAGATTGGTCTCCATCTTGTCCGCGTTGGTAACAAAATAGGGGGAGACATAGCCCCTGTCGAACTGCATACCTTCCACAACTTCCAGCTCGGTCTGGAGCCCTTTTGCTTCCTCTACCGTAATGACACCCTCTTTGCCTACCTTGCCCATGGCCTCGGCAATGATATTTCCGATTGTTTCATCGTTGTTTGCAGAGATGGTTCCCACCTGGGCTATTTCCTTCTGGTCCTTCGTGGGTTTGCTCATCTTGATGAGCTCTTCCACGACTGCGGCAACCGCCTTATCGACACCCCTTTTAATTTCCATGGGATTGCTTCCGGCGGCAACGGCCTTTACGCCTTCTCTATAGATAGCCTGGGCAAGAATGGTTGCCGTTGTCGTTCCGTCACCGGCCACATCACTTGTCTTGCTGGCAACTTCCCGTACCATCTGGGCACCCATATTTTCGAATCTATCTTCCAGTTCGATCTCCTTTGCCACCGTTACACCGTCCTTGGTGACCGTCGGTGCGCCAAAGGTCTTTTCCAGAATCACATTTCTTCCCTTGGGGCCAAGGGTAACCTTGACGGCGTCTGCAAGCGCATTGACGCCTGCGAGGATGGATTTCCTCGCTTCCTCATCGTATTTTAACATTTTCGCTCCCATTAAAACCCTCCTCCTTCTATTTTCCTATATTCAAAATTTTTATTTTTCAATAATTCCCAAGATATCATCTTCTCTCATGATTATGTGCTCGACACCATCTATATTAACCTCATTACCGGCATATTTGCTGAAGAGAATCTTGTCCCCTGCCTTAACTTCAAGCTTGATAAGCTTTCCATCGTCCGTCTTCTTGCCCTTCCCCACAGCAATAACCTTACCCTCCATCGGCTTTTCCTTGGCGCTGTCGGGAATAATGATTCCACCCTTCGTTTTTTCCTCTTCCTCCAAACGCTTTACAAGAATCCTGTCATTCAATGGCCTAATCTTCATTCCTCAAAATCTCCTTTCATGAATTTATTTAAGGTTTTATTAACTTATTCCGATAAACACGTTTAAAATAAACACTAATTTCCCTCTGTCAAGTATGGCAAAAGATATCAAATAATTTTTTTGAGAGCCCCACGACACTGACATTGCATTATTGAGAGGCGATAGGGAAACCCTGGAGAACGCCGGCTTTCAAAAAACAGTGGACATGTAAAATGAGAATGATATTTCAGAAAGTGCTGTTACCTGTCGATATCTTATGCCTTCACAACAGGTTTTATTTCCACACTGCATTCAGCCAGATCGCGGAATCTTTCCGCATCCTTGATAGATCCGACGATATCACCGAAATGAATCGGTACGGCCGCCCCCGGCTTAATGACATTTACGGCACGGGCCGCCTCCTCCGCCGTCATCGTGTAGGTTCCCCCCACAGGTGCGATGACGATATCGGCTCTTATACTCCTCATCTCCGGTATGAAATCGGTGTCACCGCAGTAGTAGATGCGCTTTCCACCCATGGTAACGACAAATCCGATCCATTTCTCTGACTCGGGATGAAAATCCTTCTCGAGGTTATAGGATGGAACCGCCTCAACTGTTATGTCATGAATAACCAGTTTATCCCCCGGCTTGACAATCCGTACATCCCCGGAAAGGCTCTGCGCGCAGTCTTCCGTCGTGACGATTACCGTCTCTTCCTTCTTTATCTTTTTCACGTCATCGGGAGACAGATGATCATGATGGGAATGGCTGATAAGTATTATATCAGCCTTTTCTCCCCCCTCGATTTTCCAGGGATCAATATAGAGGACCGCCTCCCCGATAATCTTTATGCTCGAATGACCGAGCCAGAATATCCTGTCCAGCATTTTCAACCCCTCCCTTTTTTATCACCTCTTTCCGATATGCAATATACCCTTTGTAATATTGCACAGGTGATCATTCATCCTTTCAATATCGGTCAGTATGTCGGAATAGACGAGGCCGGACTCACTGATACAGGTGCCTTTTTCAAGCCGTAAAATGTGGTTGAGTTTATACTGACCTATCAGTTCGTCTAACTCGCTCTCAATGTTTAAGGTTATACTTGCCGCCTTGTGATCATCATTTTCTATCGCCTTCTTCGTGTGCCGCATTAAGGTGCTGGTCTTATCAAAAAGCTTTTCAAGTTCAACCCTCGCAGTACCTGAGAAGGTAAGATCATCCTCAAATACCCTGTGTGCCAGGGTGACGATGCCCTCACAGTAGTCCCCCACTTTTTCAAGATCATTCACACTATGGAGTATTGCCGGCAGCAATCTTCTCTGTTTATCGGTCAGTTCTTTTTTTGTAACTTCAACCAGATAATCGGTAATGTACTTCTGCATTTCATCGACAGAATCCTCGTCAAAGGTTATTTCGTTCCTCAGCTTGTGATTGTAAGAAATAACACATCTCCTCGCCTTTTCAAGCATTTCCTGACAGATGCCGAGCATGGCTGAAAGCTCTTTAATCACCGCCTCAATGGCCAGATTGGGCGTCAGCAGCAAATTCCTGTCGAGATACCGCACCCCCTTTTTCTCATAATCTTCCCCCGGAATTATTCTGTTCATAAGTCGTGCAAAAAATGGGATAACGGGAAGAAATACGACGGTATTCACAAGATTGAAGATCGTGTGGGTATTGGCAATCTGCCGCGCGATATCATTTGTCGTCAGAGGAATATAGGCGAGATAGAGCGGCGCAAAAGCCAGTGCAATAAAGGTCCCTATAATATTAAAAAGGGTGTTGCCCACAGCGAGCCTCTTGCTCGATAAATTTCCCCCGATACTGGCAATAATCGCGGTGATGCATGTGCCAATGTTCGTCCCAAATATCAGATAGATCGACGATGGCAGATCAAGTAATCCCGCCAGAGCAAAGGCGATAATCATGCCTGTCGTTGTGCTGCTGCTCTGCAAAATTGCCGTCACGAGCAACCCGGCCAGAATTCCATAGAGCGGCTGACGGCCAAAGGTGATAAACATAGTTCGGATATTTTCATCGTTCGCCAGGGGCTTGACGGCAGAGCTCATTATTGCAAGCCCCAGAAAGAGCAAACCGAAACCGAGAAGTGCCAATCCTTTGTTTTTATTTTTATCTTTCTTTGCGAAAAAGAAGACCATGGCCCCGGCAAATACAAAAACGGGGGCGATGGTCGTAAAATTAAAGGCAATCAACTGGGCGGTTACCGTAGTCCCCACATTTGCCCCTATCATTATGGCCAGTGCCGCTCCAAGCTGAATGAGGCTCGAATTCAAAAATCCTATGAGAATTACCGACGTCGCACTCGAACTCTGTATGACGGCGGTAACAAAAATTCCCACAAGGGTTGATCGTATCCTGTTGGAGGTGAGCTTTTCGAGCATTATCTTAAGCAGCGAGAGCGATAACTTCTTCAACGAATCACTGACAAGATACATCCCGTAGATAAATAATCCTAACCCCCCGAGTACCCCTAAAATAATCCTAAAATCCATACTGTTACTATCCGATCGACGTTTTGTTGTTGCGATTTATATGGATGAGGCCTTCAATGTATTTTTTAGCAGCATCGCGATGGTCATTGGGCCAACCCCCCCGGGAACGGGGGTAATATAGGAAGCCTTTTCGGAAACCTCGGAAAAGGCCACATCCCCCAAGAGTTTCCCATTCTCCAGCCTGTTTGTGCCCACATCAATGACGACGGCACCGTCTTTCACCATCTCTGCCTTTATCATCTCAGCATTCCCCGCCGCTGCAACGAGAATTTCCGCCCTTTTCGTAACCTCTCCTAGGTTCCTCGTTCTTGTATGGCACAGCGTAACCGTGGCGTTTCTCTCAAGAAGCATCAGGGCAAGCGGTTTCCCCACGAGGATACTCCTTCCCACGATAACTGCTTCTTTTCCCTCTATCTCGATTCCGTATCTGTCGAGGAGCTCGAGAATACCCGCCGGCGTGCAGGACCTGTGGTAGGGATTACCCGAAAACAGCCTTCCCACATTGTAGGGATGAAAACCGTCAACATCCTTTTTCGGATCGATTGCCTCGATAATGGCATCGACCCTTATATGTTTCGGGACGGGGAGTTGAACCAGAAAACCGTGTATTTCACTATCCCGATTTAACTCGTCGATAACAGTGAGAAGCTCTACCTCGCTCGTATCGCCGGGAAGTCTGAATTCCTTCGACAGAAATCCCACCTCGTCACAGGCATTTTTTTTGCCTCTGACATAAATTTTCGAGGCGGGGTCGTCACCCACAAGCACAACGGCAAGACCCGGAACAATTCCTCTTTCATTTTTCATGCGGAGCGTTGCTTCCCTGATCTCGTCCCTTACAGATTTCGATATCTTCTTCCCGTCGATAATAGTAGCCATGATTCGCTGAATGTACCCCTCTCTGATAATTTTTATAGGGGACTTCTATCCCAGACACCCTGTAAATGTCAAGACAATCAAGCATAAGAAGATATCACAGTGGCGTTCAGGCGACGCAAACCAATCAGTTATAATCATTGTATATCTCTCTTGAAAGAATGGCCTCCTTGTGTTATGGTTTTTTGCTTTTTTACGGGAGGTTTGTATGGGAGATATAAGTCTGGGAGAAATGCTTGCCGGTACCTGCCGGAGATTCCCCTCAAGGACAGCAATCATATATGAGGATAGACGCATATCCTACGATGCTTTGGAACGGTCCGTGAATGCCCTCGGAAACAGACTGAAAGGCCTGGGCATCAAAAAGGGTGACAAGGTGGCTATCATGCTCCCGAACATCCCGGAGTTCATTATATCCTATTTTGCCGCAATAAAAGTGGGTGCCGTCGCCGTCACGATCAACACTCTTTCAACAGCCTACGAACTGAAATATCTGCTCGGCAACAGTGATTCTAAGGCCTTTATAACGGTCCCGTCATCGGTAAGGAGATTTGAAGAAATCAGAGGCGACCTTCCCCTCGTGAGACACCTTATAGTAACTGAAGGCAAAGAGGGAGATGCCTCCATAGAAGAAACGATAAAAGAGGGCCCCTATGAACTCGAGATGCCGACCATAGCAGGCGATGATCCCGCCGCAATGATCTATACGTCAGGCCTTACAGGGAAGCCCCGCGGGGCCGTCCTTACCCACCGAAATCTTGCCACACAGTCACGGCTCCTTGAGGATGTCTGCTACGGAACCGAAGCGGACAGGGGATTCTGTCTGATTCCCCTTTTCCATTCCTTCGGCGCCTCCGTCAATATGCTCATGATCCTTAAGGCCGGTGCCAGCATAGTCATGATGGACCATTTCAACATAGAGAGCATCTTCAAATCCATAGAACGGGAACGGGTCACCTACATTGCGGCGGTACCGAGGCTCTTTCTGGGTATGTTGCTCTATGAGGCTGCAAACACCTATGATCTCAGTTCTCTGAGATTCTGTATTACCGGCGGATCCGCGATACCCTCCGAATACATTTCCACCTTTTCCGAGAGCTTCGGGACATTACTGATAGAGGGATATGGCCTCACCGAAGCCTCACCGGTCTGTTCCGTAAACAGGATAGACATGGAACAGAAGCTGGGTTCCATCGGCGTTCCAATCCCCGAGGTGGAGGTGAAGATATTCGACGACGACGGCAATGAATTACCGGCCGGCGAGGAAGGGGAACTCGTTATCAGAGGTCCCAACGTCATGAAGGGGTACTACAAGGACGAAGCTGCAACGGAGGAGGTCATTAAAGGGGGCTGGCTATTTACGGGAGATCTTGCCAGGATTGATGAGGACGGATATATCTTTATTACGGGCCTTAAGAAGCGGATGATTATCACGAGCGGCTACAATGTCTATCCCCGTGAAGTTGAGGGCATCCTTGACATCCATCCCGCCGTGAAATCGTCACACGTCATGGGGAAACCCGATTTAATGAGAGGTGAGATAGTGAGGGCACTTATCGTTAAAGAGGATACCGCCGATGTGAACGAAAAAGAGATCATACGGCATTGCAGGCAGTATCTTTCTCCTTATAAGTGTCCCAGGGAGGTGGAGTTCGTCGAAAATATGCCTTGAATTTAAATGTGAAACTATACGTCAGATGGCATACATTATGCTTGTCATGAATAAATTCTTATAAAGGAGATACAAATATGAAAGAGGTAGTAATTGTAAGTGGAACGAGGACAGCCGTCGGGATCTTTGGCGGTTCTCTCAAGGATGTAAAGTGCGTTGACCTCGGCGCGCTTGTTATCAAAGAAGCTATAAAAAGAGCGGGAGTACGACCCGTCATCAGTGATTTTATAAAATCATGCCGTCCCGATGTTTTTGGTGAATTTGACAAGACGGAGATAAACGAAAAGTATTACGATTATGATGATTCGTTGACGCCCGTCTATTTTGATGAATGTATAATGGGAAACGTTATCCAGGCAGCCCAGGGACAGAATCCGGGACGTCAGGCATCCATATATGCGGGCTTACCTGAAGAGACCACTGCGATCACCGTCAATAAGATCTGTGCGTCGGGAATGAAGGCAATAGCTTTGGCCGCCCAGGCCATCAAGGCAGGTGACGCAGACATGATCGTTGCCGGCGGCATGGAGTCAATGAGCTGTGCACCTTTCTCCCTGCCGAATGCGCGCTGGGGATACAGAATGAGTATGCCCTTCGGTCAGATTACCGACACCATGGTCCATGACGGTCTCTATGAGATTTTCAACA
>CAYSHT010000066.1:0-11522 GCA_964430915.1 uncultured Syntrophaceae bacterium
GGAGCTGTTTGCCATCATTCACCCGGAGGCATTGCAAAATTCCGGCGCAAATTAGCCTTGCAAATTTATCCATGTCACGCATATAAACTTACAAGGGGGGTCTATGAACAGATTCGATAATCTCTTTTCACCGATCAGGATAGGGAACATAGCGCTTTCCAACCGGGTTGTCATGCCCCCTATGGGTACACTTCTCGGAAATCCGGATGGTACGGTAAGTGAGGCAGTCATAGCCTATCTGAAACGCCGTGCCGAGGGTGGTCCCGGCCTTATCATGACCGAAATCGTCGGTGTTCATCCGAACGGTCTTTCAATCAACACACAGTTATCGGCCTTTGACGACCGTTTCATTCCGGGGCTGAAAAGGCTTGTCGATGTGGCCCATGAAAGGGACATTAAAATCGCCATGCAGATTCACCACGCGGGGCGTGAAAGTTTCTTCATGCTGGCAGAGGGAAAGGCCATCGGGCCATCGGCAATCCCGAGCCTTATCTACGGGATGCCTCCGCTCGAAATGACCGAAGAAGACATAGGGGAAATTATAGCGGCATTCGGAAGCGCGGCACGTCGTGCCCGCGAGGCGGGTTTCGACGCAGTCGAGGTCCATGGTGCCCATGGCTATCTTTTGACCCAGTTTCTCTCTGAACTTTCAAATCAGAGGAATGACAGCTACGGCGGAAGCATGAAAAATCGTTCCCGTTTTATTACCGAGATACTGGCCGAAGTGAGAAAAGAGGTGGGCGAGGATTTCCCCATATCACTCAGACTTTCGGTGGATGAATGCATCAAGGGGGGATATACGGCACGTGATATTAAGCCGATTCTTCCCGATTTCGTGAATGCCGGCGTCGATATGATTCACGCCTCCTTTGGTACGCACGGAAGCCCCGGGGGAATTACCAGTGCCCCTATCGAATATGAACCCGGCTTCAACGCCTGGCTCGCCCGCGAGGTGAAAGAGGCGGTGAATGTACCCGTCATCGCCGTGGGTCGCTTTACAGAGCCGGCCCTGGCGGATGCGGTAATCGCGAGAAAAGATGCCGATCTTGTGGCATTCGGGCGCCAGTTTCTTGCAGACCCCGATTTTCTGACAAAAGCAAAAGCGGGCCGTTCCGGGGACATCTGCACCTGCATCGCCTGCAATCAGGGGTGTATCGAACGCCTCATGCTCGGCGAGGGAAAAATCCGCTGTGCCATCAACCCCGAAACGGGCCAGGAAACGATATATCCGAAAGGCCCTGCGGCAAAACCCCGAACGGTCTGGGTCATCGGTGCGGGTCCCGGGGGATTGACCGCTGCGCATGAAGCGGCACGGCTCGGCCACAATGTTACGCTCTTTGAAGAAAAAAGCGAAACGGGAGGACTTGTCAGGATCGGTTCCAGGGCCCCGTTCAAGAAGGCCTACGGGGAATGGATAGAATGGCTTACCCGCGAGACCGAAAAGCGGGGGGTAAAAATCCTTACCGATACGACTGTTTCTGGTGAAATGATAGGGGAAAACCGTCCCGACACGGTGATACTTGCCACGGGTGGAAAACCGATCGTTCCCGATATACCCGGCATAGATCTCGACAACGTCTGTGATGCACTGGAGGTCCTTGCGGGCAATGAAAAACCGGGCAACAATGTGGTCGTACTGGGCGGCGGGCAGACGGGCATGGAGGTGGCCGATTTCGCCGCTTCGAGGGGAAGCAGTGTCACCATCGTAGAGATGCTGAAACGGTCCCCCGTTATTAAGCTGACATCACACGGCTATATGCTCCACCGGCGCTTCAGGGAATCGGGATGCACACTCCTTCTCAACACAACGGTGAAGAAAATTGAAAAAGACTCGGTAATTATCGAGTCGGAAGGTGAAGAACGGACACTTTCCCCCGTCGATCAGGTGATTGTTGCCGCAGGAATACAGCCCTACGACCTCCTCACAAAGACCCTGGAGGAGAAAAATATCCCGTATTTCATAATCGGAGACGCCAAAAAACCGCGGAGGATTATGGAGGCAACCGACGAGGGGGCAAAAGCGGCCTGGAATTGCTGAGTGCAATGATCTCGTGAAAAGTGATCGGGTTTCCTCATTTTTCGGCTTTTTAACTGGATTGATAGTAAATAAGTATAAATTTTAACGGAGGGATGAGATGAAAACGGTAGATTTCAGACTGGATGGTAAGATTGCCCTGGTTACCGGTGCAAGCAGGGGAATAGGCGAGGCAATCGCATCAACACTGGCGGAATACGGGGCCCATGTAATACTGGTTAGCAGAAAACAGGAGGCCCTCGATGCAGTCTCAGAAAAAATAAGAGAAGCAGGGGGGGAATCCACACCGATTGCCTGTCATATGGGAAAAATGGAAGAGATTGAAAACCTCTTCAAGCAGATAAAGGATAAATTTGGGAAACTCGATATCCTCGTGAACAATGCCGCCACCAATCCCTACTTCGGCGATCTTCTGAACGCCGACGAGGCGGTCTGGGAAAAGACCAATGGCGTCAACCTCAAAGGGCCCTTTTTCATGATACAGAACGCCGCAAAGCTCATGATTGAAAGCGGAGGGGGTTCAATCGTTAATGTCGCATCGATCAACGGCATCAGCCCCGCTCCCTTCCAGGGCGTCTATTCGATTACCAAGGCGGGATTAATCAGCATGACAAAGGCATTTGCCCTGGAGCTTGCCAACCAGAATATCAGGGTCAACGCCCTCCTGCCCGGTCTCACGGAGACAAAATTTTCCGCCGCCCTTTTTACCAACGATGACATTTACAACTATGCGGTCAGCAAAATACCGATGGGAAGGCATGCAGAGCCGATGGAAATGGCAGGTGCCGTTCTCTATCTGGTATCCGACGCGTCCTCATTTACCACTGGTACCTGCTCAATCTGTGATGGGGGCATGCTCATATAAAAAGGGTTACAACAGAATTGTCAGGTTTATAATACAAAGAGGGTAAGTGTTTTTTACTTACCCTCTCTTTTTTATCGCTTTCAGATGTCTGCCCCGGCTAGTTTCTGCCAGAGTTTTTCAGCATACATTGCAGCTGCCGCAGTTCCCTCCGCACCCAGGGATATCCGACTCCAGTCCCGTCTCGGCAATTTCGACATCGAATATCAGGGTCTTCCCCGCCAGGGGATGATTCACATCCATCTTTACCGCATCGTTATTAATTTCCGTAACAACGGCCGGAAAGGCTCTTCCCGACTCGTCCGAAAGCTGAACAACTGTGCCGACTTTCATCTCCATGTCCTCGGGAATGTTTGCCCTGGGAAAATCGACCACATGATCGTCTCGCCTCTCTCCATAGGCGTTCTCAGGAGCGATGGTAACATTCTTTTTGTCGCCCTTTTTCATCCCCACCACGGTATCGTCAAATCCCTTTATCAGCTGGCCCGCCCCGACGGTAAATTTAAGGGGAGGATTCCCTTCGGAGGAGTCAAAAACCTCTCCACTTTCCAATGTTCCCGTATAGTTTACGCTTATGGTATCGCCATGTTTTATCTCATCTTCCATATCTCTCATCTCCTCTGTCTTTCATCGAAATCGGCATAAAAAAGCCACCGAACCCTGCAGAGCACAGTGGCCATCCTTGCACTACAAAATCACCATTTTCAATCTTCACATCCCGGCAAAAAACCTCAACACCGATGTTATTGCCTGGCAATATATTAATTTGACTCTTTGATGTCAAGGTCGAATCAGGAACCATCCATTTGCATGGGAACCCCCGTTATCTTGCTTAATCCCGGCTTTGTGATTGATTTCATTCCGATACTGTGATGCGCTTGATAGCAACTTATTCCCTTGTCTCGATATAAATACAGCCAATCAACATAACAACGCTCATTGAAAACCGACAAAGGCAAACTATCCGCGAGGGTAGGACGCAAAGCCATGGATCACCCGAGGGTGACAGCCAGGCTACCGAAGTTATCACTCATTTAAACCCACGAAAAATACATCATGTCATTATTACAATGAGTTTTTACCTTTGCCGACAATGATTTTTCCTTTAGGGATGGGTTCTGAATCACCGGATCGGTGTTAACCCAATAATTGAGAATCTGAGATTCCACTGTTTAACCTTAATCATGTCTCCTTTTGCAGCTACGCTTCTTAAACCCCCTTCCACACAGGTATTTGCAAAAAAGCCATGAACACACCAGCAGGATACTTCTTTCAACGATACCGGTCCGAAACGGTGAAATAAGGATATTCAGGGCTCATCCCTATTATAGTCACCCACCCAGCACATACACCGTGAGAACCCACCAGCCGGTTCTGATCTGAAACAATGCCAGGATTATGACAACGAGATTGTTCAGGCCGTGCAGGATGGGAAGATATGTTCTTTTTTTCTTCACATGATGCATGTATATTCCTGAGATCAACCCAAAGAGCAAAAGGGGGAGCATTACCAGGGCTGTCCTGCCGTGTGCCCCTGTCATCAGAAAACTATCCCAGTAGAGGTACACCATCGAAACACCCCCAAAGACGCCCGCAATCCAGAGGATCAATGAAGCGGAACCCGCGTAGACATGGCGTTTCCAGTTGAAGAAGGTCTTCGTATGAAGATGGAGAAGACGAAAACGTTGTATTCCCCAAAAAAGGGCATACAATGCCACAATCATAGACAAAAGCTGCAAAACAGGATGGACAAAAAGCATGATATAGAGCTCCCCTCTTTAATTTTCAATACGCCCGGATTCTATTTGAATTCATGAACAAGGATAAAGTCGTTTTTCGCACGGGATCCGTGACACCCTACACATCCTGCCGGTTTCCCTTCCTTTTTAACACTTCCATCGAGCCCGTAGAGTACCCAGAACCAGTCTCCATCATCGGGATTATACCCCAGTACTTTATACATGACAGTGATGTTCTGCAGTTTTTTATCCTTACCGTAGCTTTCCTTGACCTGTATGGAACCATACTGGACGGGCGTTCCCGTTGAATTCAGTGCCATATCATTGACATATACCTTGTGAAGGGGACCATGGGGTGCCCGGCCGGGCTGCATTCCCTGATGATCAGGCCAGAACGACCACTGTGTATAGGGAGATTCCTTGCTGATGTAATTCCAGAGTGACGCCGAATCAGGCCCCGGCATCTCGGCGAATACCGTCATGACTCCTACTACAAAGATGAAACAGAGAACCATAAAAAAGGTCATTTTTCTCATCTTATACGTCCTCCTCTGCAATTGATATAATGCAAAGACTCGTCTAAAAAGAACATAAAAAACATACGCCTTTGATGTTATTTTTTCAAGAAAATTGAAGCTCCCCGCAAAGAGGTCCTCTTTTCCTTGACATTTCATCCAAAAACTCTTTTTATAGCATCATATCCTATCTTGGAGGAACGGTATGCGCATCATTGATCTTTCAACCACCATCGCACAAAGTCCCGAGGGAACTCTGGAGTTTCTGAAGACGGAAATCACCTATCACGGGCACGCCGAGGGAGCGGCACAGGCGGAAAGCCTTTTGCAGCTCCCGGCACATCTCCTTCATAACGGTGAGGGCTGGGCGACGGAAACAATCACCAGATTAGGGACGCACGATTCGACCCATGTTGACGCGCCATGGCACTATAACAGCACGATCCAGGGTGAAAAGGCCCCAACAATCGATGATCTTCCCCTGGAATGGTTTTTCGGTGACGGTGTGAAACTTGATATGACAGGAAAAGAGGATGGCAATGCCGTAACCATCAAAGACATGGAAAAAGAGCTTGAACGGATAGGGTACGAGATCAAACCGATGGACATTGTCCTGATACAGACGGGACGGGACATTTTTTATAACGATCCCGATTACATCTTCCGGGGCTGCGGCGTCACGGCCGACGCCACCCGTTGGCTCTATGAAAAGGGTATTCGCGTTATGGGAATCGATGCCTGGGGCTGGGATTCGCCGTTAAATCTGCAGGCTGAGGAGGCACTTGAAAAACAGGAAACGGGCATTTTCTGGGCAGCCCATCAGGCGGGAATTCCCTACTGTCATATCGAACGGCTCGTTAATCTGGGGCCTGTGCCGTCTTTCGGTTTCAAGGTGGCCTGTTTTCCGCTCAAAATCAAGGGAGGCAGTGCAGGACCCGCACGGGTTGCCGCAATCCTTGAGAACTAATATGGTTGCCAGCTTCTCACCAATGTTGTATATAACTTATTAATATCTTAATCTATCTTTGCGCCACCGTGGTATAATCGAACCCATCTCTTTTTCACTTTCGCAGGAAGCGCTTAAAAAAAGTAACGCTAATATTTATACTGAACACCATTCTTGTAACTGCTCTACAATTCTCATGTTTCATACGTCACTCGAGTTTAAAACTGTAATGTAAGAAACACAGGTCTATTACATCCTAACGATCAACATCGAACGTAAAAACATGGAGGAATATCATGAACAGAGGACTGTTATTGCTACTTATCATCACCGTTATGATGGTCGCCTGCCCTGGCAGTCGCCCGAAAAATCAGGGGGTGGCCGACGGCAGACTTGCACCCTGCCCCAAATCCCCCAATTGCGTATCATCACAAAGCGACGATGAAAAGCACTACATAGCGCCGATCGTTTATGATGGAACGCTGCAAGAAACGCGAGAAAAACTTATCTATGTTCTTCAGTCGATGCAGCGATCACGGATCGTGAAAACTGAAGATACCTATATCCACACGGAATTCACCTCTGCTTTCTTTCACTTTGTCGATGACGTGGAATTCTATCTCGATGATACGGCAAAGACAATTCATATGCGATCTGCCTCGCGCCTCGGAAAGGCGGACTTCGGCGTGAATAGAAAACGGATGGAAAAAATCAGAGAAAGTTTTAATGCTCAGGCTGGCAAAAAGGAATGAAACAATTCCTTATCTGAAATCCATGAGATCCTTAAATCGTTCCGGAGTCGCAATAAGGAAGCCTGCCGTTCTATTGAGCCGGCTTCAAGAGTGAATTATCCCCATATTCCCGAATCAACCTCTCGATAAACTGGTCTTTTTCCTCCCAGAGATCACTGACCCATCCCTGGAAGCGTTCGCGAAACTTCTCATCATCGAGATAATTGCCGTGGAGGAATTCCTCGGGAATGACATGTTCTTTTACCCTTACAACGATACGGGATACGCGCCCGCAGAGAAAATTCCAGAATCTTACGAGCCCTTCCGGATAGACGATCGTCACATCCAGCATCTTTTTTATCTTGCCGTCCATCGCATTGAGGGCGAAGGCAAACCCGCCGGCCTTTGGCCGCAGGAGATGTCGGTAGGGTGATTCCTGTCTTTTGTGCTTCTCCGGCGTGAAGCGAGTCCCTTCAATAAAATTGAGAATCGAAACCGGTGTATGCCCGTACCGTTCGCACATTTTTTTTGTCGTTTCCAGGTCCTTACCCCGCTTCTCGGGATATTTTTCAAGGTATTCCCGCGAGTAACGCTTCATGTAAGGGTAGTCGAGGGCCCACCATGCCGTTCCCATGATGGGAATCCAGAAAAGTTCCTTCTTTACAAAAAATTTCGGGAAGGGAATTTTATAGCCGAAGGTTCTCAGAAGGACGAGGATATCCGTCCATGACTGGTGGTTGCTGTTGACGAAATACCACTCCTTACGGGTTAACCCTTTCAATCCTTCGATATCCCAGGTTATTTTCTGGGTCAGCTTCAGCGAAAACAGGGTGCCCCATATCCACCCATTCACTGTCGTCATGAGGTACCGGGCGCACCGTATCTGCCACCATTTGAATCGAACAAGGTATTTTGTCAGTGCCAGGACGTAAACCGGAACGGTCCAGATTAAGGTATTGAGGACGATAAGACCAATACAGGTAATCCCGACCAGCGTTGATGGTAGAAACGACAGCATGATTTTATATCCCCCTGATAATTCATGCCATTTTTATTAACAAATGCAAATTTTACAGCTGAAGCTCCCCGCAACTCGTTGCGGGGAGCTTCAGCTGTAAAGGAAAATTTTATTTTTTATGCGCTCGCTGTTCAGTTCAACAGGAAAGACAAAACACGGTTAATTTACCACTTCGCCTCGTGTTCCTCGGTAATGCCGAAACCTGTCTGAATCTGATACTCGGTATCACCATCTCGCAAAGTTCCTTCAAAACGACCGAAGAGCTGGTGAAAATTACTCATGAGAATGCCGAGATTGAGGGTCTTTTTCAGCTCCCCTTCCGGATAAAAGGTCAAATCAACCTTTCCATCACTGGAAATCAGCCGCCACGGTTCCAGGATATTTAGATCGTTGTACCGGAAATCCACGGTGTCCGTCTTAATCATTCGACCGTCAATCCAGAAGACATTTTCCGTATATCCCGTATCATTCACACCCTGAACGAGGTTGAATCCGACCCGCCTTCCCTCCCTGTCAAAGCCCCCGCCGGAGGACCAGTTCCAGAAGGTATAGTGCGAAAGGTAGCCGAACGTGTAATCGAGAACACCGGAGGACCGGGACGGCTCTATCGTGAAATCCCTGTTTCCCACGCGCATCGTCCCGCTTACTGCCATGCCCGCTTCTTTTGTCGTATAGTTGAATCCTTTCAGGCCCACGCGGGTCACAATGTTCATTGCTTCCCGATACCTCTCGAACCTTAATTCAGCCTTCAGTTTCCCCTTCACCGCCGAGGTCAGTGATATGGAATCGGCCTCATTTTTCATATAAACTGTTGTCTTTCCGCTTTTGAAGCTGACATCGCCCGAAAGGGAATTCCCCTTTATCTCGGTTGCAAAACTCATGGGGTGAATAATATCGAATTCCAGCAGCTCCTTTCGTTCCCTGTCAAAGGCATAGGTGAACATGTTTCCGAGATACCCCGCATCGACGACGCAAAGCCCGAAAATGACCTCTTCATTGCAGACACCCAGAAACTGCCACCGTTTCAACCTGAAGGCCGAAACCGGCCCCTGCCCGCTCTTTCCGTAACGCCTCAATTTTTTGAGGTCAAAGCTCTCCAGCGGTTTTTCATAGATCCCGAATCGCGGACGACCATTGCTCCCGACAATCTCCCCGTATTCTTTTTCAGCCATGGTAGCACACCCCCTTTTCAGTAGTGAATAATCGCTTACCCATTGCTCCGTTATAAGTGTTTTCTATTAAAGGCCATTTTAATGAAGCTATTTATCACCGCATATCCGATTTATTGGTTTTATTGGGTAGTGTCAAGTTAATTGTGTAAAAATATCTATACAGATAAACCGGTATGTTTCGTTTTAAAAGATTAGCAACTTCGCCTGGAAATCAATAGAATCGTTTTGGTAGCAAATCTATTATTACCGTTAAAAGTCTCACCGTAATATTCCTTGACAAGATATCATAGCGGAGTTAGTTATTAGCATATTGTATTGATCTTAAATGTATTATGTGCTTTTGAACAGCTGTAACCGGGGGGATTATGGTCTGATCATCGAAAGCCCTGTTTCTCAAAAAGAGACGGGGCTTTTTATTTTGTGATGGAAACTATGATTGCCATTTTTTCCACATTTTACCAAGTTGGCTTTTGGTCTTTATTACCATGAAAAGCCGACTGATCGAAATTCAATAGTATTCTATGAAGTAAAGAACAGCGCGGATTACTTCTATCAATAACGACACGGCTGATACCTGAGATATGAGAATAGGAGTCGTGAATATTAATGATAATCTTCAGGAAATTGGTTTGAAAATAATCCAGTTTGCTTGCCACATCTTCCGCTAGTTCTGCCGCCAACAAAAAGACAACATTGCTTCAGACAGTCCTTCCAATCCAGCCTCCCACAAAGATTATTTTTTTATTCTTTAACCCATTTTTGCTAATATCCTGCAAAATTCCGATTCTTGGAACAAAAAAAGCTGGCTATTGAATTTAATGTTAGGTCATTATCCACATTCAAGGAGGTGCTATGAAGTATCTGCGGAACATGGGAACCCAGGAAAAGATGGACTGGATATTCAACAAGGCCACTTGTACGAACTTTGTAACCTATGCGCTGGTGCATGGTGAAATCTCCGAAGAAGATCTCTGCAGTGCACTTGAATGCCTAAAAAAGCGCCATTCGATGCTGAACGCATCGATAGTCGGACGGGGATGGTGGAGCGCTCGGCTTAAATACAACCAATCCTCAGAGATTCCTTTGAGAATCCTTACGTCTGCAGACGAAAAAGGCCTGATACCCGTCATTGAAACGGAGTGCATGGAAAGATTTTCGGGAAAAGGCCCGCTTGCCAGATGCATTCTCTTCAGACACTCCCAAACACGATCCACACTGATGCTGACACTGGATCACGCGATCGCCGATGGAAGGTCGGGTGTTTTTGCCATGAGAGACCTGATGCTGGCATTGGGATGCGGCAATACGGCCGGACCAAGGCTCATGCCTCTCAAGCCTGCAAAACCTGTTGAAGGCTATTTCCCCAAGGAGATGCTCGGAGTACGCGGATGGCTGAAGCATATCGTTTTTTTAACCAGGACATTGAGAAACGATTTCACCGCAAAGAACGTTGTTCCCTGTACGCCTGATGAATATGCACCCTATGATGACTGTAAGATGCATCTCATAACACACGAGGTTGCGTCTCACAATCTTGAAAAGCTGCTCAGTTGCGCGAAAATGAATGGCATTACGATTAACTCGCTCCTCCTCTCGGCAAAGGTCATCGCTACGGCATTGCATCACGGCATCTCCGAGCCTTCAACCTTTGCTGTCGGGTACGATGTCGATATGCGAAAAAAGGTGACCCCGGACATTGGAGATCACATCGGCATGTTCCTGTCTGCCATCATGAGCAGTCACATGGCACACAGCGGGAGCGACCTGATAGCCCTCGCAAAAGACATCCAAAAAGCGAAAGAGACCGCAGAGAGAAATAACGAGCTCTTTATCGGGTATCCGAAATTCATCCAATTTTTGAACTCCCTGCTGTTTCTTTTCGGAACAGGCCCACTCGGTGTAAAGGTATACACAGGCATCTATAAAAGTTTCCCCCTCAATGCTGCGATTTCAAATCTTGGGAACCTTGATATTGAAACACAATACGGGAATTATTCGATAGAAAAAATCGGTTTCTCGGTATCATCAGCAGTCTGGGGACTGATAAATCTTTTTGTCTCAACACTGAATGGCCGGATGATGCTGAATTTCACCTGTCTCGAACCGCTCATTTCAAGAGAGCATCTCTGCTCCATTGCGGACAAAATCATCGAAATCCTGGAAAATGCTGTTTATCCCACTAATCTT
Organism: uncultured Syntrophaceae bacterium; assembly: GCA_964430915.1. GTDB lineage: Bacteria > Desulfobacterota > Syntrophia > Syntrophales > UBA2210 > JAFGBH01. The sequence continues at coordinate 11,206 of CAYSHT010000066.1, forward strand.
CATGCCTTGTAGCGGGCACAACGAGGGATTGTATTAGATTAGAGATTGAGTGCAGGTCAGCTTATTAATTTAAACTCACACGATAGATACAGTCAAAAAAAACAAAAACTGAATAGAGGCCCCAACCAGTGATGTCGGTGAGCTTTGTCGTTACAAGAATGCGTACATCTTGCCACTATGCTCTAAATTAATATTAACTCTAAAGGGAAGAATTCAACAGACAATCTACATTCAAAGAAGGATTTGACGGGCACAACATATAGGGGATAAAGGGGTCAAGTCTACGTTTGACTCTTGTAGCTGATTGCCAATTGTAA
>CAYSHT010000067.1:0-11481 GCA_964430915.1 uncultured Syntrophaceae bacterium
CCGCAATCGCACATCTGCCGAGCGGGATCGTCTGGCCAAAGAACTCGTGGACTCCGCCAAGGTTCCGCTGGTACTGGCAACCAACGGTCCCGGCAGGCTAAAGGCATGGACCCAGGAAGGTGAGTTCACTTTGCCCGAACAAAAGGAAAAAATCCTCGGTCCTGATCATCCATTTCTTCACGAAGTCACCCGGGATTTAATCGAATTATGCCACCATCCTAACGCCGGAAACTTTGTTCTCTGCGGCTGGCGATACGGCGCCAGACCCTTCAGCTTCCCCATGGAAAGCGGTGCCCACGCGGGACCGGGATCCGAGGAGACAAAGGCTTTTGCCCTGCTTCCGGGCGATATCTCTCTTCCCGTGAACAGCCGCGGTTTTTTTCGGCCCCTTGATCTTCGCAATGCCGCACTCCATGCCCTTGGCCGGTCTGAAACCAAGATTTCCAAGAAGCCGGATCGGAAATTTGCCGGACGACGAACGCTTCGAATCATGACGTATAATGTGCACAGTTGTATCGGCATGGATGGTAAGATTTCGCCACAAAGGACGGCACGGGTCATTGCCCAGTATGACCCGGACATTGTTGCACTTCAGGAACTGGACGTAGGCCGACCCCGAACCAACGGCGCGGACCAGGCGGGTCTCATCGCACAATTTCTTGATATGGAAGTCCACTTTCTTCCCACTTTGCATTTGGAAAAGGGACAATACGGAAACGCTATCCTGACACCTTTTCCCATGCGACTGGTCAGGGCTGGCAAATTACCGGGGCTTTCCAGCAAGCCGAACTTGGAACCCCGGGGAGCGCTCTGGGTCACCATCGAGGCGGGCGGAACTGAAATCCAGGTGATCGCCACTCACCTGGGGCTGTGGCCAAAGGAACGTCAAGGGCAGGCTAAGGTCCTGCTTGGCGCCGACTGGCTGTCCCATCCGGATTGTCGCGGACCGGTCATTTTGTGTGGAGACTTCAATGCACTCCCTTCTTCTTCGACCTGTCTCCGACTAAGCGAGCGTCTCCACGATGCACAAGTCAAGATGAATGGCCGTCGTCCCCAAAGCACCTTTTTCGGACGGTATCCATTGCTCCGCATCGACCACGTCTTTGTTGACCCTAGGATCGAGGTGGTCGACATCGAGGTACCGAACACAGAACTTGCCCGCGTTGCCTCTGATCACCTGCCGCTGATTGTCGAATTTCGAATTTTTTCGAAATGAGTTTTCGCAATTTTTCTAACTTCGCCCGCACCACGGTGTTATCTGAAACCTTTGGTGAAGCTAAGTATATGACTTTGCGGATGATTCGAAGCCCACAAGTCGATGGTATACTTGATGCGTTTGATAAAGCTTCAAATGAGAAAAATAGTGAATAGTGAACTACCACCGAGCAAGCTCGGTGGCTTCTTTAGCAGCAGATCGCACTCAGCCCTTACAGGCTGGTAGTACTAGCGCGATCTACCATTAGAGGGCTACCGCCCTCTAAAAAACTCCCGCTCTATGCGGATGCCGTTCATCCCACAAGCAAGCTTGTGGGTTTTCCGGCATGAATTGATAAAAAAAATAGAGGCAGCTCGTATAGTAAAGGATAAGAAAATTGAGGGCCTGCCTGCGGTGGATGGTTATGCACTTGTTGGGATTATAACAATATCTGATCTGATTAACTATCTCATAGGGACCTTAGAAAAATGACGACTACCTTGTCTGTAGGTTAATTAAGGATCTGAAGGCATTTACTTTTGATGTGTTTTATGTTGTGTGAGGATAGCGCACCCGCTCGTAGAGTATGCCGCCGAACCAGCTGCCGGCAAGAGCCTTTGTGGATGAAACATTCCACTCATCATGCTGATCATCTATACCATCACTCAGAGTCGGTCTTGAGGATGATCATGCAGTCTGCGACGGTCGCACCCTTGCCTTCCTCGTGGACCAGGAGCGGGTTGACATCTATCTCCATGATCTGAGGATGGTTGATTACCATGTCCGAGAGGCTTACCAGCATCTTTTCCAGAATCAGGGTGTCTCTCCTGGGCCTGCCGCGGAATCCCTGCAGGATCTTATACCCATTGATGCCCCGGATCATCTGCCTGGCCTCGTTCCTGCCTATGGGTGCGAGACGGAACTCCACATCCTTGAACACCTCGACAAAGATTCCTCCAAGCCCAAACATCAATAGCGGCCCGAAGGTGGGATAGCGGTTTGCCCCTAAAATAATCTCCTCCCCCTCAGGCGCCATCTTGACCACTAGTACCCCTTCTATCTCGGCCTTGGGGTCGTACTTTTTGGCGTTTTCCACGATCTTCTCAAAAGCGGATTTTACCTCATCTTCGGTATCGAGTCCCACCATGACACCGCCTGCATCCGATTTATGGAGGATCTGGGGAGAAACAATCTTCATGACCACCGGCAGCCCCATGTCCCTGGCAATCGCTGCCGCCTCATCGGGGGTTTTCGCCAGCCTGGTCGGCAGGACATGCAAACCGTAGCACGCGAGCAGTTCATTGCCGTCGAGTTCGCCCAGTCTTGTTTTTCCCGCCGCAAGGCACTCATCGATGATGCACGAAGCCCGCTCTGGGTCATGTTTCAGTTTAAACTGCGCCAGATGCTCCCTGCTCAGCCACTTCGAATACCGGTAGAGTGCGGCAAAGGCATTTGCGGCATTCTCGGGAAAACGGTATACAGGGTAACCGTTTTCCTGGAGATATTTTACTCCGCTGGAGACATCGACAATCCCCATGAAACAGCACAGGATGGGTTTGTTCGAACGCTGTGCAATCTTCACGATGGCCTGTGCCGTTCCCAGGGCATCGGTCATGGACTGCGGGGTCAGGATCACCAGAGCCCCATCAACTCCTTCATCGCGTATGACTGCGGTGAGTGCATTTTCATACCGGTCAAAGGGTGCATCTCCGATTACGTCCACAGGATTATGGATATTCGCTGCCGAGGGCAGATGACTGGCCAAGGCCTCGATGGTTTCATCACTGAACTTCGCCAGTTCCAGTCCCGCCGATATGGTCATGTCCGTTGCCAGGATACCCGGACCTCCGGCATTCGTCACAATAGCCACCTTGTTTCCGGAAGGGATCTTTCGTACATGCTTGCCGAGCTGGCTGCGTTTTTTAAAGGTGAAGGCATTGGCAAAGTCGAAGAGCTCGTCAATGGTATTGCAGCGAATGATGCCGGATTGTTTGAAAATAGCATCATAAACCGCCTCTGACCCGGCAAGCGCACCGGTATGAGATGCCGCAGCCTGAGCGCCGGCAGCTGTTCTGCCCGACTTTATTGCCAGGATCGGCGTAGGACGGACTCCTGAGGTTATTTCTTCGACCACCTCGATAAATTCCGGGCCACGGCGAAGCTCTTCAAGATAGAGCATGATGACCTCTGTATGGAGATCCTCATGGAGATAGTGCAGCAGGTCGAGTTCGTCCACATCCGCCTTGTTCCCGATGGAGATGAACTTGGAAAAGCCGAAGTCGCGGTCCGCAGCAAAATCCAGGACCGCCGTGCACAGCGCACCGCTCTGGGAGATAAAGGAGATATTCCCGGGCTGGGGCATACGTCTGGAAAAACTGGCGTTCATGCGTACAGAATCGATCGGATTGATTACCCCGAGACAGTTGGGACCCACGACACGTATACCCGCATTCCTGCACGAAGCAACAATTCTGTCCTCGATCTCGCGTCCTTGAGCACCAACCTCGCGGAATCCGGCACTTACAATAACCACCCCTTTCACGCCCTTTTCGATGGCCTCATCAATAGCCGGCAGGGCACGCTCGGGCGGGAGAATAACGATCGCCAGATCGATCTGATCGGGTATCTCGGTAATGTTCTTGTAGGCCTTTACTCCCACGATGGATTTGGCGTTCGGATTCACAGGGTAGAGAGTCCCTGTGTATCCACCTTTGAGAATGTTCACAAAGATATCATGTCCGACCTTTCCCGGGGTTGTGGAAGCACCCAGTACGGCAATTGACGAGGGGGAAAAGATGACATCAAGTTCATTCATCGAAAGGACCTCCGTGTTAAAATTTTCAGTGCTCATAACACCTGCTATGTATAGAGTCTATATAATGTATATCTTTTCCTATGAGGAGGGTCACGGGGGGGCCATCCATTTTTTTGATAAGATATTGCTTCTGGTGGGAGAAAGTATAGGAATAGAGCTCTTGTATGTCAAGGAGATATTGGCCCCTTATGTTGGGCAGGTTGCCGTAGGCCGATTGACAAACGGCATTCTGGAAATGAACAAAACCTATTCCCTGTGCGGTGCGGAGAAAGTTACACCGGGGATAAAAATTTGCCCTTTAACAGGTATGGGAATTTGACCGGCCTGGATGATTGTATTGGCAGCATCTTGCCATAATTGTTTTGACGTAAGCCTTCTCCTGTTTTTTATAGTAAAAACGAATAAGACAGATCCATCTTGATTTCGGTAACTATTATTATGAGTCAACGATCCTTTTTATTCACCCCCTTCGGTAACATTTAATATGAGGCAATTCGCATTGGATTGGGCCCTTGAAATTCAGGTCATCACCGTGTATAATATATGCGTTTAACCTTCTGTATTTAGACTCTTTCTATTTTTATCGCATCGCTGGAATGAGCAAAAAGGAGGCATGATGAATCCAGAAAAAATGGTACGACAATTCCTTGAGAAAGCAGATATCCAAATCAACGGACCTGATCCGTGGGATCTTCAAGTCCATAACAACAGGTTTTTTTTAAGAGTATGGGCGAACGGCTCCATAGGACTCGGCGAATCCTATATGGAAGGCTGGTGGGATTGCGAAGATTTGGAAGGCTTTTTTTTTCGAATTATCGATGCCAAACTGTACAATAAAGTCAAGGGGTGGCGCTTTGCCTTCAATTTAATAAAAGCAAAACTTATCAATCGTCAAACCAAGAATAGATCAATGAGAGTGGCAAAGATGCATTATAATTTGAGCAATGAGATGTATAGTGCCATGCTCGGTGAAACCATGGCCTATACGTGTGCTTACTGGAAGCAGGCAAAGAATCTCGATGAAGCCCAATATGCCAAGTACGATCTGATTTGCCGAAAGCTGGATATAAAGGCCGACGATCGGATCTTGGAGTTAGGAAGCGGATGGGGCGGGTTTGCAAAATATGCTTCTGAAAAATACGGTTGTCACATTGTAACCGTCAATATTGCAAAAGAGCAGGTCAAATATGCCCGTAATATCTGCGATGATAAGCTGGTATCGGTCTGTTTATGCGATTATCGAGATCGGGATGTGTATAATCCGGCAGGGGAAAAATATGATAAAATCGTTTCCATCGGGCTGTGCGAACATGTGGGGCCAAAAAATTATCGATCCTGGTTTCGGTTAGTCTTTGACCAGTTGAAAGACAGAGGCCTGTTTTTACTGCATTCCATCGGATCGGACAGAACAAAATATATCAGCGATTCCTGGATAGATAAATATATTTTCCCGAACGGGATCATCCCGTCCACACTGACTTTGTCCAGGGCCATGGATGGTATCTTTGTCATGGAAGACTGGCATAATTTCGGGTCAGATTATCATTTGACTTTAATGGAGTGGTTTAAAAATTTCGACCACTACTGGAAAGTGAAAGAAAAATCAAATGCCGATTTAGGTATCTCGTTGAAAAATATTTCAAAGGATACTTTCTACAGAATGTTGAAATATTACTTACTATCATGTGCAGGATGTTTCCGTTCAAGGGAAAACTCACTCTGGCAAATCGTAATGTCGAAAAACGGGATCTTAGGCGGTTATAAACCTTTCCGTTAATGAAATCTATGAAAATGGAATATCACGAAACCATTATTGTTGGTGGAGGGCCGGCGGGGAGCAGCTGTGCATGGATGCTGCGAAAACATGGCCGAGACGTGCTTGTTTTAGATAAAAAAGCGTTTCCGAGAATGAAACTTTGTGCAGGGTGGGTTTCGCCAAGGGTTCTCAAGGATTTAGAATTTTCCAGAGAAGACTATCCGTATGGGATAATACCCCTGAAAATTAAAACCCATATCCGGAATTTTCCTTTTCCGATTCCCTGGTTTCCTCTTGAGGGGATACACTATTCCATCCGCCGAATTGAATTTGATGCATGGCTGTTGAAACGTTCCGGGGCTCCGTTCAAGGTCAGCCATGTCAAAAAATTGGAAAGAAAAAAGACGTTTTTTTATCTAAATGATACGTTTTCATGCAAGTACCTGGTTGGAGCGGGCGGAACGCTGTGTCCGGTTCGAAAAACCTTTTTCCCCCATTCCAGAAATGAAGAACGCCAGATTATAACATTGGAAAAAGAGTTCGAGTATCCGCACAGAAGCGATTGGTGTCATTTGCAGTTTTTCCAAAAAGGCATGAAAGGATACGCCTGGTATATTCCCAAAGGAAACGGTTTCGTCAATATCGGATTGGGCGGTTATGTGAAATCTTTTAAAGCATCAGGAAAGACCATTCATGCTCAATTTAGATCTTTTTTAAATTTCTTAATCAAGAAAGGGTTGCTTGATTTAAAACAAGCGAAACACCTTAAAGCAAAGGGGCATCCTTATTACTCGATTACCGGTATTCCGTCTGAAGTCAAAAAACAAAATTGCTTTTTGGTCGGAGATTCAGCCGGACTGGCCACTTTGGATCTGGGAGAAGGGATCGCCCCGGCTGTTGAAAGCGGATTGCTGGCAGCCAGGGAGATACTCCACCTTGAAGATTATCATTCAAGTAAAATCGAACAATTCAGTATTTCAAATCAGCTGATTCGTTCCATAATAAAGACACTCCTTTCTGATCAGTCCGGAAACCGACGAGTGCCCCTGGGCTAAAAAATTACTTTTTAAAGAATAAGCGATAAAAAAAGTAGGGTTGAATTTTTTGTTGGCAGCAATTAATTCGAGTCTATCCCCTATTTTTCCAGCTGTTCAATTAAATTGAAACACGTTGCGAGCAGAGGCACAATGACCTTTTGGATCAGCCGCTGCTCACTTATCCCTGCTGGTTAGGTTACGCTCCCCTGAGAAAAGGGAAAAGGTGCGTATAGGAAAGCGAACCTGAGAGCAGTACATCTTTCAACCCGGCAATCTCAGCCTTTCTTTCTATGGCAAAGAGATAGGCCCCTGGATCAATGTTCACATTAATGAATATGGCCCCTACAAGACGACCATTTTTTACTGCAACTTTCGAATATTTTTTCTTTTCTCTTCTTTGATAGGTCTCTAATTCATTGTCTTTCGAAAGCCCAGCAGTGAAAATCGTATTTCCAAAGGCCGTTACTATATTCCTTACCACACTTCCCCTGTATGGGGTTCTGAAACTGGTCATATTCATTGCCGTATGCTCGCCCTGTTCAATCGCCACAGGCCACAAGGCATTTACCCTTTTTTCTTCATACACCATGTCATATCCCTGACACACGTCACCCGCAGCGAAAATTCCTTTTCTGTTTGTTTCAAGGAAATCATCTACAATCACCCCACGATCAATTTCGAGCTCCGAAAATTCCAGAAATGCGATGTTAGGAGAGGCTCCTTTCCCAATGATTACAACATTCCCAGTGAATTCCTTTCCTGATTGTGTCTCAACAAGTACTTCTTCGCCTCTCGTTTCGATATTCTTGATGCTTTCGCCGAAGTGGATCTCTGCCCCCTTTTCTCTCAGATCCTCGGTCAAAACCTCACTTCCTGCATAATCAAGTATCATGGAGAATACCTTCTGAGATGATATGAGGAATACAGGTGTGAACCCGAGCTTTTGTACTGCATCCCCCATTTCCATGCTCACAAGGCCAGCGCCGGAGATGATAACTTTTTTTTGGCGTGCCTTCTTCAATCTGTTTTGAATACCCTGAATGTCGGAAAGGTTTCTCACGGTAAATACAGAGGAAGAGTTACTCCCCTTGAACTCGGAAACTGCCGCCCCCGCTCCAGAGGCTATAAGGAGTTTGTCAAATATAAATTCCTCTCCTTGTTCGGTAATCACTTTCTTTTCGGTTGGAAAGAGCTTTACCGCACTTTTTTTACCACAAAACTCCACACCTGCCGGTACTTCAAGCCATATTTCTCTTTCTCCCGTGAGAAGATACGGAAGAGATATTTTTGCATAGGGTCTCTCCTCCTCAGAGAGAATAACAACTTCGGAGTTTCCATCGAGCTCTCGGATCTTTCGTGCACACGAGAGTCCAGCAATGCTGCCTCCAATTATAAGGTGTTTCATAAAAGGCTCCTGTTCTTAGGAATCTACAACAAGCGCTCACCTTTACTTCAAACTTAACTCCGTAAGTTTATCGTCAGTTGGCTTCCCATCAGAATCCCATCCTCTCAGCTTGTAATACTCTGGGATCATTTTATGGAGGTCATTCACCTCACCCTTTGATGGACCAGACGGGATGGGCTCTTCCATGAGTCTCTTTGGCAGTGTGTCAGACTCTTTGGTAATTCCAGCTTTTAAATTGAAGAGTCTCTCAAGATTCCATATTCTTTCTCCGGCAAGAAGAAGTTCTTCCTCATCGTAGGGAATCCCAGTAGCTGTTTTCAGAAGTTCGGCATAATTTGCTGCCTCCATACCAAAAGTTGTGAAAAGGCAGGCTCCAGATGCATCAACAGCTGCAGTTAGATCCTGGAACAGTTTTGTTAGACCAGCCTTACCTTCATAGGCGAGCCTGTCAACCTGGACAGGTGTCCCGAGCACTTCCGGGGCAATCGTATATCCCCTTACGTGGCATGCACCCCTGTTCGATGTGGCATATCCAAGCCCTATCCCCTTCACTCCCCTTGGATCATATGCGGGGATTTCCTGTTTCTTAACGGTCATTGAAAGCTCAGGATGACCGTAGTGTTCAGCAAGCCTGTAAGAACCTTCGGCAAGAAGATTTCCGAAACCTTCTCTCTTACCCATGAGGTGCACAAGCTCAACGACAGTATCCCCATCTCCGAACATTATCGGAAATGGAACATCTTCTTTTGGTATGTAGCCCTTCTCGTACAATTCCATTGCACAGGCAATGGTCACACCTGCGGATATCCCGTCAAGTCCGTACTCATTACAAAGATAATGGGCCTTGGTAACTGCATTGAGATCGTCAACACCACACATTGCTCCCATTGACCAAGCCGTTTCATATTCTGGTCCTTCCCCATGATCTCCTTTGTATTTTCCCTCTCTGATCTCAGTTACCCTTCCACAATCAATAGGACAACCCCCACACCCTTTCTTCCTTATTAGTGTTTTTTCGGCCATTGCCTCACCGGATATATTATCTGCGGTTGGAAAATATGCGTATTGGGCATTTTTCGTGGGCAGGGAGCCAACGTTATTCAATATATTCATCAAAACATTGGAGCCATAAGTAGGCAAACCTTCAGATGCAACAGGATGCGCGCTCAATTTGTCGTAGCCATTTTTTACTGCCTCTTTGAATCCTTCTACATCCGCCACTTCGACGCCTTTTGTGCCCCTCACAGCGATTCCTTTGAAATTTTTGCTTCCTACCACTGCACCAACACCCGTTCTGCCTGAAGCGCGATGTCCATCGAACATAACTCCGGATATTTTGGACAGTTTCTCCCCTGCAGAACCAATTTCCATGGTCTTTGCTTCGATATGAGTATTTTCTCTCAACGCTTTATCTGTCTCAATCGTTGTTTTTCCCCAAATATTATTGGCGTTTCTAATCTCAACCTCATCATTGTCAATCCAAAGATACACGGGCTCAGACGCCTTTCCCTCGAGAATGATCATGTCATAGCCGGCCATCTTGAGCTCGATTCCAAAATACCCACCGGCATTGGAGCAGGCAAGGGTATTATTTAGCGGGCCCTTAGTGATAACCATGATTCTTCCAGATGCCGGCGCCGTGGTTCCAACGATAGGTCCAGTAGCAATAATAACCTTATTTTTTTCAGATAAAGGATCAATTTTGGGATCGACTTCTTCATAGATTATCTTTTCACCATATCCTCTGCCACCTATAAAAAGTCTTGCCCATTCTTCATTGATTCCCTCTCTCTTTATCTCCCCTTTTGTCAGATTTATTCGAAGTATTACTCCGTTAAAGCCCTTAAGCATTTATACCACCCCCCTTTGCCATTTGTTCAGCAATCTTAATATACTTTGCTGCTGTGTCTCTTTGCTTTGAAAGCACAACTTCGTCTGCCTCAACAAATTTGAGGGCGCTGGAAGTACAAACTTTAACGCATGCCGGATCACCCCCGCACGTGTCGCACTTGATTAGCGTCTCCCCAGAATGATCAAGCTTTACAGAGCCCCAGGGACATGCAACAATGCATTGCTTGCATCCAATGCAGCTATTCTGATCAAGGTACACAACGCCATCTTCTTTATTCCTGCTTAAAGCTCCTGTTGGACACACCTGCACACAGTATGCATCCATGCACTGCATGCAGACAGTTGGCGTGAAATTAATCTGTTCGGGAAAGAAGTGAATCTTTATCCGTGAATCTGCAATGTTAAACTTACCTGTTTTTGCAAAGGAGCAGGCAAGTTCGCATGATTTACCCCCTGAACATTTCAGGGGATCGATTAATAGCACTTTCATGATTACCTCCTAGAACAATTTTGGGGAACAACATATAAAGCTCGGGAGAAAGAGGGTGAAAATTACTTCAGCCCCACTATAGAGGGGGTAGGTATGAGAAACCAACCCGTTTTCGATACTACTATTCTCTTTCTGTTTGTCAAGAGTTTTTCAACAGAGTTTTTATCAGTTTGTTAGAAGCATGTAGCCCTGCTTATAATGGGTCATCAAGAGGTGGCCAATGAGACGGAGAGAGATATTACAGGAGATCCTGATTATGCGATTTGAAGAGGCATATGGTATATGGACAGAAGGTCGATTGAACCAAGAAGAAGCGGCGCGGATTTTGGGAGTATGCAATCGGACATTCCGGCGTTACATTGATCGTTAAGAAGATAACGGGTTAGTGAATTGGTAAAACACCAATCAAATCTCCAATCCCAAATTCGTCAAACAATTCATCGCTGCAGCGGATGATTCCATGTTCCTGCGAAATATCAGAAAGGCCACAAGTTCTCCTGCAATCTTCTATGAGGGATCTTATGATGCGTATCTGCTCACACTGCGATCAATGTAGGCAGAGCTGTATGACAAAAAACCTATTACTTGGACCCTGATGCAGATATTATAGAGGCAGCTCGTATAGTAAAGGATAAGAAAATTGAGGGCCTGCCTGCGGTGGATGGTTATGCACTTGTTGGGATTATAACAATATCTGATCTGATTAACTATCTCATAGGGACCTTAGAAAAATGACGACTACCTTGTCTGTAGGTTAATTAAGGATCTGAAGGCATTTACTTTTGATGTGTTTTATGTTGTGTGAGGAGGCAATTTGTCAAAACGCAATTCTAATTCGTATACGCCATATTCCAGACTACTCTTTAGCGCATAGCCGGCATTATGAAAGACCCGCAGCATATGGGCATTTTCGCTTAGCACATCAGCAGTAA
>CAYSHT010000068.1:0-11414 GCA_964430915.1 uncultured Syntrophaceae bacterium
GCGGGGAGCTTCACAAATATCAAACAACATCAAGGGGTAACAACCTAACATTATTGTAACAATAAATCGACGGAATAGTAAATTTTGTAAGATAAAATAGTGCAGTGAAAGCACCTGAAGAATATCAGAACATCTCTTTTATATAAAAAAACAGAGCAACACCGGAATAGGCAAGTTTTAATCCGACACCCACCATGATACCAACAAAGACACCCCATCCCGCCCTGAGGGCATCTTTGGTTCCTCGTTTTGCGATAATTTCGCCCACCAGAGCCCCCAGGAAAGCACCGACAAATATCCCAAGGGGCGGTATGAAGAAAAACCCTATCAGCATTCCCGCAATCGAACCGGTTACCCCATATTTTGACGCACCGTATTTTTTGGCACCTCCTGCGGGAACCACATAGTCAAGAAAAGTCACGAGGACGGCAAGTCCTCCCATCACGATGAAAAACTGCATGCCGAAGGGCACCCAATCCTTGGCATAGGAAAGAATGACAAGGGATAGAAAACTAAGGGCGGGACCGGGGAGAGCTGGCACTATGCAACCGATTATTCCCGCGAACGAGATAAGCAATCCAACAACTATCAATAGAATCGTCAAAGATTCTCTCCTGTCGGTTTATGGAGCTATCGAATGTCCTCTTCGGAGATTGCCCTGAATCGCAGGATAAAGGCAGTTCCCTGCGGTTTGTTGTCCTCCACATACACCTTGACCGCCATAGGTATCCATGGCCTTCTTCACGATATGCAGGCCAATTCCTGTCTGACCCGACTTTCCGTAGGTGAACCCCTCATCAAAAATCTGACTCTTGATATCATCGGGAATCCCCTCCCCGTAATCGGCAATCCTCACCTCGCAGGTATTGGCAACACCTTCTATACTCACAGAAATACGGTCGGTCCTGCCGTGAACCACGGCATTGCGCGCCAGATTATCGATCACCGAAGCCAGAGACTCATCGGCCATAATCCGGCAGTCACCCTCAACCTCAAAATCAACAGAAGGATAATTCTTGGTTACCTTTTCAATAACCTCACGCATATTGTAAACTTTCAATTCCCTGTGCTCCGAAATAAATGCCTCAAGCTCCCGCATCCTCCGTATCAGTTCAACGCTCTTTTCCACGTGCGCCGAGGCATCCTTTAAAAGCTCATCGTTTTTCGTATCCTCATAGAGACTGAGGGCACTCCGTATCACCGTGAGGTCATTGGTAAGATCGTGCCGCAATATCTTGTTTATCAGCGTAAGGTGCTCATAATATGAACTGGCTTCGTCCTCGGCACGCTTCCAGTCGGTGATGTCACGGGTACTCATAACGGTTCCCGATATCTTGCCGTCACTGTCATAGAGAAAATTACCAATAGTTTCCACCCATAGATAGTGTCCGCCTGCATGCCGTATACGGTATTTAGCTCTCCCGGAAGAGGACGCGGCAAAGGCATCCGTAAAGGCCTTCTGAATCTTCTCTATATCGTCGGGATGAACAACCTCGAAGGTGGATCTTCCGACCCTTTCCTCGGGACTGAAACCAAGGACAGTTTTATGAGAAGGGCTTGCGTAAACGAGATTCCCCTCTGTATCGGTAAATCGGAGCATATCGTACATGTTTTCCGCTATGAGACGAAACATCTCCTCGCTCTTCTTCAGCTTCTCCTCTATCACCTTACGCTCTGTCACGTCTCTCGCGACGGAGACTATTGCAACTACCTTCCCATCACGGTAGAGCGGAACACCGGAAACCTCTCCGAATTTCCTCGTACCATCTTTGGTAATAAACTCGTAAACTCGATGTTCGATCTTTTCGCCAGACAGGACCCTTATCGTATCTTCGGCCGCCTTTTCCAGGGATTCAGGTGTCAGGAGGTTGAGCGCGGTAAAGTCTTTACCGATCAGCTCATCCGGCGTATATCCCAATAATGGCTCCACGCTCGGTGATACTCTGAGAGCCTTCAAATCAGAATCGATCGAATATATAACCTCCGATGTATTCGCGAAATGGAGATGGAACCGCTCCTCGCTCTCACGGAGGGCGTCCTCTGCCTCCTTCCGAACCGTGATGTCGCGAGAAACACCTACAATACCTGTCGGTTCGCCCCTTTCATCCCGCAAGAAGGACATCGTCACCCCAAATGACATGACGTGGCCATCTTTGTGATAGTAATCCCACACTATCTCTTTCTTCCTGCTCTTATCGGCAAGTCCTTTCTTTTCCTGCTCCAGTTCCTCTCCAAGGATATTCATGGCCCTCTCATAAGACTCGGGGGCCAGCACTTCCGCGGGATCCTGCTGCATGGCCTCTTCAACGGTAAAACCTGCCAGGTGTTCGATTGAAGGGCTCATATACATGAATCGCATCGTTGCAAGATCCAGGAACCAGACGATATCGTGAACGTTTTCAGTAATATGGCTGAGCTTATCCCTCTCATATCGAAACTCAGAACGTTCTCGCTCCATCACTTCCTGAAAAGACTCACGGACTGACTCATAAATATAGGTTAATCCAACAACCAGCATGAAGGAAACCAGGAATCTTGTCTTAACGTCGTATTCATACTGAAAAGTTCCGACTGTGAAAAAAGGATCAAAAAGGATAATAACGGAGAAAAAAAGGACGACAACGGTCCATAACAAACCTTCTTCCTTACCGAGTAGAAAAAGTGCAATGAGAGGGAAGGTATACATCCACAGCATCCTTGAACCGAATGCTCCACCCATAAAGATAAGATAAAGAAACAGGCAAGCGATAATAGCAATGTTTATCCTGTATGCGATTACACCCCGTTTCAGATATCTCAGATAGACAAGACTGAACGTAAGCGTGACTCCCGCAACCAGATCGAGGGTCCCCTCCAAATATTCGGCATTAATCAGGTGAATGGCTGCATAGGTAAGGAGAACAGGGATACCGAACAACAGAAAGAAAAAGGTTATCAATCTTTTCCTTTCCTCTTCAGCATCTACCTCTCCACTGCTTGTGAGAAATTTTGAGATTGAAACCAATTTCTCTATTATTTCTTTGATGTAAGGCTGCATTATATCTCTTTTCAACAATGAATGTTCATGGCACTCACGAAAAAGACAATTTTTCTATATATCCACATCCATTCTCCTATTTTCTATCTTTTTTCGGGATTATTATCAATCTAATATTACTTCATGGATGAAAGAGCGTCAGTCTGACAGAAAATAATGTCAGAAGTTTCCTTTTATGTATTGACAAACGATGCAAAATTCTTATAATAGCAAATTCTAATTTCAGCCAAGAGGATTATGCAATGTATGCAGTGATGAAAACTGGTGGTAAACAATACAGGGTTTCAGAGGGAGACCTCCTGAAGGTCGATAAGATAGAAGGCGACAAGGGCGACACGGTAACCTTCGAAGAGGTGCTCATGGTCTCTAAAGAGGAGGGGATTGCAATCGGAACTCCTCTCGTCAAGGGAGCAAAAGTGATCGGCGAGATAATGGATCAGGACAGAGGCCCAAAAATCTTCGTATTTAAGATGAAGAGACGAAAGGGATATCGTAAGAAAACGGGACACCGGCAGGAATTAACGGGCCTGAAGATAAAAGAAATAGTTGCATAACGGAGGACAAGCAAGATGGCTCATAAGAAAGGCCAGGGAAGCAGCCGTAACGGGAGAGACAGCCAGGCGCAGAGACGGGGCGTCAAGGCATATGGTGGAGAACATGTCTCTGCCGGCACCATCATAATTCGACAGCTCGGCACCAGGATACACCCCGGTAATAATGTGGGAATGGGAAGAGACTACACCCTCTTTTCCAAGATTGACGGAATCGTCACATTTGAAAGGAAAGACAGGACCAGGAAAAAGGTAAGCGTGTACGGCGCCTGAAGAATTTAAAATTCTTTTGCTTTTTCAAAACTCTCCACGTAATATATTCGATTAAAAAGGTGTTGGCCCAATATCATAAAGCTGACACCTTTTTCAGTATATCCCGTTCGACGTAACAACGTAACACACCTAAAAATGCAACTCTGGAATTGTGCCGATCCGGCATTCCGGCTTTAATGGTAAATGTTGTCCTATGAAATTCGTTGATGAAGCAAAAATATATATCAGGTCCGGTGACGGCGGAATGGGATGCGTCAGTTTCAGGAGGGAAAAGTATGTGCCCCGCGGCGGGCCCGACGGCGGTGATGGCGGAAAAGGCGGAGATGTTATTGCAAAGGCAAGCAAGAGTCACCGAACCCTTCTCGACATGAAATACAATCAGCATCACTTCGCAAAAAGGGGCGACCACGGCAGCGGAAGCAACAAAACCGGCAAAAGCGCAAGCGACCTTGAGATAATCGTTCCCGTGGGAACAATCGTTTCCGATATGGAAACGGGAGAGATATTGGCGGACCTGACCGAAGACGGCCAGCGGAGCATCATCGCGAAAGGCGGCATCGGAGGGAGAGGAAACGCACGGTTTGCCACCGCCACGAACAGGGCACCGCGATACGCCCAGGACGGAATACCGGGCGAGGAAAAAACGATAAATCTCGAGTTGAAACTCCTTGCCGATGTAGGTATTACAGGGCTTCCCAATGTCGGGAAATCTACATTTATTTCAAGAATATCTGCTGCAAAACCGAAGATTGCCAACTACCCCTTCACCACCCTCACACCAAATCTCGGCATCGTGAAATTCGGCGACTACGAAAGCTTCGCCGTTGCCGATATACCCGGACTCATAGAAGGAGCACATCTCGGTGCAGGCCTGGGAATCAAGTTTCTGCGCCACATAGAGAGAACATCTCTTCTGCTCCACATCATTGACATATCAAAAGAAGACTATGTCTCGGGATGGGGGGACTTTGAAATAGTCAATAATGAACTTGTCAGTTTCAGCCCCGCTATGATAGAAAAACCACAGATAGTGGCCATCAACAAAATGGACCTCCCGGTAACCCAGGAACGAATTGAGGCCGAAGCGACCCTCTTTAAAAAAAATGGTTTTACAATCTTCCCCATTTCAGCCGTTACGGGAGAGGGGATTAACGCGCTCATCGGAGAGATAGTGAAAAATCTCGAAAAATGCGGGGTGTCATAGTCAATCATGGCTGAAGAGAGAAAGAATATTCTGACAAAAGTACGGAGGGTTCTGGTCAAAATCGGAAGCGGCGTCCTGACGGGCAGCGAGGGTCTCGATCTCGATATAATCGAGAATCTCGTCGATGAAATCGCCGTTTTTTCCGGAAAGGGATACCAGTTAGTCATCGTCTCTTCCGGCGCCATAGCCTCGGGTATGCATAGAATGGGGTTCAAAAACAGGCTCCAGAGTATGCCGGAAAAACAGGCGGCAGCGGCAATAGGACAGGGACGTCTGATGAGGGTCTACGCCAATGCCTTCGCCAAACACGAGATGGTTGTTTCGCAGATACTGCTTACCACGAGCGACCTTACCGACAGGCAGCGGTTCCTCAACACCCGAAACACCCTTTCGGTTCTCATGGACTGGGGAGTTATTCCAATCATCAATGAAAACGATACTGTCGCCGTTGACGAGATAAAGTTCGGTGATAACGACAACCTCGCCGCCATGATGGCCAATATTATGAAGGCAAATCTTCTCGTCAATCTTACCAATACGGAGGGTCTCTACGACAGAAATCCGAGGAAAGATAACAAACCGCGATTGATTCCCCTGGTCAGCGAAATTACGGACGAAATCGAAAAGGTCGCGTCATCCGAGGCGGACCCTGTGGGCATGGGGGGAATGAAGAGCAAGGTTATCGCCGCTAAAAAAGTGACCGCCTTTGGTATCCCTTACATAATCGCTTCTGGCAAATCAAAGGGTATTATTCATGATGTGCTCTCCGGCAAAAAGGTGGGGACACTCTTCCTGCCGATGGAGACACACCTTACAAGCAAAAAGTACTGGATCGCCTTTACGCTCCGTTCACGGGGGAAGATCTATATCGATGACGGGGCAATGAGGGCCATTGTCCATCACGGAAAGAGCCTTCTGCCGTCGGGGGTCATAAAGACGGAGGGTGACTTCAATGTGGGAGATCCCGTCAGCTGCGTGACCATGGACGGTGCAACGCTCGCAAAGGGGCTTGTGAATTATAATGCCTCTGATACTAATAAGATAAAGGGCCTCCAGACATCGAGAATCGAACAGGTTCTCGGCAGCAAGCCCTACGACGAGATCATACACCGCGATAATATGGCGGTTTCAACTCCGGCAAAGAAATCGTAGACGATTCGAAATCGAAGAAAAGTACCTAACGGAGGAGTGGATTTGTTTCTGACATATCCGCCCTTCACCAGAAAAACCGGCCTTCAATCTTACCCCCGTCATTAAAACAAACTCCTTCCATTTCAAGAAGCCTCTTTTTCGTATCAGCGCCGCCACCATACTGACCGGGATATCCCAATGCCTTTACAACACGGTGACAGGGCAAAATAATGGGAAAGGGGTTTCTGGCAAGGGCAGTCCCCACTGCCCGGGAAGCACATGGTGCGGATATTTTCTCAGCCAGTCCTCCGTAGGAGATTACCCTCCCACGGGGTATCTCTGCCGACTTCAAAAGAACCTTCTTCTGGAAATCGTAACAGCGGTCAATATCCAGAAGCATGAGCGGTAACCTGACGGGTTCACCGACAAGATAGCGCACTATCTTTTCACACATTTCATCGATCTTTTTATGAGAGTCTTCAGATGCTTCAGGGCAGTTCTCATCTATCCGGGCAATGGTATCCGCGTCTTCCCTCGGAAGAATAATACGCACTATCGATGGGCTGCCCTTCATTGCCCAGATGATGCCCATATCACCCAACGCTGAGGGTAACACCCTGTAATACAGAGGAAATGATCCCGGTTCCTTTTTCACCTCTCCTCTCCTTCATTATAGGTTTTCTCCAGTCATATTATGATGAATCGTCATGTAAGACCAATTATTTTTTGACTCCGCAGCAGGTTTCGTATAATTATAGAGATCTTACTACATCAAAAAACCCCGATTAAAAATATGAACCTAAAAAAAGAAACAAAATTTTCTGTTTTAAACAGCCGACTTGCCTCCTTTTGCGTCTACCACCTGCTCAATCTTTACTCGAAAACTGTCAGGGTACAGTTTGAAAACCATGAGGCAGTAGCCGATCATCTTGAGAAAGGCGGACGTATCATCATCGGAAGCTGGCACCAGCGGTTTTTCGGAGGGTTTTATCTGCCAAAACAATTCAAACGACCGATCTGCATCATGATCTCCCGAAGCAGAGACGGAGATTTTATGGCCGATGTAGTACGGAGAATCGGCTGGCTGCCGCTTCGGGGGTCGAGCAGCCGGGGCGGAAAAGAGGCTTCAGCTGAAATGGTCCGGGGAATCATTGAAAATCAAATGGGAGGGCATATTGCCGACGGACCCACGGGCCCGCCTCGTGTTATCAAACCCGGCCTTATTGCACTTGCCCAGAAAACGGGGGCGGCCATTACCGAAGCCTTCGTGTATTACGAGAATCCCTTCGTATTTAACAGCTGGGACCGCTTTATGGTCCCTAAACCCTTCAGCAGGGTCGTCCTTCGTTTTAGCCCCCTCGTATTTGTACCTGAGGAAACAGCAGGGGAGGTATTTGAGGCTCTTCGGAGCGGCATCGAAGGGGAAATGATTGCCGGATACGAAAAAGAAGCTCTCTACTGGCAGGAACATTGATGTGACACTGCCCGCCCACAGGGCGGGGCTCCCCGGTCAGGAATCAGGGAGAAACCAGCCTCAATGTATCCCGATATTCACGAACGAGTTTCCGGTAGAGCTGCACCCCCTCTCTCGCGTAGCGGACCTGCTCGGGGCTGACATCCTTCATGATGTGCGCGGGATTTCCCGTGACGAGTTTGCCCGCGGGAATGTGCATATTACTGGGAACCAGCGAACCCGCACCCACAAAGACACCCTCCTCACAGACGACATCATAGAGAAGAATTGCACCCATACCTATCACACAGGCGGGTTTGATATGAGCATCGTGGAGAATTGCACTGTGTCCCACTATTACATCCCGTTCGACAAGTACTCCCGGGGTGTTTCCATCTGAGTGAATTACCACATTGTCCTGAATACTGGTACCATCCTGAATTCGAATGGAACCGAAATCTGCTCTCATAACCGCGCCCGGACCTATGAAACATTCCCCCTCTATTTTCACGTTCCCTATTATGACCGCATCAGGATGAACGTATGACTCCTCAGAGATCTGAGGCCGCGAGGATCCGAACTCGTAAATTGGCATCGTATATTCCTTTCACTCAGTATTGAAAAGGTTATTGCTACGAGGAGAAATAGAAAGGTGAAGTCTATTATGGCTTACAGTCTTCTCTCAACAACATAATCGGCGATTGCCAAAAAGGCCTCTTTCGGCGTTGAATCTTTGAAGGGTCCGACAAAGGCCTTCCCTTCTTTTATGAATCTATCCGCCATGTCGAGGGTATAGTCTATGCCCTCGTATTTATTGATGACAGCAATCACTCCGGCTATATCATCATCTATTACTTCTGCACCTTCCACCGTTTTTTTTATCAACTCCTTTTCCTCAGGAGAACTCTTCTTATAGGCGCCAATGAGGGGAAGGGTTACCTTTCCTTCCGTGAGATCCTTACCGATGGTTTTGCCAAATTCCTTTTCAGAGGCCACATAATCGAGGGCATCATCGGTCAATTGAAAGGCCATGCCGAGCCTCATGCCGAATCTGGCCAGGGCTTCGATATCAGATTCCGGGGCCCCCGCCAAGATTGCCCCTATTGCACAGGATGCAGAGATCAGAACGGCCGTTTTCCTTTCAATGACGGAGAGGTATTGTTTTTCCGTTATCTCTATGCTGCAACTCCTCACAAGCTGAGATATTTCGCCTTCGACCATTGTCGTCGTCGTTGTCGAAAGGAGTTTCTGCACGGCAGTGTCCTCATCGTCGGCAAGCATCTTAAAGGCCTTCGCGTAGAGGTAATCACCGACCAGGACACTCGCCGAATTTCCCCATACCCTGTTGGCTGCATCCTTTCCCCTTCTCATATCTGCACGATCAATCACGTCATCATGAAGGAGCGATGCCGTATGGATAACCTCCATTACCGATGCCAGCGAGTAACGTCTTTCGCCCTCATACCCGCACAGGTCAGACGCGATAAGGAGGAGCAAAGGCCTGAGTCTCTTTCCCCCGCTTTGTATGATGTGGTTTGCAATCTCAGGAATTAACTGAATATATGACTGCTGCTGATCTTCCAGATATTGTTCAACACGTTTGAGATCGCCTTCATAGAGGCCAAAAACTTCCTGTATTTCCATGGTTTCTCATTCTTCATCTCATCGTTATTATGTATCGACTTATAGTGTAAACACCTGGTTATGTCAAAGTTTTTCCCGTCCCCATTAATGATAGCGAAGATTTCCGAAACAAGGCACCGGAAAATCTTTGGTTCTATACACCCGTTTTTAGTTCAGATCACAGTAATCCCGAAGACAGGGGCTGTATACACTCCGGCACATCATTCAGGGGTGAATTTACCAGCGTTGAAACCTCGCGAATCTCTAGAACTTCACTGACGGAGGCCCTCAGCATCGAAAGAAGGCTCTTTTCTCCGGCCACAGAGTCATCAAGCCACAGGGACTCCCGATCCTTCGGTACGATGACGGGCATCCTGTCGTGGAGGGGCCTCAGCAATTCATTCGGCTCCGTCGTGATAATTGTGCAGGTGTTCAATGTTCCCCCATCCTTCGATCGCCATGTATCATAGAGACCGGCAAAGCCGAAAGGCCTTTCAGAGACGGGATAAACGTAGTGGGGAAGCTTGTTCTTCCCCACTTTTTTCCATTCATAATATCCATTTGCAAGAACAAGACACCGCCTTTTTTTGAAAGAATCTCTGAAGCTCGGTTTTTCTGCCACTGTCTCGGCACGGGCGTTTATTATCCCCTTTTCGATCGTGGGATTCTTTGCCCATGTAGGGACAAGCCCCCACCTGAAGGAAACCAGGCGATTCACCCTGTCATGGACGAGCGCGACCACCTCACTTCCCGGTGCTATGTTATAACTCGGCTTCACGTCGGCGGAGACAGCCTGGATGTCAAACGCTTCCTCAAGGGCGGAAAGATCACTGATCATGACAAACCGACCACACATATTGCTCCTCCCATATTGAACTAGAAACCCATAGTCCGTCACGCATAACGGACAGATCTATAATTTACACCCCATTGAACCCTTTTTTCAACACATAGTTCTCAGGATTGTACGGCACTGTTTGACAATTTTTAAATAAAATCTTATAAATAGATTCTCTTAACTGGTACCGGTGAAAAATGACATGAGTGAGGTCTGTCCCACGATCTCTTTGGTTATGATCTGTTGCAACTAGGTGGTATTGTGAAACCATGAAAAGAAAGAAGAAAAAAATAGGTTTGGCGCTCGGAGGTGGCGGTGCACGAGGATTCGCCCACATAGGGGTACTCAGGGTGCTGGAGGAAGAAAGCGTTCCCATTGATATCATAGTCGGCACCAGCAGCGGCGCCCTGGTGGGAGCATCCTATGCAAGCGGTATCGGACCGGATGAACTGGAAGAGACAATAGAAGGCTATCTGGAAAGTCCCGAGTTTCATTCCTCCGCCATAAATGCAATCGAAGAGGCCCATAACAGAGAGGATTCCGGTCTGGCGCATAAAATTCAAAGCTATCTCAAAAACAAGGTCATACTGCTCCAGGCAATGTTCAAGCCCGGCATCCTTTCCGCAAAAGACTTTCGGGCCATGATAGATTATCTGATACCCGACATACAAATAGAAGATATGCCCATACCCTTTCGGACGGTCGCCACGGATCTGGTAAGCGGCACACCCGTTATATTTTCAGAAGGTTCCCTGCGAGAGGCGGTAATGGCGAGCAGCACCGTCCCGGGCGCTATTCAGCCCCTGAAAAAAGACGATTATCTCCTTTCCGACGGCGGCATCATCGCCCACGTTCCCGTTTCGGCAACGATAAATGAGGGAGCAGACAGGGTTATCGCCGTTGACGTCAGCAAGGACATCCCTTTGGAGGATGAGCTCCGAAACGCCCAGGAAATATTGAGCAGGGCCAATGATCTCACCACCCATTATCTTGTACAGTATGAGCTGACTCGCGCCGATGTGGTGATCCGTCCTTCGGTCGGAACGCTGCACTGGTCGGAATTTTCCCACGCACAGCACCTGATCAGGGCGGGAGAGGATGCCGCACGGGAAAATATCGGTCTCATCCGCTCAATAACCCCTGGCACGAGAAAATGGTTTACTCTCAGGCATTATCTGCGACTGTACAGGAGGAAGCAGTACCAGGCACCGTTTCCGTTATAATTTCATTGAAGCTCCCCGCAACAAGTTACGGGGAATCTCCGACTGTTAAGGAAAATATTTATAACCCTGCTGCAGGCAGCA
>CAYSHT010000069.1:0-11314 GCA_964430915.1 uncultured Syntrophaceae bacterium
GAATTATCCACAAAACGGCGGTTTCAGAACCTACGCCCTTACCGCCCAGATTATACCGAGAAACCTCTCTCTTGATCTGACAAATACGGTCATTACCGTTACTACAACGACGACCACGACACCCCCCACGACAACGGTAGCTCCCACGACGACCACATCGACACCAACGACGACAGTAGCACCAACGACGACAGTAGCGCCGACAACGACGACACCACCGACGACGACAATAACGCCGACAACTACGACGATAGCACCGACAACGACAACGACAACCACCATTCCCGATTCGACGCCCCCCTCGGTCACGAACGTCGTCCAGACTCCTCCGGGAAATCACATTGGGAAGAACATCTCCGTACTGATCTGCGCCACCGTCACGGACGACTTCGGGGTGTCAAGCGTTACCTTACATACCAACAAGGGGGATATTACGATGACATACACCGGCAACGACAACTACTGTGCCTACATACCGAAGCATAACAATGAAACGGTAAGCTACTATGTTATCGCCGTTGACATCTGGGAACTCACGATCAACAGTTCAACCTATTCATATACCCAAAACGATTAGAAAATACGGTGCCTTATGAAAAATTATCGATGCGTATACGGAAAAACTAATCAGAGGGGAAATGTCCTCGTCACCGTGATACTCATGATGGCCGTCCTCATCGGTCTCGGGACAACGGCGGTGGTGCAGACATCGACGGACATGAATATAAGCACTAACTACAGGCTCGGCGAGGAGGCCTTCTATGCGGCCGAGGCGGCTGCCGAAGAGGCCCGTGCCCGCCTGAGGGGCAATGTTGCTGATCCGAACTACGCGGGAGATCCTGCAACGACCCTCGACACATGGTGGTCCGCCTATATCCTGACAGGCACGCAGCAGCCCACGGATGATCCAGACTACAACAGCGACTACAGAAACTACGTCCCCACCACCTCTTCACACACGAGCACGACCGTCACGGCAAACAGCCTCCAGTCGACCATTCCCTATATGGTAAAAATCAGGCACAAGCGCGAATACGATGCCGAGCAGCGGGGGCACACAACGGCGCATCCGATGTACTACGATGGCGACGGAAATACGGGGACGAATCCCGCTTCGACACCGGGGAACATCATATACTACGGCTACGGCAACCCCTCCCAGCCCACCACGGCCATCCAGTTCACCACTGCGGGCGGCTCGGCATTCAAGCCCGTCAACATCATTACCGCATACGGAATTGTGGGAAACAGTATCAAGACCGTTGAAGTCGAAGTGACACACCCACCGGGACCTCCCATAAAGGCGGCCATCTATGCGAAGGGCGACGTGACGGGAAACGGTACTTCCCTGACCGTGGATGGCAACGATAACTGCGGCGTGGCAGCGACTTTGGACACCATCTATACCCTGGATCCCTCCATTACGAATCTGAACGGCCTCCCTACGATGAATCCAACACCGCCGGCACAGGGCGCAGACGATATCGACATCATCGGAACGGTAGAGAGCATGAAATCCGGTGCCAACGTTATCATCACCTCCGATCAGACCGGCACACCCTACGGCAGCGCCTCCAATTATGTCACCTGCTACTCCGACACGTCGAATCCCTACAACAACCAGGGACTGAAACTGACAAACTGCACCGGCTACGGGACACTCCTCGTAAAGGGCAATCTCACAATGAGTGGCGGGTTTAGCTGGGACGGTCTCGTCCTCGTCACCGGAACCCTCACCTTCAACGGCGGGGGTCCTATTGGTATCAACGTACAGGGCGCGGTCCTGGCCAATCAGACCGTCGATCTGAACGGCGGTGTAACTGTCAACTATAACAGCTGTTCGGTTAATGATGCCCTCAGCAATCAGGCGGTGACGAAGCTAAGCTGGAGGGAAATTACTCACTGACCCCTGCTTTTAATCAGGTCCTCTACCTCATCACCCATGGAATAGAGCTCGACGAGCTGATCCGAATAGACGAATCCGAGGCGGCTCCCGAGGACCCTGTCCCGATAGGCGGTCATGTCCTTCGACAGGGCGACAAGTTCATCCGTTGTCAGGGTTCCCGCAACAGTGTATCTCCCCTTGATAGCGTTGAACTCATCCATGAGCTTATTATTGACTGCCTCTTTTCCTTCCGGGGGAGTCTTATCGGAAACACTCTCTTCCGCCTTTGCAACCGCTTCCTCAGCCTCGGCCAGATCTTCGGCGGGCTTAACGGCAGGCGGGGTCACCACCCTGACGGCAACATCCGATTCCTCTATCTTTTTCACGGAATCTTTCCCGACTCCCAGAATTCCCCCGTAGGTGTAAAAAAGCACCTTCCCTCCTTCCTTCCAGTAGTGGCCGGCATAGAGGACGGAACCGTTTTTGAGGGTGATCTTGTAGGATGCCAGACCGGCGGAAGGAAAGATGAAAAAGGCAACGACAATAATCACGATCAGTGGGATATATCTTTTCATCGAAATCTCCTCAGTAAGGGGGATATAATCTCTTTAATTTTTCCTTTTTTATACTAACCGCTCATCTTTCCAAAGTCAATAACGATTCTCTTCCCTCTCAAAGCTTCCACTCCATTTTTGCGGGGGAGTAATCCAAAATGTCTTGACTTCTCATTCCCATAAATATTAGATAAGAAATGGATTGACAAGAGGAGAAAAGGTATTGTAAATACCGCACGATTTGATAACAGACGAGACGGTTGGCCTGAGGGCCAACTTTTTTTATACATGACCAGACCGGACACCTTATGAAAAAGAAACTGAAAGACCTGCTGGAACGATCAATCGATAGCTGCCTCGAAAAAGGGATATTGAAGGAATGCGAAATCCCCTTCGTCGAGGTGGAACTTCCGAGGGAAGGCTCCCACGGTGATTATGCCTCGAATATCGCCATGGTGCTCGCCTCGACACAGAGAGAAAATCCGAGAAAAATAGCGAAAATTATAACCGATGCTATCGAAGATCCCGATAGGATCCTTGAAAAGGTGGAGGTGGCGGGTCCCGGATTTATCAATTTTTTCGTCAGGGATTCCCTCTGGGTAACGCTTCTCAAAGATGTGGATGACATGAAGGAACATTATGGCGAATCCAATCTGGGAGCCGGCAGGAAAGTTCAGGTCGAATTTGTAAGTGCCAACCCGACGGGCCCCCTCCATATAGGACACGCCAGGGGTGCCGTCACAGGAGACGTTATTGCACGTATCCTCGAGGCATCGGGATTTTCCGTCTCGAGGGAATACTACATAAACGACGCCGGAAAGCAGATGAATATACTAGGCGAGTCAGTCTGGCACCGATACCTCGAGGTTCTGGGAGCAGATATCCCCTTTCCCGAGAATTGCTATCAGGGAGACTACATATCGAATATAGCGAAAGAGGTGGTCGAAAAATACGGCGACTCTCTGAAGTCGGAAGCGAGAGACACCGTCACTGCTATGCTGACTGACCTCGCCGCCGGAGAAATCCTGGAGGAGATCAAGGATGATCTCATGACCTTCGGGGTCGTCTTCGACTGCTTCTTCAGCGAGCGGGAGCTCTACCGGGATGACGGGGTCGCGGCCCTTCTGAAAGAACTCGAGGAGGAAAACTTCATCTACCGGGAGGAAGGCACCCTCTGGTTCAGGACCACCGATTACGGCGACGAAAAGGACCGTGTGGTGGTAAGAGAAAACGGCGAACCCACCTATTTTGCCGCCGATATTGCCTATCACAAGAACAAGTATGAACGGGGTTTCGACACCGTCATCGATGTGTGGGGTGCGGACCACCACGGCTACATACCCAGAATGTATGCCGGTATCCAGGCACTGGGCAAAGAAAAAGAGGCCCTCGAGATCGTTCTGGTCCAGCTTGTCAATCTTTTGAGAAGCGGGAAACCGGTGGCCATGTCCACCCGTGCCGGAGAATTTGTGACCCTTCGGGAGGTAATCGATGAGGTAGGAAGAGATGCCGCACGATTCAATTTCCTCATGCGCAGGTCCAACAGTCATCTCGATTTTGACCTGGAGCTTGCAAAAGAAGCGTCGAGTGAAAATCCTGTCTATTATGTGCAATACGCCCATGCGCGGATCGCCAGCATAACGAGGACGGCCATAGAGCGGGGGTATGCGATTCCCGGCTACGACGACGTGGACCTGAGTCTGCTCGCGCTTCCCGAGGAGCATACACTGGTGAAGGCAATCGACATGTTTCCCGAGCTAATCGAGGGAAGTGCGCGTACCTTTGAACCACACCGAATCGCCTTTTACAGCAATGATCTTGCATCCATATTTCACAGCTATTATAATAAAAACAGGGTCGTCAATGATGATGCCGAGCTCACGAAGGCGAGACTCTTTCTTGTTAAATGCGTGGGGATCGTCCTGAAAAATGCACTCACTCTCCTCGGTGTCTCGGCGCCAGAGAGGATGTAGCATACTTTTCCCTCTCCACTGAAAAAAAAGGGGGGGGGGATGTGGTGCGCATTGAAGCTCCCCGCAACAAGTTGCGGGGACTCTTCGACTGTTAAGGAAAATATTATTTTATATTCGCTCGCTGTTCAGTTCAGAAGAGAGCGGGTCAGACGAAAAAGAAAAAAAGGGGTGAACCTTACATGCCGTCACAGAAATCGGGAGATTTTGAATTCAAACTGGGTAAATTCGGTCTCATGGTTTTCACCTTCGGAATCTCGCTTCTCCTTCTGTTTTCCTTCATATTCGGCGTCATCGTGGGAAAACACATAGAAAGTTATCCCGAGAAGATAGCGATAGGCATCCCGAACGCGATCAAAGAGAAGCTAGCGAAAAAAGTTGACGAAACAATGGAATCGAAGGCCGGGGAGGAGGAGGAATTCGAGCTCACCTTTTACGATACGCTTCCCAAAAAGAGTGAAGAGGAAGTAAAGGAAGAGCCTGAAAAAAAGCCTGCGCCCAAGGTTCTGTCAAAGGTCTCCGAGGCAAAAAAACCAGGCTCAACAGAGAGTTATCGCATTCAGGTCGCCTCTTTTAAGGACGAAGGGCGGATGGAAAAGCTGAAAAAGAGACTTTCCACTATGGGGTATACTCCCCGTGTTGATAAAATCAGCCTCACATCGAGCGGCAACTGGTTCAGGGTTAAACTGGAGGGATTTGACACATTCGATGAGGCGGCAACGGCGGCAACATCGATAGAAAAAAATATCGATGGACTGAAGTGTCTGGTCACAAAGTGCAAGAAATAATCGACCTGCTGTAACAAGGGCAGGTTTCGGTGCGATAATGTTCGAAAATCTTACAGAAAAACTTGATAACGTCTTCAAAAAGCTCAAAGGGAGAGGAGTTCTCGACGAGGAAAGCGTCAGCGCCGCCCTCAAAGATATCCGGATCGCCCTTCTTGAAGCGGATGTAAATTTCCGCGTCGTCAAGGAATTTGTCGAGGATGTCAGGGAGCGTGCCGTTGGCCAGGACGTACTCAAGAGCATCACTCCCGGTCAGCAGATTGTAAAAATCGTTCACGACAGGCTCATAAATCTCATGGGCCAGGAAAAAAGCCATCTCAATCTCTCTGGCCGCTTTCCCGCAACTGTCATGCTCGTGGGACTTCAGGGGTGCGGAAAGACCACCACGGCGGCGAAACTCTCGCTGCACCTGTTGAATCAGGAAAAACGCGTGGCCCTCGTCTCGGCCGATGTATACAGGCCGGCAGCGATCGAACAGCTCGAAATACTGGGAAAACAGACGGGTGCGGGCATATTCGATTCGAAAGACATGAAAGACCCTGTCAGGATATGTGTCGACGCCGTCGAATATGCCAAGTCGAACGGATTTGACACGCTCATAATCGATACTGCGGGAAGGCTCCATATCGATGAGGCCTTGATGGACGAACTGAAAAGGATAAAGGCCGCGATAAATCCGTCGGAGATTCTCTTTGTCGCCGACGCCATGACGGGGCAGGATGCTGTCTCCGTGGCGGCAACATTCAACGACCTTCTCGGCATAGACGGTGTGATCCTGACAAAGATGGATGGCGATGCGCGGGGCGGTGCGGCCCTCTCGCTCAAGAAGGTGACGGAAAAACCGATCAAGTTTATCGGCTCTGGAGAAAAGATGGATGCCCTCGAGATATTCCATCCGGAGCGCATGGCATCGAGGATCCTCGGCATGGGGGATATCCTTACCCTCGTTGAAAAGGCCCAGACGACCATCGATGAAAAGGCGGCACAGGAACTCGAAAGGAAGATAAAAAAGGATTCCTTCACCCTTGAAGACCTGAAAAAACAGATGATGCAGATACGAAAAATGGGACCGCTGCAGGATATCCTGGGAATGATACCGGGACTTGGCAAGGTAAAAGCGCTCAAAAACGCCACTCCTGACGAGAGTGAGCTCGTGAAAACGGTAGCCATTATCGATTCAATGACAAAGAAAGAGCGTCTCAACTACCAGATCATCAACGGCCGGCGGCGGAAAAGGATTTCGAAGGGTAGCGGCACTACGGTCCAGGATGTGAACAGACTCCTGAAAAACTATGTCGAGATGAGGAAAATGATGAAGAAACTCTCGAAAGGCGGGATGAAATCATTTACCAGGGGTAATTTACCCTTTTAATAAAATGATATCTATGGTATATGAATACCTTGAAACAAAAAATATCCTTATCAGGAGGTGATAATCGAAAGGCATGGCAGTAAAAATAAGATTAACACGCATGGGCACGAAGAAGAAACCATTTTACAGGATCGTTGTGGCCGACAGCGAGGCGCCTCGGGACGGAAGGTTTATCGAAATCGTGGGGAATTATGATCCGCTCAAGGATCCTGCAGAGATCAATCTGAAGGAAGAGCGGATTGAAGACTGGCTGTCAAAGGGGGCCAAGCCGACGGTTACCGTTTCAAGCCTATTGAAAAAGAAGGGGCTACTGACAAAAACAGCAAAAACTGAAGCAGGATAAGAGGTTCAAACAACTTTTACACGTAGTAGAGTCAGTGGAGGTTATTACGATGAAAGATTTGATCAAGTACATTGCTCAGGCATTGGTTGATTATCCTGAAGATGTTGCATGTACCGAGGTGTCCGGTGAACAGACGTCCGTTATTGAGCTGAGAGTCGCAAAGGATGACCTTGGGAAGGTCATAGGAAAGCAGGGAAAAACTGCAAAGGCGATGAGGACTATCTTGAGCGCCGCATCATCAAAGCTTCACAAGAGGTCCGTGTTAGAGATTATAGAGTAAGTGTGACTGATCTTATCGAAATAGGCAAGGCAGTCAAGTCCAAGGGGCTTAAGGGCTGTATCAAGGCAGCCTCGTTCTGCGAATCTCCCGAACTGCTCCTCTCTCTGGAAGAGGTTTTTCTTGGTCGGGAGATTCAGCATGTAACCCCTTTTACAGTAAAAAAAATAGTATCCAGGAATAATTTTTTTCTTCTCGATCTTGATGGCGTAGAAAACCGTGAGGCCTCGGATGTACTTATAGGGTGCTATATCTTTGCGCCCTCCCACGCATTGAAAGAACTTCCCGAGGGTGAATATTACTGGCACGACATAATAGGGCTTGAAGTCGTTACGGACGATGGGCTCAGTCTGGGACGGGTTGAGTCTATTGTTCCTACGGGAAGCAATGACGTCTACGTTTGTGCCGATGGTGAACGAGAGATTCTCCTCCCGGCGATCGGCGACGTAGTAAAAGAGATAGATGTGGAAAAAGGCACCATGGTTGTCACATTAATCGAGGGGCTGTAAAATGAAATGATCCAGTTTGACATCCTCACTCTTTTCCCGGAGATCTTTCAATCCTCCTTCGGCAGCAGCCTGACAAAGAAGGCCTGTGACAAAGGATTAATAAAAACAAATCTTCATAACATCCGTGACCATGCCCCGGGAAAGCATCGGATTACCGACGATGCTCCCTTCGGCGGCGGCGGTGGAATGGTTATGAAGATCGAACCTATAGACAGGACTCTCGAAACCGTTCTTTCAAGAGGAGATGATTCGATAGTCATCCTTCTTTCGCCTCAGGGCAGGATGTTTAGTCAGGAAATCGCCGAAAATTTAACCCGTTATTCCCAGATCGTATTAATCTGCGGGCACTATGAAGGGATCGACGAGAGGATACGGACCCACCTCATCGACGATGAGATATCCATCGGTGATTATGTCCTGACGGGCGGTGAGTTCCCGGCAATGGTTGTTGTTGATGCAGTCTCAAGGCTTATTCCGGGATTTGTGGGGAACGAAAACTCGGTCCTGTCCGATTCCCATACCACAGGACTGCTTGAGGGGCCGCATTATACCCGGCCGAGAGAATACAAAGGATGGAAGGTTCCCGAGGTGCTCATATCAGGGCATGAAAAGAACATTGACGAATGGCGGCGCAGGGAGTCTTTGAGAAGAACGCTCGCGAGAAGACCCGATCTTTTGAAAAAGATCAGCCTCACCGACAAGGACTTGGAAATGCTAAAAGAGATTGAGAAAGAAGGCCCCTGAACTGTATGTGCGTCCACGATCTTTACATTGCTCTTTTACATTACCCCGTCTTCAACAAGAAGGGTGATATCGTGACGACGGCAGTAACCAACATGGATATACACGATATATCCAGGGCTGCCAGAACCTACGGTGCCAAAAGGTTCTTCATAGTGACGCCGATAGAAAAGCAGCAGGCATTCGTGAAGCGGATTCTTCACCACTGGCAGGAGGGACACGGGGTTCTGTATAATCCATCAAGGAAAGAGGCCTTCGACATAGTCGATACAGAGGGCTCTCTCGACGATGTCATACAAAATATTGCAGAAAGGGTTGAAAAAAAAGTCCGTTTAGTGGTAACCAGTGCAACCCGTCAAGGATCTTCGGTCAGGTTCGGGGATCTGAGGGAAGAGATACGAAGCGGCAACGATGCCTATCTCCTGGCCTTTGGAACAGGATGGGGCGTTTCGGAAGAAATAATTGAACGTGCCGATTTTGTCTTGGAACCGATAACAGGACCATCGGACTACAATCACTTATCCGTCAGATCTGCCGTGACGGTGGTACTGGACAGGCTCTGCGGAAAATAATAAAAGGAATTTGGAAACTTCGTGAGGAGGATTTTATACAATGAATGTGCTCGACATGATCGAAAAGGAACAGATGAGGGCAGATATTCCCGCCTTTAAGTCGGGTGATACAGTAAAGGTGCATGCAAAAATCGTGGAAGGCCAGAAGGAGAGAATTCAGGTCTTTCAGGGCGTGGTCATTCGGAAAAGGGGCGGTCAGAACCGTGCCACCTTTACCGTGAGAAAGATGTCCTCGGGTGTGGGTGTGGAGAGAACATTCCCGCTGAATTCGCCGATTATAAACAAGATTGAGGTTGTTACAAAGGGCAGGGTCAGGCGTTCGAGATTGTACTACCTGAGAGAGCTGAGAGGCAAAAAGGCAAGGATCAGGGAACTGGGCAGACGATGAAATGGACAGCTTTGAACTGCACGCCCGGAATCTCGGTTTCAAGTTCATTGCAGGTATCGACGAGGCCGGAAGGGGGCCTCTGGCAGGGCCCGTTGTGGCGGCAGCTGTCATTCTCCCTCCCGGCTATAAAAACGGCGACATAAATGACTCGAAGAAGCTTTCCCCGCGAAAGAGAGAGACAATATTCGACGTCATACAAGAAGATGCCCTTTCCATCGGTCTTGGTGTGGTCGAACCCTCTCTCATTGATACAATCAATATCCTGAGGGCGACATTGAGGGCGATGGAACAAGCGGTTTCCAATCTCAGCTATTCCCCTGATTACATCCTTATCGACGGCATCAACACCATCAATGTTCCCATTCCCCAGAAAACAATTATCGGCGGGGATTCCCTTTCTGTCTCCGTAGCAGCAGCCTCCATTATCGCGAAGGTATCGAGAGACCGTATGATGGACCGATATCATGACGAGTATTCGGTATATAATTTCCGAAAGAACAAGGGATACGGCACGAAGGAGCATCGTGAGGCGATACAAAAATACGGATACTGTGAAATCCACAGGAAATCCTTCAAGCTCAAGACACCCCATGGGAAATGATGCGAAAGAGACGGGAAAGAGAGGCGAAGAGATCGCCGCTGCTTATCTGGAAAAGGCGGGCTATCGCATAAGGGAGAGAAATTACCGGTGCCCCTTCGGCGAAATCGACATTGTTGCCCTTGATGGGAAAGAGGTAGTCTTCGTAGAGGTCAAGGGCAGAAAGTCGGACGATTTCGGCGAACCCGAGGCTGCCGTCGATGCCAGGAAACAGGCGAAGCTCTCCAGGATTGCCCTCAACTATATTAACGAACACGATCTCAACGATCGCAATGCGCGGTTTGATGTGGTGGCAGTCAGATTTTTAAAAGGGTCCGAACGCGTACGGCTTATCAAAAATGCCTTCGATCTTACCTCTTGAGAGGGACAGACTATGAAAAAGGGAATGCTCTACATTGTCGCCACCCCGATAGGCAATCTGGAAGACATAACGCTTCGAGCCCTCCGGGTCCTCAAAGAAGTTGCGCTTATTGCGGCAGAGGATACGAGGAGGACCAGAAAACTCCTCAATGCCTATGGAATAAAAACACCTGTCACGAGTCTCTACGATCAGAACGAGCTCGCGAAGAGCGCCTCCATCATCTCCAGGATCGAAGAGGGAGATGATATCGCCTACGTCTCCGATGCGGGGACACCCGGCATATCAGACCCCGGATACATCCTTATAAACAAGGCTATAGAACACGCGATCGAGGTTATTACCATACCAGGTCCTGTCGCCGCCATCGCGGCCCTCAGTATATCCGGTCTCCCAATGGACAGCTTCGCCTTTTATGCATTTCTCCCTTCCCGTCCGGCCAAAAGAAGACAGTTTCTGGAGTCTCTGAGAGATGAGACAAAGACGATGATCTTTTATGAATCTCCCCGGAGACTGGCCTCATCGCTTAACGACATCCATGGAATTCTCGGCGACAGAAAGATGGTCCTCTCGAGAGAGATGACAAAGCTCTATGAAGAAACCATTCGGGGAACCATCTCTGAGGTACTAAAAAGCATCGAGGGGACAACCGTAAAGGGGGAAATTACGCTCATCCTGTCGGGCGCCCAAAAAAGGAGCGTTTCAGACCAGAAGGAGGCCATAAAAGAAAAACTTAAGGCACTGCGGGAAGACCCTCACCTTACAACCCGCGACATCGTTGATACGATTTCGGAAGAGCTTACAATATCGCGGAAAGAGGTATACCAAGAGGTACTGAAGCTCTCAGGGTCATAGATACTGGCCATCTGGAATGAAAGTCAATCAAAGTGAAGCTCCCCGCCCACAAGGCGGGGCTTCCCGGTAAGGAATATGTTTGTTTTATATTGCGCCCCTTACCCCGC
>CAYSHT010000070.1:0-11283 GCA_964430915.1 uncultured Syntrophaceae bacterium
AACATCTGTCACACCGCCGTCTGATATTGTTCTGGCATCAAAAACATCATCCGATGCGGAGACGATACTTTTCACACCCCCCTCTTCGGAAAAGTTCATACCCGTCTGTTCCTGAATATCTTCAAGCACGTCCAGGAGCATACCCTGAAACCGCTTCTGCCAGATATTGGAACCACACTTGTGCTGCGCTACAGCACAGACAGCAACTCTCTTCATCTCAATACCTATCCTCCTTTTTTCTTTTTTATTCCGATATTAAGCCAGAACCATTGCCGCTGCCCGTGAATGGCCCCTGGCATAACCGTTCATAAAATCGCCTGATTTAACCGCTCTCAGTATGGAGTCCTTGTCCCTTGCGGAGTTCAGCTCTATCCATGCCCTTCCGCAACCCAGCCGTGTATGGGAATCATCGGAAGCCACCTTCGGGTAGGCTATCTCTTCAATATCGTAATCTGGTGTGTAAAATCCGTGGTGTGTGACCTCAACGGCATCAATATGAATCTGCTTGGCAACATCATTGATGCAGTTGATGGTCTGTTTGAGTGTAAAACCGTAATCGCCGGGATGATTGAAGGTGTGGAGGACTTCACTTTCCCCCTCGATCCTGTTTACATGGACGTATCCGAGTTTCGTTCTCACCGTAAGCTCGATCCCGAAAAAGACAATAAGATCGGTCCTGATTTCTTCAATGGCCTGTCGGTAACTCGGCTTTAATAGATGATCGTGATCGGTAATGGCAATAAAATCAAACCCCTGCCTCTTATAAAGGTCAGCCGCCTGCTGAGGTGTCAGTCTGCCATCGGAGCATGTCGTGTGAATATGGAGCTGACCTTTTAAATACATTTATCACCACCGAAGCGATATATCGACGTTTCCCCCTCTTAATATGGAAATCCTCACCCTCGGGGGACCCACCCTCTATATTGATTGACTTGTCAATCTTTTTTATCTCAAAAAACAATATCAATACTACTCTTTTACACAGCGTGCGGGCGTTTATTGCGCCTTCGCTCCACTGAGAAAAACCTGTATGACCCCGTTTACGGTCCGGTCCTTTCTCTCCCTGTTGACCTCCTCTTTACCGAGAACCATGACGGAGATAAAGGCCTCAATTGCTCCAAGAAATATATAGGTGAGATAGTGCGGACCGATGTCACGTCGCAAAAAACCGGTCTCTTGACCTTCTGCCATCACCTCTTCCGTAAGGCTGAAGAATGTCCGGAATTTGGCGAGACCTCTCGCTGTGTGATAGACAGAACTCCGCGACACCTCGGTGATAAAAATTGAAACGAGATCCTGTTTTTCCACATACATATCGAGAAAAAACTTGATGATATTTTCAAGCTTTGTCTGAAATTTGCTATCGGACTGCCTTTCATCTTTCAGCATCTGGTAGAGCCTGTTCCACCAGCCCTCCACGATGACATCGAAAAGTACCTCTTTGCTCTCAAAATAATGATAGACAAGGCCGTAGGATACCCCTGCCCTTCGTGCGATATCCGCCATGCGCGTATTCGCGTATCCCCTGTCCCGAAAAACCTCGAGAGCCGCGTCGACGATTATTTCCTGCTTATGATTTTTCGTCATGTCGAATCCCTAACCCAGACTGATTGATATGTCAATCTATTTTTTATCAATTTTTATTAATACAGCAATTACAATGAGTTAATTAATTGTATGATGGTTTTTTCTATGAAAAAACCATCATACCGGTTAGAAGTTGAAGCTCCCAGCAATAAGTTGCGGGGAATCTCCGACTGTTAAGGAAAATGTTTATTTTTTATTCGCTCGCTAACCCCGCTGCAAGCAACGGGGAATACGCTCGCTGTTCAGTTCATTCCACTCAAATAGATGACCAGAACAGCCGAAACCAGCCAGAGTATACCCGTAATCCAGATCACCCTGTCCTTCATGAGAATCGTTACCGTATCCTCGGAGGCGGATGTCAGAGAGAGGCAGTAGTAGCGGAATATGCCGTAGACAACGAAGGGAATCGTCCATACCATATGGATGGACCCGATTCTTTCCTGCGTTTGAAGTGATACGCAGTAGAGGCTGTAGCTCATTATCGCGAGACTCGCCGTCACAGCCAGGATATGCTCCAGCCTCTCGGCTGTATAGAAGGCATTCGCATTTCTCACCCTCTCAGCGGCATCGGACGAATATGCCCTGATTTCACTCCGCCGCTTCGTCGTGCCGATAAAAAGGGACAGCATGAAGGTGCATATGACGAGCCACGGACTGATCGGGACCTGAATCGCAAGGGCACCGGCAACAACACGGATTACAAAACCTGCTGATATAAAGATTATATCGAGTATGGCAATCTCTTTTATCAGGAAGGTATAGAAGATATTCGATACCCCATAAAGGGCTGCGCAAAAGGTGATCACCGGGAATCGGACCATAGTCTGCATGTCAAGATAATATGCCGCCGTGATCGAAAGAGCGAAAAGAATAATCGACCCGGCGATTGCGGAGGTAGTACTGAGGCGTCCCGAGGCGACGGCCCTTTTTTTCTTCTCGGGGTGAAGCCTGTCGGCATCACGGTCCCTCACGTCATTTATCAGATAGACGGCACTCGCCAGACCGCAGAATATGAAAAATACAGCCCCGCACATGAGCCAGGCGTCTTTGAAAAACAGTTTTTCTCCAAAAGGCATGGCCGCAAAGACGAAGATATTCTTTATCCAGTGAGCGGGCCTCATGCCATCGATCATCGCCCTCAGGGCTGAACCATTATTCATATGCCGAAACTCCCTTCGAGTTGTGGTTAACCTCTCCCCGAATATTCCGGATAGGGCCAAAGCTCAATACTTTAAATACATACAATACCACCTTCCATCCCGCAACAGGTAAAATTGTGTAGCTCCCCGCCTACAAGGCGGGGCTTGCGGGTGCGCTCCCGGTCAAGAAAAGAGAGTTCTTTCCCTTCCCTCCTCCAGCAAAAAAGAAGGACTGGGCGCCGATGCGATTGCACCCATACCATTGTGATGATATGGTATTATTTCCCGCTATAGGAGGAGAGATGACATGAAAAAACCAGCTGCCGTTATGTGTGCGCTTCTTATCGTTCTTTCGACTCATTCGGTTTTTGCCGGGTACATACGCCTTAATACCGGGGTAATGGGTGTCGTGGAAGGGGAGAAACTGAAGGTGGCGATCACCATTGAAAACAGGGGAAATGAACCGGCGTACGACCTCCAGAGTGAGATAGAAACCGGAGATAAACGTATGCCAATCAGAACGAAAAAAGAACTCGCCGTCAACGAGACGTACAGTGTTGAGTCCCTCCTCGACCTGGATCCGCAAAAACCGGGAACCTATCCCCTTACCGCCACGGTCTATTACAGGGACAGCAACCGGCACCCCTTTTCTTCCGTAACCTGCACATCTTTTGTCTACGAGAGAGAACCCCTCCCCCGCATCTTCGGGCAGATAAAACCGGCAACGTTTTCGAGAAAGGCAGAGCTCACACTGACGCTGAAAAATCTGGACAAGAACGAATTGAAAACATCGACACGGCTTATCGTACCGCGAGAGGTGACAACGAGAGGTGAGACCAAGGAATGCCTCGTACCGCCGAGGTCGGAGGAGTCGTTACACTTTCATGTCAAAAATTTCAGCGCCCTCCCCGGAAGCAGATACCCCGTCTTTTGCGTGACTGAATTCGAGAAGGGGGGAATGCATCATACGGAGATTTCGCGGGGCTCAATCTTCATCACCGAATGGGATTTTTTCGAAGAATACCGCGACTGTCTCGTTGCCCTCATCATAATCCTTCTACTTTTCTTCATCCTGCTTCAGTTTGTGAAGAGGGGTTCAGTTCAAAAACCTAGCGACTGAATGGCTGAGATTACCTTGTGGGATGTTATCTTCTCCATGCAATCGATATTCCTGCAGGCCTTAAACTTTCCGAGGACCTGACAGGGCGAGCAGGGCAGATTTTCCCGTACTATCAGATGATTATCCCCGGCATATCCCCACTTTTTTTCATCGGCGGAACCGAAGAGCGTTATACTGGGCACCCCGAGGAGGACCGCCAGAACAGCCGCCCCCGAATCGCATCCGAAAAAGAGATCTGATTTTTTGAGGATCCCGCAGAGTTCTAAAAAGGAGGTCTTCTCCACAAGCGACAGTACCTGCCCCTTTGAATCTGAAAACCGGGACATTATCCTCTCCGCAATACCTGACTCCGTTTTGCCCCCCACGATTACGACGGCCATATCGGGGTTTCTTGTCAGATGGCTGATGACGTCTGCATATCTGCCCGAAGACCAGCGGCGATATTTTGCCCCTCCCCGGGGAGAAACGATGGTCACGATCTTAAACTTCTCCCTCAGGACAGAAAAGTCATCCCTCAGGAGAGTTTTTTCGATGGCAGCGGTCGAGACGATGTCGGGAAAGGAAATTTCTCTATCGCTGATACCAAGAGGCTCCAGAAGTCTCATAAATTCCCCGGCCTCCTGTCCATCGAGAGAGTAATTGACCAGATGGGTATAACAATGATTCCGCGAAGGGTTGGATTTGAAGCCTATTCGGATCTTCGCACCGGTTACATACCCAAACAGGGCGGAGAGATGGTGATACTGTTCAGAGTCAATGACAATATCGTATTTCCCCTTTAAAAGTGCCGTGATAGTTCGGAGCGTGTCGTCATCGTAACAGAATATGTCATCCACGAGATCAGAGAGGTAGGCAGCCTGCCCGTTCCTCTTTTCGCACATAATGTGTAAGGCTGCTGCGGGAAAGCGTCTTTTCACCATAGCAATTGCCGGCAGAAGATAGAGGAAATCTCCCATACCGCCGGGGCGAATAAAGAGGATTTTCGACGGCTTGCGCGGTATACTGATTTCTTTCGATGTCAACTCGAAAAGAGAGTCAAGAAGGCCAACGAGAAGGCAGAGTGCCTTTCCTACCGTTTGATCAATTGTCTTGAGTACCCTCACCTTCATTTTTCGCTTTCCCCTTCATGATATGCATAATCAATATTCCCAGGAAAATAATAATTCCAAGGCAGGTGAGCAATCTTCCTATAGTATCGGACATAAGGCTGCCGTAGTAGATTGTCACCTCTTCGCGCTCCGGATAGACGAGCATGAAGTTGGGTGTCACATGATAGATCCTTTCTGCACCCTCGACCTTCCAGTTCGGAAAGTATGAACACTTTATGAGGTGAGGACGGTGGAGCGCCCCGGTCTTAAATCGTATCATCCGGTCGGTAAATTCCTCTTCCTGAACGACCCCGGGAAGGGGTTTTTCAAGCTTTTTACACCTGAAATCGGTCGTGCCCGGAAAAATTGAAAAGTTGACGCTATCGAGCGGCTTACCGTCGAGATCGGTTATCTTTGCATGGAAAAACACCCCTCCCACGGACTGTTCGAGCTTGTACAAAAGGGCATTATTCCCCTCTTTCAGTTCA
This sequence comes from uncultured Syntrophaceae bacterium, assembly GCA_964430915.1. GTDB lineage: Bacteria > Desulfobacterota > Syntrophia > Syntrophales > UBA2210 > JAFGBH01. The sequence goes on from CAYSHT010000070.1 coordinate 5,423, forward strand.
ATCTCGGCGGTCTTGTAGGTATTCAGACCGGTAAATGGGGTTTTCTGGATCAGTTCACCATTCAGGTATATCCTGGCGTGGTCGTCATTGCTGTAGTGGAGAAGCACCCTCTGCGCTTCCTCGGACCTGATATTCGCATAGTTATAACTGATGAAATTATACTTCGGCTGGTATAATCCGTCCAGGAATATGGGTCCCTCTCTCAGAATCGGTCTCCACGTCCGACCGAACTGCCCCATCCCCGCCTCCGGTTTCAGGAGAGATATGTCGACCATCTCGAGATCGGCGGCCTCCTCATCGGAAGTGCCGGCGGGAAAATAGAAGGGCCCCAGGGTCAGCCAGAGTGATATCTCCCCCCCATTTCTGGACAATCCCGCAAGATAACTTAAATATTCCTCTTCACGAAGGACCGACGACACCTCGTCGGGCTTCTCCTCCATATCATCATAGAGCAAAATGACGGGGCTATCGATCGCCTCTATGGTATAGAGCCACTCCATGGCGGACTCTTTCCAGTCCGCAGTTTTCACCGCCATGGGGATAGTTTCGAGTACCTGTACATACCGCCCGTCATTGCTCGTAAGTTCGAAAAGCTGATAGGGACCCGCTGTCTTCAAGAGCTTCCAGTTGGGATGACGAAGCATCGCCTCTCGTGTCCTTTCCGAGTACGCGATGAAATGCCTGACATTGGCAAGTTTGAGATGAGCGGTGGCTCTCTCGATATCAAAGGTCGTGGGATTGACGACCGTGGGAAATCCGGCACAGCTCTCGGACGTTTCACACTGAATATAGTAGGAGAACATCGATCCCGTGGCCGAATTTACGATACCTCCTTCAAGAATGTCCTTGTTGATAAGGGCGGGAACCGTTTCGAAGACCCTGGTTGATCCCAGTCGGTTATTGTCACCGTGGAGGTCGTTGGCGAGTCGCCCCGGTGTATTGTCGAGGGGAAGAACGAGACTCTTAAAAAAGGGGTAATCGGCCTTGTTCTCAAGCCCCTCATAGTTCCATTTTGACCATTCTGAAACATCTTGACCGGTGGAGTTCGCCGCCATGAGTGTGAGAACAAAAAGGATGACTACAAGGATCTCCCTTCCGCGGACAATCCTCATAAGATACCCCGCACCGACCGAGGCCAGGACCAGAAGGAAAAAAAAGATGAAAGGCCAGAATCGGACATTCGTAAAGCTGGAATTTATCTTTCCCCCAACGTAGAATGCACACACCGAAAGCAGAAGCAGAAGGAGAATGGAGATACAATTTTTTTGTTTCTTTGCAATCCCCCACAGAAGTGCCCACAAAACAAACGGCAGGAGCCAGAGGACAAAGTGCGGAAAGGTTTTCCAGAGGACGATGTCCCAGTCTCCCCCGAATTCCATCGAATAGGAGCGCTTCGCCATGAGGGGAATGAGCCACCAGGAGACCATGAGAAAGGTCAGGCACCCCGTTTTGAGATACACCACGGCCCGTTTCTGAAACCGATCGGTGCAAAAAACGAGAAAAATAAGAAAGGAACCGAAACAGGCGATCACCGAGGTAAAAAAGTGACTGTAAAATATCAGGATTAAGAGAAGAACTGTTTGTAGGCGAAAGCGAGCTTTCTCCATATCGCTGTAAAACGAGCCTATAAAAAGGACAAAAAAGACGAAGCTGATGCTGTTCGATATCTCTCCCGCCAGCGTAGAGTAGATATTCACCCCCCACATGGTATGACTATCGACAAAAAGGAAGGGGGTCATGGCAATTGCCGAGATGATCGGTATCGGTTCATCGAATTTCAGCCATCGCAGGGAAACATAGACACCGAGGGGAAGAAAAAGAACCCCTGAAATGGACACTATCTTGAAGGCAATATTTAAGGGGATAAGAAGGCCGAGAATTGCCATGGTGGCATAGGGAAGAGGAAAATAGTACTGGTACATGGGAAAACCGCACCACCACCCCTTTGCCCAGCCTATGATTGATCCATGAGAGAGGATGGTTTCTTTCAGATGCGTTGCCAGGTAGTTATGGGCCGGCGTATCACCGCCGGTTGGTGTGGTATCCAGAAGAATATAGTTGAGATCGAAATAATCGAGCAGAAAGAAAAACTGCACGACAAGAATCGCGGTGGCAACAATTCCTCCCCCGTGTCTCAAGGCAAAACCGCGAAGCCCCGCAAGAACGCCACGCACCCGACTTCTCGACCGATCCAAATAATCCGTCATCCCATGAACTCTTCCGAGGCCTATTGAATCTCCCCGCAACAAGTTGCGGAGAATCTCCGATAGTTAAGGAAAATGTTTATTTTGTATTCGCTCGCAAACCCCGTTGCACGCAGCGGGGTTTTCGCTCGCTGTTCTATTCAATCCTGACGATTACACTTCTCGTTCTCGGACCGTCAAACTCGCAGAAAAAGATAGACTGCCACGTGCCGAGGAGAAGCCTACCGCTTTCTACGAAAACAGTCTCCGACGAACCCACCAGAGAGGCCTTGATATGGGCGGCGGAGTTTCCCTCTCTGTGCCGGTAACCATCACTCAGCGGAACGACCTTGTCAATCTCCATCAGGATGTCTCTCGGCACATCGGGATCGGCATTCTCGTTTATCGTGACTGCCGCTGTCGTATGAGGCACGAAGACATGGCATATCCCATCCTGAACACCACTTTCCTTGAGAGCTAGGGTTACCTCACCGGTAATATCAATCATATCGGACCTTGAACGGGTAGCAACGGTAAATTTTTTCATAAAGAACCCTCAAATATAATCTTTGACTTCACCATCCCTATTGATTTATATTCTGCGGTGACTATAGATGAGAACTGCTGTTTTTTCAACAAGAGGATTTAAAATATGGATCCGGGGTAATGCCATGAAACCGAAACAGATCTTGAAGGAAATCATCCTTTTTAAATCACTCAGCGATGAGGATCTGGAAAATCTCATTTCTAAGCTTAAACGCCGATCCTTAAAAAAGGGAGAGGCCCTCTTCAGAAAAGGTGATGAAGGAAACACTCTCTATATAGTCAGGGAGGGAAGCGTCAAAATTGTTCTTCCATCAGAGATGGGGGATGAGGTCACGCCGGCAATCCTCACGACGGGCGATTTCTTTGGTGAGATGGCTCTCCTGGACGGCCTGCCCCGTTCGGCCGATGCCGTGGCGCTTGAAGCTTCGGAACTGCTTGCCCTCAAGAGAGATGATTTCCTTGATTTTCTGACGAACAATGAAGAGGCAATCAGGGCCGTATTCTCCGCCGTCTCTCAGCGTCTCCGAAAAACAGACGACCTCCTCGAAGATGCCTGTTTTCTCAATATCTCCACACGGCTTGCCAGGAGGCTTATTGATCTGGCAACGGCCTACGGCTCAGAGGGAGAAGGAGACGATGTGATACAGATCGACATGCAGCTGACCCAGAAGGATCTTGCAAGCATGGTGGGTGCAACGAGAGAAAGTATAAACAAGGAACTGAGGCTCCTGAGAGAAAAGGGCATTGTTGATACGTCGGGGAACATCATACAGATCATTAACATGGACCGCCTCAAAAGACGCGCGCGCTTTTAGCACTGGGTGAAGCATTTCACAGTGAAATAGTGAATGGTTTCATTGAGTTTCTTCGCCACATTTCGTATAAACTTACTCGTATGCGCTGTCTTTTTCTGGGCTTAAGGGGTGGGAGGAATCGAACCGATGATTTTCGTACTGGCATATCTGTTGAACATCTTCTCTTTCGTTTTCGGAGCCGTTGTGGGAAGTTTCCTCAATGTCTGCATCTACAGGATACCTGCCGGCTCCTCTATTGCAACGCCCTCTTCTCACTGCCCACGCTGTAAGAGCCCCATTCGTTTTTATGACAACATACCGATTCTCAGTTATTTAGTCCTCAGGGGACGGTGCAGGGCATGTAACGAAAAGATACCCATCATCTACCCGGCTGTCGAAACCCTTACGGCCCTCATATCACTTTCCCTCTTTTTGAAATACGGGCCTTCACTGCAGTATCTCATCACCTTTCTCTTCACCTCGGCCCTCATAGTTATCACCTTCATCGACCTGGAACACCAGATCATACCCGATGTCATATCGCTGCCCGGCATTTCCCTTTTCTCCATTGCAGCCATACTCGTCATGGATATAACCGTCCTGGAATCACTGATAGGTGTTTTGATAGGAGGTGGTGTCCTCTTTGTCATTGCCTTCGGATACGAACTTATAACAAAAAGAGAAGGGATGGGTGGAGGAGACATAAAGCTCCTTGCCATGATCGGCGGCTTCTTCGGATGGAAGTCTCTCATATTTATACTACTGGTCAGTTCTTTCGTTGGTGCAATTATCGGAATTTCTGTTATAGTGTACAAAAAGGGGGACATGAAATATGCCATACCCTTTGGCCCTTTCCTTTCGATTGCGGCGGTGGCATATATCTTCTGTGGAACACATTTTCTGAACTATCTAATGTACAGGTAAGTGACGGGCATGAGATACTTTTGTAAGAAAAGAGAGAAGGGATTCACCCTAATAGAACTCATCATTACCATTTCCATCGCCGTGATTATTATGGCCATTTCCGCACCGGAACTTCGGAAAATTATGACGAGAAACCGTCTGAACGGTGCCGGACGGCAGATCGTAAATGATCTTATGAATTCAAGAATGAAAGCCACATCTCAAAACAACAGGTTCAGGGTCATCTTTCTGGACAATCACCGCTATACGATACACGACGATGATAACAACAACAATACAGTCGATACGGGAGAGGCAACTCTGACCAAGGACATTCAAGATTCCTATCACGATGTTACCTTCTCGGCGACGGCCGACCCGATTTTCTATCCCCGCGGAACGTCATGGGGAACGACCGTTACCGTCAGCAATTCAGTCGGCTCGAAAAACGTCAGCGTCTCAACGGCGGGAAGGGTAAAAATAGATTGAGGGACTTATGTCATGAAAATTCAGGACAACCGCGGCTTTACACTGATAGAAATCATAATCGCCATGTTTATACTCGTGGTGGCCCTGACGGGTCTCGCCGGTGTTGCCTCCACGGTCATTAACGGAAACTCTTTCAGCAAGGAGATAACAACGGCAACGACCCTCGCCCAGGAAAAAATCGAGGAGCTCAAAAACACGAATTACCAGAGTCTCACAGGCGGAACTGACACCCATTCCATCTATACGAGGACATGGACAATAACCCTTACGGCCACCTACATGAAGACCATAGTGGTGGCGGTTCAGTGGAATCACTATGGCAACAGCCATAATGTGACACTCAGATCGATCGTCACGGAGTGATGAGGACACTATGAGAATCCCTTTGAAGAGAAAAGAAAAAGGCTTTACACTGATTGAGGTCATCGTGGCCATGGCCCTCAGTCTCGTGATCCTGACCGGCATATACAACCTTCTCACCCATACAAGCAAGGCCTACAGGGTCCAGGACCGGGTCGTGGCAATGCATCAAAATGCGCGAACCTCCATGGATATCATGACGAGGGAGCTCAAGATGGCGGGCTATGACCCCCTGAGTATCGCAAATGCCAGGGTGGTCTCGGCCGATGATAACTCGATACGGTTTACCCTCGACATAACAAGCACCTACAGCGGTGATGCCCCCGACGGTGATACCCTGGACGCCAATGAGGATGTTACCTATGCACTCTACACACCGGCCGACGGGATACAGAAGCTCGGCAGGGCTCCTCAGGCAGGGACCTTTCAGCCCATCGCCGAAGACATAGAGTCGCTCCAGTTTGTATACCGGAACGAGAACGGCATTACCCTTGCGACACCGGTGGCGAACCCCGCCGACATCAGAGCCATCGATATAACACTGACGGCGAGAACCTCCGATCCCGACCCGAATTATCCACAAAAC
>CAYSHT010000071.1:0-11168 GCA_964430915.1 uncultured Syntrophaceae bacterium
CGACACGATCGGGGTATTTCTCAGCAGTTTTTGTGAGTGCCTCGGCCACGGTAATCTTTTCTATATCGACTGCGGCTGGCACCCCCGGTGCATACGATTTATGCCATATTCTTTCAAACGACATGATATCCCTCCTTTTTCTCTCTCTTATTTTTTTATCCTCTTCTCTCAATCCCCTCCCAGTATTTGTCTTCCAACTCTCTCTTGAACAGTTTTCCGTCTATGTGCCGCGGCAACTCTTCTATAAATTCGACAATCCTGGGAATCTTCAGTCCCGTAAGTCCACAGTTTTTACAGTGCTCTATTATATCATCGGCATTCACCTTTTCGCCATCTCTTAGCTGAACGATGGCTGCCGGCACCTCTCCCATATCACCGTCGGGATATCTGATCACACCCACATCGAAGATCTTCGGGTGTGTTTTTATGACGTTTTCAATCTCATTCGGGAAGATATTTACCCCCCCGCTGATTATCATCTCTTTTTCCCGGCCCGTGAGATAAAGAAATCCATCTTCATCCATATACCCGCGAAGTCCATCGTCGAACCATCGGAGCCCATCGACTACCTCGTAGGCACTGTCGAGCTTTTCAGGTGTTCCCTCATACTTGAGGCCCACCGTCATAACGCTCCTCGTCATGACCTTTCCTTCCTTATAGGAAGGACATTTCATTCCTGTCTCACTGTCGATGATTATCGTTTCAGCGCATCGTATCTTTCCCACGCTTGCATATCGCTTTGGATCCTCTTCATAATCCTCGGGTATCAATACCGACGTCACCGCCGTTTCCGAGGAGCCGTAATACTCTTTGAAGACGTTCCCCCTGCACCCCTGTTTTTTGAAGTATTCGTTTGTTGCTTTTTTAAGCTCCGGCGTAGCCGGTGCGGCGGCGCAAATCAGCGAGTACATGGAACTCAAATTATACTTCCCCTTTACCTCATCGGGAAGATTGAGGATTCTCTCGAGAATCGTTGGAACGACAAAGACCCAGTTCACCCTTTCCTTCTCGATAGTCTCCAGGAATTCTTCTGGCTCAAAGTCCTTTACAGGGATCGCCGTAGAACCGAGGATCAGAAAGGGTGCCCATCCCGCTATGACACCGGCATGGTAGAGAGGCCCCGGAATGAGACATCTCATATTATGGGTTATCGGGTCGCTGATCACCGCTCCGCCAAACCAGTATATGAAGCTGAACTCCATGAGAAGAAGCCTGAGATATTCCCCGAAGGGGACCGAGGGGGCCTCTGATAAATCGCTGAAGGCATAGCCGAATGTGTCAAAATAATTTACATTTTTTGGAGTTCCCGTAGTTCCCCCCGTATAGGGATTCAGGGCAATAATAAAATTAATCTTCGGCTCATGATCGGGCGATCCGGCAATCAGATCTTCATAGAGGATCATCCCCTCGGGGGCATGTTTCCCCACTACGACAAATTCCTCCACCGTCGTAATCCTGTCCCGTATGGAGATAACCTCCTCCACAAACGCTTCGTCAAGGATAAGCACCCGCGGCGATCCCCTGTTTATCGCTTCAGCCAGCTCATCACCCTTCATGTGCCAGTTGAGAAAGGGCATGGGACAACCGATGAGAGAACCTGCCAGAAAGGCCTCGAAAAATTCGTTGCCGTTAAAGAGGAGTTCGGCAAATTTATCCTTCGGGTGAAGTCCCAGTGATTTGAGACCGTTTGACAACCTAAACACCCTTTCCTTGAGCTCTCTGTAGGTTATCCTCCGCTCACCCGAGATGACGGCTTCTCTGTCACCAAAAATCTCCCACATTGAAATCAAAAGATAGGGCACCGACTTATCAAGCCTGAATTTCAGAAGACTTGTCATATAGTCCCTCAATCCGACTCTTCCGATGGTTCTGGCCAGAATGCGTATCGCATTTCTTACTCCCCATTGCCTGATAACACTCTTTCGAAGGCCCCGCGTTTCTTCCCTCAATGCCAGTTTCGGGAGGACTTTCAATACGCTCATGAGATTTTTGTCTTTCATTGTCACCTTTCACTTTTACCGTGATATCTCAATCAGCTTTCACCATCTCTCTAAGATCCTTTTTGAGCACCTTTCCCACTGCACTCATGGGGAGTTCGTCCATAAATCGAATCACCTTGGGCACCTTGTAGGGAGCCACCTTTTCTCTCATATAGGAATATATCTTCTCCCTCATCTCTTCGCTTTTCTCCACAGCGTTCTTGAGCACGATGCAGCTCGCCACGATTTCGGAGCCCGGTCGCTTCGGGTCAGGAAAACCAATCGTGGCGGCGATATCCACATCGGGGTGCTCCATAAGAACATCGTCAACCTGTCTCGTGAAGACCTTAAATCCGGAGACACTCAGCATGTCCTTCAGCCTGTCCACAATATAGAAGTATCCATCCGCATCCATCCTGGCAATGTCACCGGTATGAAACCATCCGTCCCTGAATGCGTGGGCCGTTTCCTCGGGATTATTGTGATATCCGCCTCCAAGTACCTGAGGACCTCGCACCAGAATCTCACCGGATTCACCGAGAGGAACCGCTTCACCCGTCTCAGGATCCACGAGTTTCACATCCGTATCGATCATCGGTATCCCCACGGAACCGACCTTTTTCAGACCCTCGCGGGGATTGGCCGTAATAAGCGGCGTCGTCTCCGTCATGCCGTAGACCTCCATCACCTTTCCTTTTCCCACAATCTTTTCAAACTCCCTGATGCTCTCCAAAGGAAAGGGCGAGGCACCGCTCACAAAAAATTCCACATCGGAGAAGTCGAGGGCACGAAATTCCTTATGTTTCATGAGTTCCATATAGATCGTCGGAACATTTATCATCGCCGTGGGCCTGTATTTCTTCATCGAAGAGATCATAAATTTAAGATCCCGGGGATTCGGCAGCAGAACCGTAGAGGCCCCCATCGAGATCCCCCAAAGGGAGAGAAAATTGCCGGCCTGATGAAAAAGCGGGAAGGCGGAGGCAATCGTATGCCGTCCAATCTCGGCGGAGCCTACCCAGTTTCTCATCTGTTCCATATGACCGACAACGTTCCCGTGTGTAAGAACTGCTCCCTTTGGAGACCCCGTTGTTCCCCCCGTGTACATCATGAAACAGGGGTCCTCCGATCCTACCTTCACAGTAACAAGAGCTTTTGGCATATCCCGTATGATGTCCATAAAACGGACGACCTTTATACCCTCAATCCTTTTGACCTTTCCCGTAGGAATCTTTCTGAATAATTTTCCGAGAGATTTCTTTAAAGGTGGAAGAAAATCGGCAATGGAAACGACGATAATCGTATGAATGCCCGTCTTTTGAACAATTTTTTCAACAGTCTCGAACTGAAAATCGAAGGTAACCAGCACCTTTGCTTCGGAATCGTTAAGCTGGTACTCTAGTTCATCGGCGGTGAGAAGAATACTCACTCCCGAATAGACACAGCCCGCCTTTTGAATTCCTATGGCAGATATGAAGGCGGCGGGAACATTGAGAAGATGGACACCAACTGTATCTCCCGCACCGCAGCCATTTTCAGCAAGATAATGGGCAAACTGATTCGAGAAGACGTCAAATTCCCGAAATGTAATATCGCGACCCATATAATAGAGTGCTACTCTCTCAGGGAGGGTCTCAAACGCCTCGCGAACCGCCTCCGCATAAGACATTTCGGGATAGTCATCGATAGTCGCGGGAACGCCATCATCGTAGAATTTCAACCAGGGCTTCGCCGAATAACCATCTTCCACATGTCTCTCCTGTTGTCTCGATCACTAAATTGAGAATGAAGCACTATCTCTCTCAATATACGTTAGGCACGCCTCATTCCTTTGAGTACTTCTCCACCAGGACATATTTCGTCACTTTCCCTGTTGGCGTCATGGGAAGACTGTCAACAAAAAACACCTTCTTCGGTGCCTTGAAGTGGGCAATATTGTCACGGCTGTAGGCAATAATCTCCTCTTCGGTAACCTCACTCCCGAAGTATTTCACGATCACGGCGGCAACCATCTCTCCCCATGTCTCGTCGGGCAGGCCGATAACAGCGCACTGGCCAACTGCCGGATGGGATATGAGCATTTCCTCCACATCAACGGCAAACACATTTTGACCGCCACTGACAATCATGTCTTTCACCCGGCCCGAAAGATAGAGGAACCCCTCTTCATCAAACCGTCCCAGGTCCCCCGTGTGAAACCATCCGTCTTTGAAGGCCTCTTGTGTCTTCTCTTCGTTCTTATAATAGGCTGTCGTCGTGGAAACACCGCGGCCGATCACCTCTCCCACTTCACCAACGGGAACATCTTTCCCTGAGGTATCGACAATACGGATATCGGACCCGAAATAGAGTGTTCCCACCGATTCGGGTTTTCGATTTTTGTCTTCCGGTCCCATATTGACAAGGACTCCCGTTTCCTGAAGCCCGTAAAATTCGTAGATATTGGGACAGAGCCGTTCCTTGACCTGATTCTGAAGGCTTGTGGGAAAGGGTGACGCCGCAAAGACGAGGGCCCTGAGGGAGGTCAGATCATACTTGTCCAGATCGGGAATGGCGAGAATAAAACTGGCCATGGTGGGCACCCAGTTTGATATGGTTATCTTTTCCTGCTCGATAACCTCCAATATCTTGACAAGATCGAACTGAAGAATCACATTTCGCGCACCCGCAAAAAGGCCAATACCGGCCCAGGCAAATCCCACCCTTCCAAACATGGGAAAAACGGTAAGGATCGTATCGTCGGACGTAACGTCGTGCATAGAGGACATCACCGGCCCGGCGACGGCATTGTTGTAGTGGGTGAGAAGATAGGCCTTGGGAAGTCCCGTGGTTCCCGAGGTAAGATTGAGATACTGATTATCCTCCTCGGATACCTCCACATCCGGTTCATCCTGCGAGGACCGGGACATAAGATCTTCATAGGAAATTGCAAAATCGGGAACCTCGTCCCCCATGCAGATAAACCGCTTAACCCGGGACATCTTTTCCCTCATTTCCCCGACAATATCCGAAAAGGAGGGGTCGAAGATAAAGGTTTCTGCCTCGCCGAAATTGACAAGCTCCACGATTTCACCTGCCGAGAGGCGATAGTTTAAAGGAATACCCATGACACCGGTCTTGGCCAGGGCAAAGTAGGTCTCGGCAATCTCCACACGGTTATATGTCATAAAAGCGGCGACATCTCCCTTTTTGACACCCAGCGAGAGGAGGCCGTTGCCAAGGGCATTACACCGCAGATTAAATTCCCGATAGGTAAGGTGTTTACCGGTCGTAACACAGTAGAATGCCTCTCGATCGCCATACCGCGCCGCTGCAACCTTGGGGTAATTCCCCATTACAAAGCTGCCTGTTGCTCTCTTTTTCATTGTTCTCTCCTTATTATTTCAACCTACCGTCTCGCTGAACCGGATTCTATCCCCCGTTTATCGTCTTCCTATTATTGCCCCCATTCGGCTCACATATTCAATAAGAAAGCTACGGCTATCGCCCCTTGAAATCGGGTTTCCGTTTTTCAAGAAAGGCCATTACTGCCTCCATCATATCATCGTTGGGGACTACGGCGGCATTCTTCTGCGCCACATACTTGAGGCCCTGATAAATGCCATTATCGCGGCTGTAATTCGCCACCTCTTTTACGCCCTGCACCGCAAGAGGAGGCAGACCGGCAATCTCTTCCGCCAGTTTTGCCGCTTCGCTTACCAGTTCTTCCCGGTCTTCACAGAGCCTCGTGATGTACCCCATTTTTAGGGCCTCCTCGGCCGTGAAATCCCTCCCTGTCAGTGCCAGTTCCCTGAACCAGCCCTGCCCGATGATGGAGGGGAGACGCTGTAGCGTACCGATGTCGGCGATGATGCCGATTCTCGTTTCCCTGATGGAAAAAAGGGCATCTTTCGCCGCGATTCTGATATCACAGGCACTTGTCAGATCAATACCACCACCCACACAGTGTCCGTGTATAGCGGCGATAACGGGCTTTTGACATTTTTCGATGGCGTTTATACTTTCCTGAATTTTCTCTATCTTACGGCGAACCCACTCGCGATGAGAGGCCGAACCGTCACCCAGAAATGCCTCCGCCGCTACCAGGTCGAGACCGGCAGTAAAACTCTTTCCTTCGGCCCTTATGACCACGACCCGTACTTCCGGATCACGATCGAACTCATCAAAGAGTCTCGTCATCTCCTCAAAGAACTCAAAGGTCATGGTGTTGCGTTTTTCCGGTCTGTTCAGGATAAGCCATGTGACAAATCCCTCTTTTTCAATCTTGAATAGATCCTGGTCAACCATACTGTTTCTCCTTTTGAATCCCTATATCGCGAAGCTCTCATCTGCAATTTCCATAATAGAAAGGTCCTCGCTCTTTATCGACGTCACCGCGGCATCCACCTCGGGAAGAACGTTCTTGATGAAATACCGGGCAGATGAAAGCTTGCCTGCATAAAAGGCGGCATCGCGGTTGTCTTTCACAAACTCAAACACCTTCGCCTTGTCTGAAACATCAATCCCTTTCTCACCGCAGAGGGCATTAAGCTTCTCCTTCGCGATACCGGCCTGCCAGAGCAGAAACCACCCGGACACCACCTTCCCCATCATCATCAGGAAGGGATAGGCATTCCCCACAGGAATCAGATACTTTCCTTCTTTACCGCACATCCCGAAGAAGAGGGCTGTCTCTCCCAATTTGTTGACGGCATCCTGCACATCGGAGGCAAGATCGCTCAACCCATCCACGTCTTTGTACTTCGCAATGGTGTTTCCCATCTCCACCAGGAGGTTCATGAAATAGGCACCCTTTTTCATGCCTAGTTTTCTCCCCACCAGATCGAGGGCCTGAATACCATTTGCACCCTCGTAAAGAGAGGCGATCTTCTCATCCCTCATGAACTGCTCCACGGGATACTCGGCGCAGTAACCGTATCCTCCGTAAATCTGAATTGCCTGCTCCGTTACCCTGAAACCGATGTCGGAACAGTAGGCCTTGCAGATCGGGGTCAGGATCTCCAGAAGCCCCTCCCACTTTTCCTTCTCGGCATCGTCGGTTGCAATTTGCTCCCTGTCCACCGCATAGGAACAGAAGTAGATCAGCGCCCTCATGCTGTCCACGCTGGATTTCATCCAGAGGAGCATTCGTCTCACATCGGGGTGCTTGATGATGGGAACCTTCGGTGCCTCGGGGTTCTTGAAGTTTTCCAGTGACGAGCCCTGAATCCGCTCCTTGGCATACTGGAGTGCATGAAGGTAGGCGATTGAACCGCTTCCCACACCCTGCATTCCCGTTCCGATTCGGGCCTCGTTCATCATCTGGAACATGACCTTCATCCCCTGGCGTTCCTCACCGAGAAGCTCGGCGTAGCACTCGCCGTTGTCTCCGAAATTCATGGTTCCCGTAGGAGCACCGTGAAATCCCATTTTTTCCTCGATTTTCGCGACTTCATAGTCGTTTCTCTTTCCTAACGTACCGTCGTCATTCACGATGTATTTTGGTACGATGAATATCGATATCCCCTTTGTCCCGGCAGGATCACCCTCGATACGGGCGAGGACAGGATGGATGATGTTTTCCGTCAGGTCCTGATCAAGTCCCGTAATAAATGACTTCGTTCCCTGAATCAGGAAGGTGCCATCGGGCTGTCTCGCGGCCTTCGTACTCAGATTACCCACATCGGTTCCGGCATTTGGTTCGGTGAGACACATTGTCCCTCCCCATTCTCCGGATATCATTTTTGGCAGATACTTCTCTTTCAGCTCCTCGGACCCGTAGATTTCAATGAGATGTGACGCTCCTTCTCCGAGAAAACCCTGGACGAGAAATCCAAGATTATGAATAAACCACTCCTTCGATGCCGTTGCCATTACATAGGGGAGCCCCTGTCCACCAACTTCCGGCGATTTACTCATTGCACCCCATCCACCCTCACAATAGAGCCTGTAGAGGCGGTGAAATGCCTTCGGTACGGTAATCTTACCGTCTTCGAGTGTGCAGCCTTCGTGATCAGACTCGACAAGAACGGGAAATATTTCCTCGACGGCGAACTTCTGAGCCTCCGTAAGAATCATGTCGAATACGTCTTTTGAAAAATCCTCATAGAGCGGATTTTCACAGAGCTTCTCTATTTCCAGCATTTCGTAGAGTATAAATTCTTGATCCCTTTCATCGATAATCAGATTTGCCATTGTTCTCTCCTCATTCAGAATATTTTCATACGAGTTGCCTTCTTATAATATCTCCGAGTCGAGCTTCTGTTTGACATCCTCCCTCAGTTCTTTCTTCATCACCTTTCCCACGGGGTTCCGCGGAATCGCATCGACAATCTCCAACCGCTCGGGCAGTTTGTAGACGGCAACACCCTTCTCTTTCATGAAGGCCGTAATATCTTCCAGGGTCGGATTCTCACCTTCCGTTGGAACCACATAGACACAGACCTTTTCCCCCAGGTTCTCATCGGGCATGGAAATGGCAGCCACATCGGTTATTCCGGGATGTCCAAGGAGCATGTTCTCCACCTCCTGGGCACTGATATTAAAACCGCCCCTGATGATGATATCCTTAGTCCTGTCGAAGAATCCCACGCAGTCCCCCTCCTTTATCTGAAAGAGGTCACCGGTATTGAAGTATCCCTTGCTGTCGAAGGCCTTTTCTGTAATATCAGGCCGTTTAAAATAACAGGGAATGACATTGGGTCCGCGATACCACAGCTCCCCCACACTACCGACTTCGGTCAGCTCTTTCCCCGTAGACGGCTCTATTACCTTGGATTGAACAAACTGTGCGGACAAAGCGCTCCATTTTACACCCGGTTTCCCGTACTGGGGGAAATTATCCACACGCCTTTCCATATCGGGAACATCAAAACGTCCCGAGACAAAACCGGTCCCCTCGTTCTGCCCCCAGATGTTCCCGAACTCTATTCCCCAGCGTCTTTTCAGCTCCTGTACCGACCAGAGTGACGGAGGGGCCGAGCCGAGGGTAATTGCTCTCATCTTGCTGAGATCGAATTCATCGACCTTGGGATGTTTCAGAAGGGCATTGATAACGGCTGGTACAAGGAGAGTATAATTTATCTCTTCCATGATAAGTTGCATCACAAACGTGGCCCCGTCAAAGGGATGATGCAGGACAAGTTTTCCGCCGACAATAAGCCATGGAAAGTATACCGTCCCGATAGACGCCATATTGACCAGCGGACCGGCAGTAATAAAATTATCGTTCTGTTCTATGCCCGCTGTATCGATCTGGGCCAGTGACTGATTGTACCAGTTATTATGACTGAGGGGACACCCTTTGGGCTGGGCCTCCGTACCCGAGGACCAGCAGAGGGTGAGCACATCATTGGCATCGATGACGATATCATCCAGTTTTCCCGTCACCTTCCCTTTGCTCATATCTCTCAGTTCTTCCAGGGTAATGATGTGCTTTATGGAAGGGTTTTTGGACCGGGCCCTTTCGGCCATCTCCTTATGTTTGAAGCCGTGAAACTCTTCCACGGTGATGAAGGCCTTTGCCTCCGTCATTCCGGCAATATACTCGATCTCCGAAGAGCGCCACTGCATGGGCATGGGCGATATAAGCCCTCCCGCCCTGGTAATGGCAAGGTAAAGCATGGCAAGTTCCCAGCAGTTGGGGAGCTGAACCATAATGATGTCGTCTTTTTGGATACCTTTTTTGATGAGTGCTTCCGCGGTGGCATCCACCGCCCTGTCAAGTTGATTGTAGGTAAGTCTTTCAGGCTCCAGGCCCACCAGATCTTTTTTATTGAGGGGATCTACCAGACATTCTTTGTCGGGATCCTTTTTAACGTTTTCTTTGAAATAGTCGATAAATGTTTCCTTTTCCCACGCCCCCTTTTCCGTCCATTCTTTGATCATCTCATGCGATGCTAAAATCATATACAGCCCCCTTTTTAATAGTATCGGCTATCGATTTCTAATTAAACAGACCCTCCTTTTCGAACTCATCAATTTCTGCTTCGGTATACCCCAGTTCATCCAGAATCTCTCTCGTATGAGTTCCCACCGGGACACCGGCCTTTTTATATTCCTGCGGTGTTCCGGAAAACTTGATAGGATTGGCAAGCTGTTTCATCTTCCCCCCCCAGGGAAGATCAAGCTCCACCACCAGATTACGTTTCTTTGTGTGAGGATCATTCAGTGCCTCTGAAAGCGAGAGCACGGGCTCCACGCAGGCATCGAAATTCTCGAATATCGAAAGCCATTCATCCATTGTCTTTGACCGCATAATAGCCCTGACATCGCCCTTAACCTCGTCAATATTCTGAGGCGCCACACCCCCCGCTATCAAGTCAGGCCGGCCGATCGCCTGGCAGAAAGCGGCAAAGAACTGCGGCTCAAGTCCACCAAAACTCAGATATTCCCCTTCTTTGGTCTCATAAAAATCATAAAGACAGCCACCATTTAAGAGAAAATCCTCACGCCCCGGTTCCACATTATCAACAAGATGGGCACCACCGACCATGGCATTGAAGGCGATGGCACCGTCGGTCATGGAGATATCGATGTGTTGCCCCTCACCGTTCGCATCACGGCTAACGACTGCGGCAAGAATGCCGATGATCGCGTTTAACGATCCTGATGCAATATCGGCAATCTGCATCCCCATGAGAGAAGGACCCGTCTCTTTCCTGCCCGAATAGGACATAATCCCCGAGCGAGCCAGATAGTTAATATCATGGCCTGCCTTCCCTTTCAGGGGGCTGTCCTGCCCGTATCCCGTAATTGAACAGTAAATAATGGCGGGATTTCGCGTTTTCAGACTCTCATAATCGAGTCCAAATTTCGCCATCACTCCGGGGCGGAACTGTTCGACCAGTATGTCGTAGCTGGAGATAAGTTGATGAATTATACGTACCGCACGGGGATCCTTGAGATTCATGGTCATGCTGCGTTTGCCACGCTGCATGAAAGGAACGGTAAAGGAAATATCGGTATCGTTAAAAAAGGGGGGTGCAAAGGATGCCATATCAGGCCGGGACCCTGAAGTAACACGGAGCACATCTGCTCCCAGATCGGCGAGATTCATTGTGGCAAAAGGTCCCGGAAGTAGCGTTGTAAAATCGAGAATTTTCAGCCCTGTAAGCGGTCCTGACATGATAACGTCCCTCCTTTATACATAGACGGCCATTTCAGTCGTACGAAGCACCCCCCTCTATAAGCCCATAAACCTGGCGGCGA
>CAYSHT010000072.1:0-11115 GCA_964430915.1 uncultured Syntrophaceae bacterium
ACCTCCAACACCGTTTCCTGCATCAAGAATGACGTTCAAACCATCCCTGATCTTTACATTATTATAGAGGTAGTCTCTGTATTCTTCTGCGATGGAACATTCCTGTATCTTTCCATTGCCAGAGGGGAAAGTGCCCACTTCTATGATCTTCCTCAGTTCCTGTATCTCTTTGCCATATATTGTGTCGGGGCCGATGCATATCTTGAAGCCGTTAAAATCGGGAGGATTATGGCTTCCCGTCACCATTACGCCTCCACCGGTTTTCAGGTGCCTGATAGAAAAGTAGAGCATGGGGGTGGCGCATAGTCCTATGTCGATTACATCGATGCCGACTGACGTTATTCCCTCTGCAATTGCAATTCCATAGTCTTCGGAGGAAAGTCGGCAATCCCTTCCTATCGTCATGGTCGCGACGCCGTGACCCTTGCCGTAGGCTCCTATGGCCTTCCCGAGTTTGTAGACAAAATCGTGATCGAGGTCTTTTCCCACGACCCCCCGTACATCATACTCCCTGAAGACTTCCGGATTCATCGCAACACCGCTCCCTTAATATGAATTATGAACGGATGATATCATAGCAGGCTATTTTAAACAAGAAAGCGATATATGTTTGACAGTCCTCCGGCCACGTGTTAAGCTAACCTTTTATTAAAGAAAATAGCGGGGAGGTTTCAAAATGGCATGGAATGATGATGAGGGGAGCCCCTGGGGCAACAAACAGCCCCCTGACCTTAAAGAGATCGTAGATAAGATCAAAAAGGCTCTTCCTTTCAAGATCCCCTTTGGGGAAAAGCACGGTCTCATACCGGTTATAATAGCAGTCATATTTATATTCTGGCTTGCATCGGGAATCTTCTTTGTCGCACCCGATGAGTCAGGCGTCGTTAAAAGATTCGGAAAGGCCGTCAGATCAACGACGCCTGGACCTCACTACCATCTTCCTTCTCCAATCGAAACGGTACTTAAACCGAAGGTGACCCAGGTGAAGAGAATTGAGATAGGATTCAGGACCATTGGTGACAGGCAGATGGGTAAGCTGAGAGCGGTGCCTGACGAAAGCCTGATGCTTACCAGATCTGAAAATATCGTTAATCTGACCTTTATCGTCCAATACAAGATAAAAGATGCCATGCAGTATCTCTTCAACATAAAAAATCAGGATAAGACGGTAAAGGATGCTGCTGAGGCTGCCATGAGACAGACCGTCGGTGATAATGAAATAGATGATATTTTAACGACGGGAAAATATCAGGTTCAGCAGGATACGAAGGAAATTCTTCAGGATATACTTGACGGTTATAGTGCCGGAATACATATCGTCGCGGTACAGCTCCAGGATGTCCATCCACCCGATCAGGTAATGGCCGCCTTCAAGGACGTCGCAAGTGCAAAAGAAGACAAGGCAAAGATGGTCAACGAGGCCCATGGATACCGAAACGAAATACTTCCACGGTCAAAGGGAAAGTCGTCACAGATAGTAAATGACGCGATAGCCTATAAGGAATCGAAGATAATTTCAGCCGAGGGAGATGCAAGCCGGTTCCTGCAGGTGCTGGACCAGTACAGAGTTGCCAAAGACGTTACGGAGAAGAGGTTATATATCGAAATGATGGAAGAGATACTACCGACAATTGATAAGATTATTGTCGAAGGAAAGATAGGCGAAAATATGTTGCCCCACCTGCAACTGGATAAAAAAATAACCAATAATGTGAAACAGTAAATCGGAGGAGACAATGAAAATGAAGGGAAAAATATGGATCATAGTTGCTTTTCTTGTCATCCTTGCGATATCTCTTTCACTGTTTACTGTTGAGCAGACTGAACAGGCAATAGTAATACAGCTCGGGAAACCCTTTGGAGGCATTAATGAACCTGGCCTGCACATGAAGATACCCTTTGTGCAGGAAGTGGTATACTTCGAGAAGAGAATACTGGTTTATGATGCGTCACCAACGGAGATCCTCACAAGAGACAAGAAAAATCTTGTCGTCGACAATTACACAAAATGGAAGATCACCGATCCCCTAAAGTTCTATACGACGGTGAAAAATGAAAGGGGTGCCCAGGCGCGGCTTGACGATATCGTCTACGCACAACTCAGGGTCGAGCTGGGACGGCACAATCTATCGAGCATCGTGTCAAAAACGAGAAGCGAGATTATGGAAACAGTCACAAAAAAATCGGCCGTTCGTGCAAAGGAATACGGTATAGAGGTTGTCGATGTCCGAATAAAGAGAGCGGATCTTCCGGAACAGAACGAGAAGCATGTCTTTGACAGGATGAGAGCGGAGCGTGAACGGCAGGCCAAACAGTATCGCTCTGAAGGTGAAGAGGAGTCAAAAAAGATAACGGCGAAGGCAGATATGGAAAGGACCATTATTCTGGCCAAGGCATACAAGGAATCGGAAACACTGAAAGGCGAGGGGGATGCGGAAGCGGTTAAGATCTATGCCGAAGCGTACCAGAAGGATATAAAGTTCTATGAATTCATCAGGAGTCTCGAGGCATATAAGAACTCGTTGAAGAAGAATACGAAAGTAATCTTCACTCCCGATGTCAAGTTTTTTAAGTATATCAAATAAATAAATTTATTTTTTTCTTGACTTTTTCTGTCGCTTAGTACAGAAAAGTTCCTAATGAGGAAGGAATACTAATGAGGACAGGTATTGTTTACGAGAGAGTTGGCGTGTTTTTTAGCTTCTTTAGCTTTTTTAAGGAGGTCTGCCTGACGCGCTCGTAAACTGAATTGCTAGTAAGAGCCGCGGGCGGACCGAAAGCGAAGCCCGCGGCTTTTTTTTGTTTGAAAGGCCGTGGATATACCACGGCCTTTTTTTATCCAATTTGTAAAAAAGGAGGAGGGAATTATGAGAAAAGCAATTTACGCTACAGTTATCATTCTGGTTGTTCTTTCAGTGGCAATGGTCTATCGTCATTTCACTATTGTTGAGGTCGTGCCCACAAAGGCCATAAAGGTGGGTGCAGCTATCAATCTTACCGGTCCGGCATCGACCTGGGGCCAGTTCCATGCCAAGGGTCAGCAGGATTATTTCCGTTATGTAAACGAAGTCAAAGGCGGTATTGATGGTGAGAAGATAGAAATGATACTCGTCGATACCATGTATAAGGTCACGGAAGCGGTCGCAGCTGTAAAAAAGTTTGCCGTCAGAGACAATGTGGATATGATAGCAACCTGGGGAGCCGGCGAAGGCCTTGCTGCAAAGCCGATTATTCAGCGTTACAAGATACCGACGATAAACTACTCGACAAGCTGGGAAATTCTTGAACCCCCCATTGCATATATGTACCTCCCTTTCGGCAGCTACCGCATGGACTGTTATGCGATTCTTGATTATATCAGTAAAATTCATACGGGAGATGCCCCGCCAAAGGTGGGACTTTTGACCTACAACAACGCCTATGGCCGATCGATACACGAACCGAGTAAAGAGTATGCAGAGAAGCACAATATAGAGATCGTGAGCATTGAAGAGTTCCCCGCAAAAACGGTGGACCTTACGACAGAACTGCTTCGGTTACGAAAATACGGTGCCGAATATATATTCATGCAGATGCTCCCTGCCGCAATTATAACAACACTGAAAAGTGCTGACAGGATAAACTATGAGCCTGAGTTCTTCGGGACATGGACCTCTACCGATCCCGACTTCTTCCGTATGGGAGAGGGGCTTATTCGTGACCGCCTTCGGATCCAGTTCCCGGGCGGACTGCCTGTCGATAAATCGGAAGGAATCAAGGTGATGGAAGAGCTCTGGAAGCGATACAAAACGGTGGACGATTTCGATGCGTCCTACTGGGAGGGGATCTCCGTCGCCATGATTATGGAGAAGGCCTTCATCACTGCCAAGAAGAAGTATGGGAAGGTAACGCGAGAAACTATCAACATGGCAATGGAGTCATTCAGGGACGAAAACCTTGGTGGAATGTTACCAGACATAAGCTATTCAGAAACAAATCATGAGGGTTCTTTCAAGGGAAGAATCGTTCAGGTCCATGAAGATGGAAGGTTTGTACCCCTTACCAATTTCTTCGTGCCGGGAAAAGATGAGATAAGGATTGTGAATTAGACGATGAAGGCATTTCGTGGCAGGCCGGGAATATTTGATTCGGTTTCGGTAAATGAGAGTAGGGCGGAGCTTGATGTGAGCGATCTATCCCTGAGTTTCGGAGGTGTGATGGCTCTCGGCAACGTCAGTCTCTCTGTAAAGACGGGTGAGTTACTTGCGGTAATCGGGCCGAATGGTGCGGGGAAAACGAGCCTCCTTAATTGTCTCACGGGATATTACAGGCCGCAGAAGGGAACCGTTATATTTAACGGAAAGGATATAACCCATCTCCATACTCATGAACTGGTTAAGGAAGGTATCGGGAGAACCTTCCAGAATATTGAACTCTTCCCGGGGATGACGGTCCTTTCCAATATGCTCCTGGCCCGCCATATACATTGTAAATACCGGCTTGGGGCGGCCCTTGCTTTTTTACCTTCGGTGCGCCGTGAAGAGGTAGAGCACCGCCTGGTGGTGGAGGAAATCATAGATTTTCTCGAGATGCAGGCGATACGGAAGAAACCGGTGGGATCATTGCCATACGGATTGCGAAAAAGGGTGGAATTGGGAAGAGCCCTGGCGCTCAAACCAAAGCTCCTGGTCCTTGATGAACCCTTCGCGGGCATGACGCTTGAGGAAAAAGAAGATATGGTCCGTTTCCTTGCGGAGATGAATGAGGAATGGAAACAAACAATGATACTCGTTGAGCACGATATGTCCATAGTAATGAGTATCTCCAAACGCATTGTAGCGCTTAATTTTGGAGAAAAACTGGCGGAGGGGAGTCCCGACGTGATCCAGAACAATCCCGAAGTTATCAAGGCGTACCTGGGAGAGGAAGCGGTGATATAGTGGGGGCAGTTGAAACGGGAAATCAAATGAAAGATACTGTGTCGTCGGAGTCAGGTAGATATACGCTGCCTCAAATTCTCGCAAGAAACGCTGCGAGTGCTGTTGGAAAACATGCGGCAATCCGGGAAAAGGCATACGGGATATGGCAGACCTATTCCTGGGAAGAATATTTTCAGTTTTCCAGGTGGGTTGGATTGGGGCTCAAAAAACTCGGTCTTAAAAGGGGAGAAAACGTAGGAATCGTTACGGATAATCACCCTGAATGGCTTTTTAGCGGGCTCGGGGTGCAGGCGGTCGGAGGAATTACTCTCAACCTCTTTACTTCGGCGATAAGCGATGAGCTTGCCGATACACTGAACCGGATCGGGGCGACCTATGTGATCGCCCAGGACCAGGAACAGGTGGACAAGCTTCTGGAGAAGCGTGAGAGGCTTTCCCATATACGCAAGGTTATCTATATCGATCAGACGGGAATGAGATCATATCGTGACGATACATGGCTCATGAGTTTTGCCAAATTGCTTGAGACAGGCAAAGATGTGGAGGGCGCAAAACCAGCCCTCTTCGACGATGAGTTATGGAAGGGGAAAAAGAACGACATTGCGATCATGATCATGACCTCGGGAACGACAGGTTTATCCAAACTCGCAATGCTCTCACACAGCAATTTTACGGATATAGGAGGCAAATGGATTGAATCGGCTCCGGTGAATGCCGAGGCAAACTGGCTATCTATATCACCGCCGGCGTGGATTGTCGATCAGATGTGGGGCATGGGTGTGGCACTTATGGGAAAAATGACGATGAATTTTCCTGAGACGCCGGAGACCATTCAGGAGGATTTCAGAGAACTGGGACCGAATACGATAATAACATCGTCGAGATTCTGGGAGGATCTTGCATCGACTATCCGGGTAAAGATGGACGATGCCGGTTTTGTCAAGCGCAGACTTTTTGAACTCTCCGAAAAGATAGGGGGGGACGTCGCCGATCTCGAATCTCAGAATATCAGTGTTCCATTTCATCAGAAAGTCTTGCGGGAGATAGCATCTATTATTATTTTTCGCCCACTTCTCGATCGGATTGGTTGTGCACGCCTTAAAAGCGCTTACACGGGGGGACATCCCATAAGTCCCGATGTGATACGGTTTTTCAGGTCCATGGGACTGAACCTCAAGCAGTGTTATGGGCTTACGGAAGCGGGAGGCATATTTCAGGTTCAGCCCGATGGAGAGGTGAAGCCAGAAACAGTGGGAAGGCCGCTGCCGAGAACAGAGGTGATGATCTCCGAAGATCAGGAGGTGCTCCTCGCGAGCGGTTCGGTTTTCAGGGGTTATTACAACGATTTCGAGGCAACGGAATCGGCCTTCAACAGGGGCTGGCTGAAGACAGGCGATGCGGGATATCTCGATGAGGACGGTCATCTCGTCATAATAGGGCGAAAGGAAGAGATCATACGAAACAAGGACGGGAGTGCTTTTTCCCCCGACTTTATCGAGACACGCCTTAAATTCAGCCCCTATATAAAAGAGGCGGTGATATTCGGGGAAAGCCGGCCCTACATATCGGCCCTTATAAACATCGATATGGGGAATGTGGGTAACTGGGCCGAGGAGCGAATGATACCCTATACCACCTATACGGACCTCTCCCAGAGGCATGAAGTGGAAGGTCTGATAAAAGGTGAGATTGAACAGGTAAACGAGAGGCTTCCTGATCCCATGAAAATACGCAATTTCATCCTCCTTTACAAACTGTTGGATGCCGATGATGAAGAACTGACGAGGACGGGCAAGGTAAGGAGGCGATTCGTTTATGGTCTCTATATTAAGCTCATCGAGGCCATGTACACCGGCGAGAAGGAGTTGGAGGTCAAAGGTACGGTGAGGTACAGGGACGGACAGGTGAACACCATCGAAACGAAAGTAAGAATACTGAGTCTCTATGAGGGAAGGGTCGGATAATGGAATTTTTTGTGCAACTCCTGGTGAACGGAATAAGTATCGGTTTTCTTTACGGCATGGCGGCCATGGGATTTGTCATGATATTCAAGTCCTCAAGCGTACTGAATTTTGCCCATGGAGAACTCTTGGCTTTCGGGGCCTTTATTTTTTTGACCATGGTTACCTGGGCGGGACTTCCTGTCTATGCCGCCTTTCTTGTTTCTCTCACGGGATGCTTCCTTATGGGGTTCGTAATCGAGCGCCTCTTTTTACGACCACTTATCGGTGAACCCCTTATTTACGTTATCATGCTAACTGTGGGGCTGGCAGCAATTTTCAAGGGCCTGATGCTCCTCATATGGGGAGGAAACCTCTATATCTATCCCGATTTTCTTCCTGCGAATCTTTCGATTGAGTGGGGTGGCATAAATATACCCCCAGTTTATGTGCTCTCGACTATGATCGGTCTTTTGTTCCTGGTAATTCTGGGGCTCTTTTTCAAGTATTCTTCACAGGGCATCTACATGAGATCTGTTGCAGACAATCAAACTGCTGCCCTTTCACTGGGTGTTCATGTGAGGGGGGTTTTTGCGCTTTCCTGGGCCATTGCGGCACTGGTCGCGGGAATGAGTGGCATCGTGCTCGGTATTATCAACGGCATCAATGTCCACGATCTTTCATCGGTTGGCCTCAAGGTTTTCCCCGTGGTCATTCTCGGAGGGCTCGACAGTATCGGTGGTGCCATTATAGGCGGTCTCATTATCGGACTCCTTGAAACATTCACGGGGGGGTATATTTCTCCATCATTGAGGGATGTTGTACCCTATATTGTGCTCGTTTTCATATTGTTAATAAGGCCCTACGGCCTTTTTGGACTGGTAGAGATTGAAAGGGTTTAAGAGGTAGTAAAGATAATGAAACTTCAGTTGCATCCCTGCGGCAATTTTAAGGAACGGTACGAAGATGAACTGACCATTTTCGAGACGGACTATGGTCGTCTCTGGCTGGCCATAGGACTTTCGATGCTCTTCGGAGCGGTTCCATTCGCCAGCGGACCGTACCTCCTTTATGTCCTTAATATTATCGCCATCACTTCCATAGCCGCAATAGGACTCAACATACTCATCGGGTTTACCGGTCAGATCTCGCTCGGGCATGGAGCATTTTTCGGTGTAGGGGCCTACGCTGCTGCCATACTTGCCACGCAGGTGCATTTCCCCTTCCTGGTGGCACTTCCGGCGGCGGGACTTATAACGGCAATTGTGGGAATGATATTCGGAATACCTTCGGGACGGCTGAAGGGGCTCTATCTTACGATTGCAACGCTGGCGGGACAATTTATTATCGAATATGTGCTCATACACTGGGACAGTCTCACAAAAGGGACAAGGGGAATCGTGCTTCCCCCTGTTTCCATATTCGGTATGGAAATTATCGATGAGCGACAATATTTCTATGTGACATTCGCAAGCCTTGTTCTGATGACGCTGATAGCGGTAAATATTGTAAGGACCAGGTACGGACGGGCCTTCATTGCAATCAGAGACAATGATCGTGCTGCAGAGGGCATGGGGATACCCATATTCAAGTATAAACTCCTTTCTTTCGGCATAAGCTCATTTTACGCAGGGTTTGCAGGAGCGCTCTGGGCGTATTACATGACCAGCATTACGGCAGAACCTTTTACGCTGGGATTGTCCGTTGAATACATTGCCATGGTAATCATAGGCGGGATGGGAAGTATCGCCGGCTCCATCTACGGTGCCGTATTCATCACCGGTCTTAACGAGACGCTACGATGGCTGACCGATATATTCATGAACATTGATGCCCTGCAAGGGGTGGGACTTACTATAGCGCCTCTTCGTGAGCTTGTCTTCGGTTTTGCAATCGTTCTTTTCATAATATTTGAACCGAGGGGATTGGCCGAGGTGTGGCGTATCATCCGTTCCAGCTTCAGGCTCTGGCCCTTTTCCTATTGAGATAGTGGCGGAATAATTCTTTGCGTGAAAAGCGGGATATAAAAAATGAGAGAGAAAAACATCTTACTTCAGCTTAATAATATAAGTGTAGTCTACTCCGACGTTATCCAGGTCTTAAAGGGGGTCTCCCTTGGTGTTGAAATGAATCATATCGTATCTCTTCTGGGAAGCAACGGGGCGGGGAAAACAACGACGCTGAAGGCCATTTCGGGGCTTCTGAAGCCGGAAAACGGAAGCGTAACCGACGGCGATATCGTGTACGAAGGGAAGAATATACAAAATTCATCACCCGAGGCGATTACAAGAAAGGGTATAATCCAGGTCCTGGAGGGGAGACAGCCCTTCAAGTACCTTACGATTGAAGAAAACCTGAGGGTCGGTACCGCCACCCGTTGGGGGAAACCCTACAAAAAAGAGTTGGAATTGATCTATGATTATTTTCCGGCCCTTAAAACAAGGAGGAAATCTCTTGCGGGATACTGCAGCGGCGGGGAGCTTCAGATGCTCGTTATGGGCCGTGCCCTTATGGCCCATCCGAGATTACTCCTCCTTGATGAACCCTCTCTGGGTCTCGCGCCCCTTATCGTAAAGGAGATATTCAGGATAATAAAGAGAATCAACGAAGAGCAGAAGACTACAATCATTCTCGTTGAGCAGAACGCGAACATGGCGCTTCAGATCGCGCACTACGGATACGTCATGGAAAACGGAAAGATCGTTATGGAAGGTCTGGCCCACGACCTTAAGGAAAACCCGGACGTGAAGGAATTTTATCTCGGAATGGGGGCCGGTGGTGATGTAAAGTCCTACCGGGATGTGAAGTCGTACAAGAGGAGAAAACGGTGGTTGTGATCTGAAGTGCGAGCCTGTTTAGCGAAGCCTTGCTTCGGCCATATTTGATAAATACAAACAGCCACGATCTGAAAGAATGCCTGCGAAGGAGCTCTACTATGAAAAGATATTACGATGATGGTGAAACACGGTCCCCCGAGAAACGAGAAGCTGATCAAGACAGAGAGCTTGTCCGTATGGTGAGGGCAGGGTATGAAAAATCTGTCAGGGTACGGGAGGCATTTGCCGAACAAGGTATTGAGCCCGCGGACATCAAAACTATTGATGACCTCCAGAAACTTCCCGTTATCTCCAGAGAAACACTGGTCGAATGGGAACTTAAAGAACCTCCCTTCGGGGGTTTCTCAGCAAAAGAAATTGTTACGGAAAGGATCTTTATTTCCCCCGGACCGGTTTATGAACCGCATCTCATGGAGAATTCACTCTGGGGGAGGGGGTATCATGCGGCTGGTTTTCGAACGGGCGATATCGTCCTCAACGCCTTTTCCTATCACATGGTTGCGGCGGGACTTACCTTTCACGAGGGTCTGAGGTCTGCTGGGGCCACTGTTGTACCATCGGGAACGTCGGGCACGGAAATACAGGTATCTCTGATACGCGATCTGGGTGTAACGGGATTCACGGGGACACCCAGTTTTCTAAAGGCGATTATCGATAAGGCCGAAGATATGGGGCATTCTTTCAAGAATGATTTCAGTCTCAGAAGGGCGGTATTTGTGGCAGAACCCCTCCAACCCTCTCTTCGAGAGGTCTTTGAAACGGATTACGGTATCGACACCTACCAGATGTACGGAGCCACCGAAGTCGGTGATATCGCCTATGAGTGTATTGAAAAGAAAGGGTGGCATATATGTGAGGAGGTTATCGTCGAGATAGTCGATCCCTCAACGGGAACGACGGTGGAAGAGGGTGCCCTGGGTGAAGTGGTGGTCACGAGACTAAACGACATGTTTTTTCTCTTCAGGTTCGGAACGGGGGACCTCTCGAGAATAATAAAGGAACCCTGTTCATGCGGGAGAACGGCTGTGAGACTTGATGGTATAGCAGGAAGGGTAGGGGATGCCGTTAAGGTACGGGGACTCTTTGTAACGCCGAGCCAATTAAACGCCATAAGAAACGAATTGAAAGATGTGGATTTTCAGCTCGTCATTACACGCGAATCATACAGGGATCATCTGACGGTAAAAATAGTAGCGGAAAAAGACAAAGAAGAGATAAAGAACCGTTTTGGAACTCTCTTTCACAACATATGCACGGTAAAAATAGATACAATTGAAGTTATCGAAAAGGGGGGTCTCTCAAAAGAAGATAAACTCATCGTGGACAAAAGAAACTGGAAATAAGATTAATGGCTTCGTAAAAAGTCCAACTTCTGCGTTGCGCTGCATCCTTCGTCACTGCAGCGTACCATAAGTACGC
>CAYSHT010000073.1:0-5698 GCA_964430915.1 uncultured Syntrophaceae bacterium
GAATGCGCTCGCTGCTCAGTTCAAAAAAGAGTGAGCCACACATATTCATTATTATATTGACCGTCCCGCTCTTCTATTATATGGAATTCCCTCAGAAAGGTTGAGACCATGGAATTCAAGAGTGTATCAGATGTCAAGGACAGACTTGAAAAAGCGGATTATATAACCTCCAAAGAAATCGCCACAGTGGTGTTCCTCGCAGAGGCAACAAATAAGCCCATCCTCGTGGAAGGACCTGCGGGTGTCGGCAAGACCGAGCTCGGAAAGGCGGTGGCCAGAAGCCTGAATCGAAAGATGATACGCCTGCAGTGTTATGAGGGACTCGATGAATCGAAGGCACTTTACGAATGGGAGTACGCCAAGCAACTCCTCTATACCCAGATGGTAAAGGAAAAAATCAGTGATGTTGTCACCGGTTCCGGGAGCCTCTCTGAGACGGTTGACCGGATCGCAGATCAGGAGGATGCCTTTTTTTCCGAGCGTTTTATTCAGCCCCGTCCGCTGCTCCAGGCCATAGTCTCAGACGATCCCGTGGTGCTCTTAATCGATGAAGTCGATAAATCAGACCCCGAGTTCGAGGCCTTTCTTCTCGAAATTCTGAGCGACTTTCAAATCTCCATACCGGAGCTTGGAACAAAAAAGGCGGTAAAGATCCCCTTTGTTATCCTTACCTCAAACAACTACAGAGATATGAGCGACGCCCTGAAACGACGGTGCATTCATGTCTACATCGACTATCCCGACCGCGAGATTGAAATGAGGATCGTCTCATTAAAGACACCGGGGATACAGGAGCGGCTGTTAGAGAATATCGTGGACAGTATACGGCAGATTCGCAGCCTCGATTTAAAGAAAAGACCCTGCATCTCGGAGACGCTGGACTGGGCGCAATCTCTTATGGCCCTTCAGATAGAAGACCTTTCTTTCGAGGTAATTCTGGACACCCTTAATGTTATCTGCAAGTACAGATCGGATTCCGAAAAGGTAAGGGATTACCTGGAGAAAAACCATATGTCAGGCAATGCAGCATGGTCAATCTCATCCTGAAATTTGTGTCCTGCTGCAGGGCCTCGGATATCAGGATCTCCACCTCCGAAGTTCTTGACTGCCTTACACAGCTTCAGTTAATCGACATTCTCGACGAGGATCAATTCAAGGCAACTTTACGCTCCAACTTCGCCAAAAGCAGACGGGAACAGAGCAGACTTGACAGGATTTATCACCTCTTCTTCCATGAAATGCGCCAGGATATGGGAATAGCAGAGAGGGATTCCCTGTCGGAGCATATCGAAGACATATTCGACATGCTCCAGGAGCAGGCCGGTGAAGATGCGGCATTAGGAGCAATACTCGATTTCCTCTCAGGAGATCCCCTCGCCTACCTCCGTGAATTAAGAAGAATTCAAAGGGAGTTTCAGGATTCCACCGGTAATACACGATTCAACCTCGGCCCCCTTGCAAGTCGCCTTCAGATGTTGATTAATCTCAACACTACGAGGGGAGCAATCGCCCAATTTCTTGACGATAACCATACCCAAATCACGAGGGAAAACCGCCGTAACCTCGCGGCACATTTCAATGAGTATCTGGACAGTGCCTATGCGATGCTCATGAATGAACCGCGGCCCTACGAGGATAATCTCAGACAGGTAAGGGCGTATGAGAAACGATTGGAAAAACTGGGTGAAAAATCTTTCTCACTTCTGACACAGAAAGAAATAGAGGAAATGAGGGAGATTATAGAATTACTTGTGAGAAGGCTGAAAGATATCATGTCTCGACGCTTCGCCTCCAATGACCGGGGAGTCCTTGATGTAAAAAAGACACTGAGAAGGGCCGCCAAGTATCAGGGGGTTCCTGTGGAGATTATGTTCAGGAAGCGCCCGCCGCGGAAGGGAAAAATTGTGACCCTTTGCGATGTCTCCAGTTCCGTGTGGTCCGCCGCCCGGTTTATGCTCAACATACTCTACTCGCTCCAGGAGTGTTTCACAAAGGTGAAGAGCTTTATCTTCGTCTCCGGACTCGCCGAAGTATCCGAGATCTTTGAAAAATACGAGATCAATCAGGCGATAGAAAAGGTATTGAGCGAGGCGGATATTGAATATAACGTCCCCACGGACTATGGTGAGACCTTCAGGGACTTTAGAAAGAGCCACATGGACATATTAAACAAAAAGACTACCCTCATAATCATAGGAGACGCCCGTTCAAACTACTTCAGTGCGGAGGATGGGATACTGGAAGAGATGCGTGAAAAATCGAGGAGGGTTATATGGCTCAACCCGGAACCGGAGCAGGCTTGGTATACAGGCGACAGCGAAATGTATGCCTATAAACAGCACTGCAATGAGATACGGCCCTGCAGAAACCTGAATCAGCTTCTCGCTTTCGTCGAGGAGCTGATACTGTGATATTTTAGAGGCGGGGTGACGAAAAATCGAATCTCACCCCGCCATATCTCACGTCCCGAAGACTACACCATAAGGTTGAGCGGTTCGATATATTCGGGGTCCTCTTTTTCCATAATCTCCACAATCCACTTATGAAGGCGCACCTTGTGCTGCTCCAGTATGGCCCGCTTCTTAACAAAGGTCTTTGCAAAGGCAACCGAGTCTTTCATTAACTCCTCTTCATTTTCACAGGCCTTCACAATGACATGATTTTTCTCGAGTTCAACCGCAGAGGCTCTCTTCCCGCTGAAGATCAGATATTCGGCCTCATAGTAGGGCATCGACTTCTTCACAATGGCAAGCATGGCGGGGAGGAAGGGAATGCTTATATCGACCTCGGGAAAACAGAAGTAACCTCGATCCTTCCTCATAAATCGAAAGTCGCAGGCACAGGCGAGGAGCGTCCCGTCACCGAAGGCATGACCGTTGATGGCCGCAATAACTGGCATTGGATAGTAGAGGACTCTCTTGAATACTTTATTCAAACCGTACATAAAATCCTTGATATTCTGGTATTCCTTGTTGGCCATTGCGCCCCCAATCCATTCGAGATCAATTCCGAGTGACCAGTTTTTGGGATCGCTCGATGTCATCACAACTGAATAGATCGACTCGTCTTTCTCGATCTCGTCAAAGGCCTCGAGAACGGCATTCACAAAATCAGGATTATGTCTGTTTTCTCCGTTATTCAAAATCATAGTCGCAACCGTTTCATCCTTTTTCCACTCTACAATACTCATCTATTCCTCCTCCATATCCAAAAGATTATCGACAACTGAGCGAAACAGTAACTAATTCTCCCCTATCAGGGGATCTTTAATTTCTGCCCCACATAGATACGATTTTTTGACTTCAGGTTATTACGTGTCATCAGCTCTCTTATGGTGGTTCCATTCCTTCTCGCGACCTTCTCCAGCGTATCTCCCCTTTTCACCCTGTATATCGTCGTCGCCGGGAGATTAGATGGAACCTTGAGCTTCTGTCCCACATAAATCCTGTTTCTCGATTTCAGACCGTTCAGCCTCACCAGCGTACCCACGGTCGTGCCGTAACTCCTGGCAATCTTCTCAAGTTTGTCTCCCCTTTTTACTCTATAGGTCGTGACGGGGAGTTCCGACGGGATTTTGAGCCTCTGGCCTACCAAGATCCTGTTTTTCGATCTCAGGTTATTCACTTTTTGCAAGGTGCCGATCGTCGTTCCATTTCTTCTGGCAATTTTCTCCAGGGTATCGCCCCTTTTCACCTTGTAGGTATGGTAGATAACCTCTTCAGTGGAGTAATCTTTCTGGGGATGTTCGGCCCTGCTCGCCCAGGTCTTGTCCGCAGAATAAGGCAAAGGCAGAAATTCATTAACGGCAGAGGCAATGGCCCAGGCAACGTCAGTCTGATAGGCGGAGCTTCTGAGTAAAAGCTCCTCTCTCGGGTTGGAGATATAGGCGGTTTCCACCAGAACGGAGGGAACATCGGGGAGCTTGAGAACCCTGAAGGGTGCCATGTGGACCTTTGAGAACTTGAGACGATTCACCTTTTTGATGTCCTTGAGAACCGTGGTGCCGAATTCTATCGACTGATTGATTGTCTCCGTTTGAAGCATATTGAGGGTGATAGGGTCTGATTCATCATTGTTATGCCCGTTTTGCGACCCGCCGATAATATCCGAAAGGTTCTGACTTTGCGCAAGAAGCCGAGCCGCCTCGTTCGTTGCCCCCCTCGTTGACAGGCAATAGACCGAGGCCCCCCGTACCCCCTTATTTCTGCAGGCATCCGCATGAATGCTTATGAAGAGATCGGCCCCGTAATCCCGTGCCGTTTTCATCCTCTTTTTAAATGAGACATAGTAGTCCCCCTTCCTGGTGAGGAAGGCCTGATAACCTCTCTTGTTCAAGATGTCCCGTAATTTTTTCGAGATCCTGAGTACGATATCTTTTTCCCGTGTTTTTCTCCTGCCTATCGCTCCCGGATCTTCACCTCCATGACCCGGATCGATTACCACGACCCTCTTTTTTTCCAGGGCCTTTACCTTTTCTCTCTCCTCAATTGTTTTTTTCTCAATCTCGGGAATTTTGATATCGACAACAATTCGATGGGGTTTGCCGAGTATTTTGCCTAATTTAAAGACCTTGACGCTGACGCCTTTGGCAACCGAAAGCTCAAATTTTACCCTCTTTTCCGAAAGGTCCTTAAGGATAATCTTCTCGACGGCCGGTTTATTGAGGAGGTACTCTTTCTCTAAGGAGGGCAAAACATCGGCATCTTCGATCTCAATAGATATGTTTCCGTCTTTCTCTACCACACGATACTGCGTCTCTGCGCTCGTATCGATCACGACTCGCGTATATTCGGGAGCCGTCCAGTACCTGACACCGATAACATGAATACTATTGGAAGCTTCGGAGAAAGAAGCCGCTACGAATAACAATAGAAGAAGAAGAAAGGCGATATAGAGTGTCTTTCTCATGCGGGGTGAGTCTCCTCTTTGGTGCGCGAGTCTAACAGCTTTGGTAAAAGTTTACAACCCTGTTTAGAAAAGGGATTGACAAGCGCGTATCGAAATGACATTTTGCCTGTAAAGAAAATCTGAGGTGTACGTCAATGAAAATAAGGGAACTGCTGGAGGATAATAAACGTACCCTCTCATTCGAGTTTTTCCCCCCAAAACGTGAGGGAAATATTGAGAGTCTTTATCTGGCAATCAAGGAACTTATCACCCTCACACCGAGTTTTGTATCCGTTACCTACGGTGCAGGCGGAAGCACACGGGACAAGACCGTAGAGATCGCATCAAAAATCAAGAACGATTTCGGACAGGAGGTCCTCGCGCACCTCACCTGCGTGCAGTCGACCCAGGACGATATCGCCGAGATCCTCGGCGATTTGAAAGAGCATAACATAGAGAACATCTTGGCCTTGAGGGGAGACCCCCCGGGAGATGACAAAGTTTTTCTGAAGGCCGAAGGTGGGTTCGGTTATGCCAATGACCTTGTGGAGTTCATACATTCCCGCAATCAATTTTCTATCGGCGTAGCCGGTTACCCCGAAGGTCACATCGAGGCACCGAACCTTGATATAGACATTGTCAACCTGAAGCGCAAGGTCAGAGCCGGTGCCGATTTCATCATTACCCAGATATGTTTTGAAAATGACAGTATCTACCGCTTCCGGGATATGGTGCTCTCTTTGGGCATCGAGGCACCAATCATTGCGGGTATCTTTCCCATCTTCAACTTCAAGCAGATACAGAAGATGAC
>CAYSHT010000073.1:5798-11104 GCA_964430915.1 uncultured Syntrophaceae bacterium
GAGAGGCGGGCTTTAATTATATGGAATCAATACAAAGGGCGATTAGCTCAGCAGGATAGAGCGTTGGCCTCCGGAGCCGAAGGTCACGGGTTCGAATCCCGTATCGCCCCCCATTATTATTTATACTATCCGATCATGTCCGTCTCTCGATCTATTGAAGATTTCCGAAGTAGGGCTTCCGGGAATCTCTGACCGTTTAGCAAGTTAGAAATTATTTTCTTTTTTTTCTGGCAGAAAATAATTTCGTTGACGCATGTATCCCGTTTATCGGGGTTTAGGAAGAATTTATTTTTCATTCTCGCTTCCCCCTCCGTATAAAATGGGGATTACTCGCTCTTCAGTTCAGTTAAGAAGCAGTTTATGCCTGCAGGTGGAGAAGAAAAATGAACAAGAGGAAGGAGGTCCCGAAGATGTTAATTCCGACAATCATCATGGGCATACTTGCCACCACCCTTTTGTCGATCGCATACGTACGAGGGCAGGGAGAGCATATAAGCGGCATGAAATTGGCCCTTACCCTCACCATCGAAATACTTCCACTCCTTTTCTTCGCCCTCATCATTGCCGGCATGGTCCAGATCCTCCTTCCCCACGACCTTCTTGCGAAATGGGTAGGCGAAGAATCGGGTCTGAAGGGAATTTTCCTCGGAGCAATAGCGGGCGGTTTCTCCCCTGGCGGGCCATATGTAAATTTGCCCATTGCAGCAGGGCTCCTGCGGGCCGGCGCCAGTGTGGGAACCATGGTTGCATTCCTGACAGGATGGTCCCTCTGGGCCGTAAGCAGGCTCCCCATGGAGGTCGGCATCCTGGGATGGAAATTTACCCTTATTCGTCTTGCATGCACCTTTATCTTTCCTCCTATCGCGGGAATAATCGCTCAGGCACTGTTTTCCGGAGTCAAATACACCATGTAATAAATCCTGAGCACCCATCACGGAAGGATCATTTTTCGAGATTTTGAAACAATTCCATCATGGTAGTGACATCCCTCATGAAAAATATATGGAAATCTTTTCGGGAAAAATGTTATGGATATTTCCTTAACGAACCAACCCTAGAGAAACGGAGGCGTTAATGAACATAAATTTCAGTAAAAAAGGAATCTTATTACTATTTTTCATCTTCATATTCATCCTGTTTGCCATACCGGGATTCTACTGTGAAAAAACCGCCTTTTCCGCCGATAGGGAAACCTACAAGAGCTTGAGGCTCTTCAATGAAATCCTCGATATGATCGAAAAGAACTACGTAGAAGAAGTTGATACCAAGGAGATAATAGACGGCGCAATAAAGGGGATGGTAAAATCCCTCGACCCTCACAGCGAGTATATGAGCAAACAGACCTATGAGGATCTGCAGGTCGGAACAAAGGGCGAGTTTGGAGGTCTGGGCATTGAAATAACGATGAGAGACGATATCCTGACCGTCGTATCTCCCATTGAAGATACGCCGGCATTTTTGGCCGGTATCAAGGCGGGAGATAAGATTATAGGAATAGACGGAGAGCCGACAAAGGGTCTTACCATAATGGATGCCGTACACAAGCTCAGGGGGAAAAAGGGGACCAAAGTAACGATAACTGTGAACAGAGAGGATTTTGACAAGCCGAAAGATTTCGAAATCGTTCGCGATATTATCAAGATAACAAGTGTCAAGTATAAAATCTATCCGGACAAAATAGGATATATCAAGTTATCGAATTTTCAGGAAACCACACTAAAAGAACTCAACAAAACACTGAAGGAAATGGCAGAAAAAGAGCCGCAGATACAAGGTCTTGTCCTTGATCTCCGAAATAATCCGGGCGGGCTACTGGATCAATCAGTTGATGTATCTGACGTATTTCTTAAATCGGGGATTATCGTCTCGTCAAAGGGAAGAACGAAGGGAACCGAAAAGATATACGAGGCAAAGGATGACGGGAATGAACCGGAATACCCGATCGTGATACTGATCAACGGAGGCACCGCCAGCGCATCGGAAATTGTATCGGGAGCCCTCCACGATAACGGCAGAGCTGTATTGCTGGGCACTCAGACATTCGGGAAGGGGTCAGTCCAGATCCTACGACCTCTCAAGGACGGCTCAGCATTAAAGCTTACAATAGCACGATATTACACGCCGGATGGAAAATCCATTCAGGCTACGGGGATAGCACCCGATATTCCCGTCGAGTATATCAAACACAATAATAACGACGAAAAGATCGAGAGACTCAGGGAAAAGGATCTGAAGGGGCACATAGAAGGAGAGGCGGAAGTGCCCGAAGAATCGGAGGAAAAGGAAGAAACAGATGAACTATTGGAAGACTTGCAGAAGGACAATCAGTTAAAAAGTGCTATCGATATCCTCAAGAGTTGGAAAATACTTAAAAAGATGTAAGAAAAACAAGGGTATTTGTAAGAAGTGAAAAAGAGAGGACTTTCAATCTGGATCAGCATTGCTATCGCCCTTGTTCTTGCTTTAGTAGCGTGCACCGCATTATGGAACATCATAAAAGAGAAGGCCGAAGCAGAAAACAGAATCGCAATCGTAATCGACGACATGGGATGCGATTTGTCGCCGGTCTATGAAATCCTTTCGATTGATATACCGATAACCCTTTCCATTCTCCCCTCCCGCCCCTTTTCAATGGAAGCGGCTGAAAAAGCGCGGGAGAAAGGGAGGGAAATCATTCTGCATCTTCCGATGGAACCCCGCGGCTATCCCGAAAAGAACCCGGGCGAAGGGTGCCTGTATATCACGATGAGCGATGAAGAGATAGAAAAGCAGCTTGAAGAGGATATTGCGGCGGTCCCCTCTATCTCCGGTGTCAACAATCACATGGGGTCCAGGTTTATGGAAGATGAAGACAAGGTCGAGACGGTTTTGAAACAACTCAAGAAGAAAGAACTTTTTTTTCTCGACAGCCTGACGACGAAAAACTCAAAGGGGAAAAGAATTGCCGAAAAAATCGGGATGAAATACATTGTACGGGACATATTTATCGATAATAATCGAGATTTCAGAGACACCCGTGAAAGACTTCTCGACATAATAAGAAAAAAAGACAGGTGGAACACCCTGGTTTTGATTGGCCACCCCCATACCAGTACCATAGAGGCAATAAGAGAGACCGTTCCTCTTTTCAGGGCCGAAGGCATAGAGATTGTCACCCTCTCCGACCTTATTGAATAAAAAAAGGATGAGAATGTCCGTAAAACCAAAAACGGCTTTTATTATAGCTATTGTTACGATTTCCTTTATGATCTCGTGCGCCTATTTTCCCGAGGGTCAGATGAAACTGGAAGCGTCTCAGGGAAGTGAAGGAATCTTCAACAGATACTACCACTATTCTCTTGCCACGCTTTATACGTTGAACGGTGAGATAGACAAGGCCATAAATGAATATATAAAGATTCTCCGCTTTGACCAGACATCTGCTGAGTTGAGGATTGAACTCGCATCACTCTATGTCAGGAAGGGAGAAAAGAAAAAGGCGATAGCCGTATTGGAAAAATCGATCGTTTATAACCCGGAGCACCTGGATTCTCACCTCCTGCTCGGCGGTCTGTACGGCAGTCTCAAGGAATTCGATAAGGCCATAGGGGAGTACGAAACGGTCATTGAAATTGATCTCGAAAAGCATGAGGCCTATCTCTTTCTCAGCATCTTTTTCCAGGAAGTCGGACAACCGGACGAGGCCATCACTGTCCTCAAGAAACTCCTCACAATCTCACCAGATCATCTTATGGGGAGTTATTACCTGGCAAAGATATATTTAAAAATGGGGTCACAGGACGGTGCGGAGGAATGGCTCAAAAAAACCCTCGCACTAAAACCCGCCTTCGAATCGGCGGCCTTTGACCTGGGGCATCTCTACGAGACACAGAAAAACCGCGACAAGGTAATAGAAACCTACAGGGAATTCATCCGTCTCAATCCCGAAACTATATCGATGAGGTTACGACTGGGGCAAATCTTTTTCAGGATGAAGAAATACCCTGAGGCGGAACGGTTGAGTCGGGAGGTACTGGAGATTGACAATTCCCGGATGGATGCGAGATTTGCACTGGGCCTTTCCCTTCTTTTTGCCGGGGAGAATCTTAACGAAGCGATAGAGGAACTCCGCGTCGTTTTGAAGAATAACCCGCAAGATTTAAAGGCTCGATTTTTCCTGGCATCGGCCTATGAAAAAATGAATAACCATCCCGGCGCGCTTCAGGAATTTTCACGCATTCCCGCGGATTCAGATCTCTTTGTCAACAGCCGAATCCACATGGGTTTCATTTTAAAAGAGGACGGCCGCATCGAAGAGGCCATAGAAATGCTGACAAATTGCATAGATACAAAGGGAACCGAAGATGAGCTCTTTGGTTTTCTGGCCGCTCTCTACGAGGAGAACAACCAGCTCGACCGTGCAGAAGAAATCCTCAAAAAAGGCCTTTCGATTTTCCCCGCGAGCATCGACCTCCATTATAAACTCGGCGTCATCTATTCAAAGATGGAAAGGGGCGAGGAGAGTCTGCTGGAGATGGAAGAGGTGCTCTCGATCGAACCAGAAAATGCCGAAGCGCTCAATTTCATCGGGTACAGCTATGCCGACAAGGGGATAAAACTTGACGAGGCCGAAAGTATGATAAAGCGGGCCATGGAACTCAAGCCGGGTAACGGCTATATTATCGACAGCCTCGGCTGGGTCTATTACCGACAGGATAAAATAAGAGAGGCCATCAAATATCTCGAAGAGGCATTTCATATAACACCGGAAGACCCCACTATCGCCGAACATCTGGGAGAGGTATACGAAAAAACAGGTAACAGGCAAAAGGCTCTCGAAATGTACAGAAAGGCCCTGGAGTTAAACCCTGAAAACGAGGGCCTGAAAGAGAAGATTAACAGACTCACGGGCCAACCGATAACGGAATGAAGAAAAAAGTTAGCCTTATCCTTTCAGCCCTTTCGGTCATCATTTTCATCACTTCCGGATGCGCGCCCAAAAAAATACCTGACCTTGCCTTGAGGCCCCTTCTTGATCCGGAAGTTGTCTTTGAAAATATATCGAGACACCCTGATCATGACGCCTTCATAAAGGCCGAGGCGCACATTACCCTTGATTCCCCCGATAGAAACTATTCGGGGAGGGTAGCCATGGCAGTAAAGAAACCCTCCTCCCTGCGAATCGATGCGATACCCGCCTTTGGGCCTGCTGATTTTCTCCTTTCGGCAAACGAAAAGGAATTCAATATCTTCATACCGGGCAGAAAAAAGTTCTACACCGGTGAGTCATCGGGTAAAAACCTCTTCCGTTTCTTCGGCATCCCCCT
>CAYSHT010000074.1:0-11098 GCA_964430915.1 uncultured Syntrophaceae bacterium
CTAACCCATTGGCCGCAGGAAATCCGAACTTCGGCCCTATACTTCTTCTGTACTTTCCCGTCAGCACAATCTTTGCCCCATAATAGGGGGCAAGGAACACGGCCGCGAAGGCGAGGAGTATGTTGTATAAAAAGGTATACATAGGAGAAGGAACATAATGTTCTTTTGCATCGCTGTCAAGCACGATTGAATTGAACAGCGAGCGCATTCCCCGCTTTCTGCGGTGGGAGAACGAGAATACAAAATAAACCTTACCTTAACAATCGGAGATTCCCCTCAATTTGTTGCGGGGAATCTCCCCCTGTTGACTAAAAGAGGGCGGTATAGTAATGCCCGGCCGTACCGTATAAAAAAGGGAAGCCGGCTACCCACGGAAAAGAGTGCAATCGAATGGGCGAAGGGGTCGGCGACTCCGGGTGCGGCTTTAATCATTGACACGCCCCCCCACATCCTATAGAATTTGCAAAAAAAAGGAAGTTTCAAAAAAATGAAACTATCACATCGATGCTCCACCGTGATAGCAGTACTTTCCGTACTATTTGTCATCCTTCTCGGCTGCACACGATATGAGAGAAAAGTGGTGCCCTTCAAGATGCCACGATCTCTTCCCAATGCAACCTGGGTTGCCGGAGCGCACATAGCGGCACAGGCCTTCTCCGACCGAAGCGATGCAAAGTCCGCCTTCGGTTTCGATATCGTAAGCTCAGGCGTTTTACCGGTACAGGTAATCTTTGACAATCAGGGAGACCATCCCCTGGAGATACTTCCCCAGAAGACCTATCTCGTCGATTCCGAAGACAACCTGTGGCCCATCCTCGAGTCGGATCTCGCCTATGACCGCATATCGAAAAAGACGGAATACGGAGAGGCCGTTCCCGAATCGGTGAAACCGGGATTAATCGGAGGCGCGGCGGGGGCCATTGTGGGTGCTGCCATAGGAATCGTGACGGGAGAAAATGTAGGTGAGGCCGCAGGAAAGGGTGCCGTCCTGGGCTCCGCTGCGGGACTGCTTCTGGGAGGTGCAAAGGGGATCGCCGATGAGGATGTGAAAAACAGGATAGACGGGGACCTGCACAACAGGACCCTGGAGCGCAAGCCGATCCCCCCTCACGACATAGCCCACGGATTCCTATTCTTTCCCGGAGAGGCGAAAAGCGCTACCGAGCTCCGCCTTACCATCAGGGAAACGGATACGGGAAACAGCCACACACTGATAATGAAATTCTAATATGACAAAAATTGCCCCCTCCATACTAGCAGCGGATTTCGGCAACCTCGCCGGAGAGATAGAGGCCGTCGAGGCGGCCGGTGCCGATCTCATTCACATCGATGTGATGGACGGTAAATTTGTACCCAATCTCACTCTTGGCCCTCCGATAATAGCCTCAATCAGAAAGACAACGGGACTTCCCTTCGATGTCCATCTGATGATAGATACCCCCGGCAGGTATATCGGAGAATATGCCGATGCGGGAAGTGACTTCATTACCGTGCATGTAGAAGCGGAACGCCACCTCCACCGTACGGTCCATTCAATCAAGGAACGGGGGGTAAAAGCAGGAGTTTCGCTGAATCCGGCAACACCCCTTGACCAGATAGTGGAGATCATCGCCGACATCGATCTCCTCCTCATCATGTCGGTGAATCCCGGTTTCGGCGGTCAGAAGTTCATCGAGAATACGCTTAAGAAGATAAAGCGCGCCCGCGCCCTCATTGACAGAGAGGCACCCCATGTGCTCCTCGAGGTCGACGGAGGTGTCACGCTTGAGAATATTGCTACTATAAGTGAGGCGGGGGCCGATATCCTTGTGGCCGGCTCCTCGATTTTTCGAAGCGAAGATTACGGCCGCACCATCAGGGAAATGAGAAACATCCTGGACGACCGATAGCCTCCTTTTACCCTTTAAAAACCTATAGAAAAAAACCTTACCTTCGAGGGGTAGCATGCACATCATTATCGACGGTTACAACCTCATACGGCAGTCGGATTCCCTCAGGCGTTTCGAGAGACTGGGCCTCGAGAAAGGGCGGGAAGAACTCATAAAGAGACTCGCGCCCTACAGAAAATTGAAAGGGCATAGAATTACCGTCGTCTTTGACGGCTGGATCGGCGGCCCCCTTCGTGAGGAAAGGCAGCGGGAGGCAGGTATCCGCATAATCTACTCCAGAAGGGGAGAAAAAGCCGATGAGGTCATAAAGAGGATAGCCAGGAAGAGAAGCGGTGAGGAACTGGTAGTCGTGACCTCGGACAGAGAAATCGCCCAGGCTGTGGAGCGATCGGGGGGAGTTGCCATAGCATCGCCGGAATTCGAGACCAGGATGATACTGGAAGGGCAAATGGCTCTCCTCGGTGAAAAGGGGGTTTCTCCCGAGGAAGAGGACGATGAGGAAATAAGAAGGGGCGGGAAAAAAGGCCCATCACGAAGGCTCTCCAAGAAGGAGCGGCTTACCGAGAGAAGGCGGAGGAAATTATAGGACTGCACCGGCCTTTTATTTGCATATATCCATCAACAGATGTTCAAGGACAAGTTTTGGTTTCATGCCCGTCGTTTTTAGGGCAAGGTCAACGTCAACGAGGCGGTTCATATATTCCACAAGCTCATCATAGGAAAAACGCCGGGAATTTCTCAGGGCATTATAGATCACATAGGGATGCTGGCCGAAAAGCCATCCCTTTTTTTTCGCTCCGCCGAGGCCCATTTCTTTTATTGAAGGATAGACATTCTTCTGGAATGTTGGGTAATCCATCCCCGGGCGGAAGGACGAAACCACGTCAGATTTGAGGATAATCTTCCCCTGCAAAAGATACCGTATTTCTCTTACTATCATGGTCAGTATCATGAGATGGTGCACGCCTTGATCGAGAAGATTACGGAGGGTCAGAAGGGCCTTTTCAGGGTCCCGTTCCACAAGAGCGGCAGTGAGCTCGAAGACGGAGTCCTCTTTTTTTCTCCCTGTGAGGGCCTTTATGTCATTCTCGTCTATAAGCCCCCTGTCCCCCGCGTAGGTTATCAGTTTTTCAAGTTCTTCCATTGAGGCCTGAATGTCAAACCCCGTCTTTTTCGCGAGCGCGGAGAGGGCATTGGGGGAAACGCTTTTCCCCCTCTCTAAGAGCATGTCCCGTGCCGCTTCCGAGAGGAGGTCTTTCTTTTCCGCCTCTCTCTTTGCCGAGGGAAAGTGGAGGATAATTCCAATCTCCGAGATGGTTTTGTACAATTTCTTTCTCTTATCGACCGCATCGGCGGTCAGTATGAGGCAATTTCCATTGGGGAGCCCCCCTTTCAGGATTTCCTCAAAGGGCCCTGTATCCTTGTCGTGTCTCTTCTCCTTTATACCGAGGCTCTTGCATTCCGCGAGCAGCCGGGGAAGCCATTTTTCTCTCTCCCTCGCCGCATCTCCCCCCACTGCCTCCTGCCACGCACCCTCTGGAATCTTCCTCCATCCCTCATCCTGAAGGTCTGCCAGCGACCAGCCCACCATTCCCAGAAAGACGGCAAAGGCCCGTGCAGCAAGCGTAACATCTCTCTCGAGATTTCGGAGCATATCGCCCGCTATGTCTGTAGAGGATGACTTGCTATAGAAAAGACGGCTATTTTTTACAACCACCACCTTTCTGCCCGGCATGAGAGAGGGGGTCAGCACCGCTTCGACAATGGTATCCATATCAGTGCTATCGCCTTCCATCTGAAAGAGGCTGAGATCTCTTTCAGAAGAGGGCAGCATATGGTCAACAATACCGCCCAAGGCCCTCTCGACGAGATATTTCTCGTCACCCCAGAGGAGGTAACAGGGGGCGATTGTGCCCTTCTCTATGTCTTTGAGAGCGCTATCCAGTTTCCCCCTCATGTGCCACCTTCAGAAATATAGCCCCCGTAAGGAGCATTTGTTATGAAAAATCTCTATGGAATGGAAACAGAACTGTTACAGGATCACAAATTTCTTTATATGCCTCACGATATCACCGGGATCATCAATAACCCTGATGATGTCGAGGTCTTCTTCTGATATCTTTTCTTCCTTCAGCATCGTTTCTTTGAGCCATTGAAGGAGCCCTTCCCAGTACTCCCCACCCATGAGGACCACGGGGAAGCTTTTGATTCTCTTAGTCTGAATCAGGGTAATGGCCTCAAAGAGCTCGTCCATGGTGCCGAAACCACCGGGAAGAATCACGTAGGCCATGGCATATTTGACAAACATGACCTTTCTGATAAAAAAGTAATTATAATCTATACTTATATTGGCATAGGGGTTCGGCTTCTGCTCGAAGGGGAGACGAATATTCATCCCCACGGATTTTCCTCCCCCTTCGCTTGCACCCTTGTTTGCCGCCTCCATAATCCCCGGACCGCCGCCGGTAATGACACCAAATCCCTCCTTGGCAAGGAGCCCCGCCAGTTCTACCGTCTTTTCATAATATTCATCGCCAGGGGCTGCCCGTGCCGAGCCGAATATACTCACCGCATGGCCGATACGAGACAATTCCTCGACGGCCTCCACAAATTCGGCCATTATACGGAATATTCGCCACGACTCATCGATAGAGAGTGCATCAACGAGATATTGCTTCTCTTCCATTACCGTCACTCCCGGGCACTGCTTTTGACGCCTTATACAGGCATTATTACCGCGACCACCTGCGCCTTCTCGCCGCCTTGGCCAACCGCCTCCTCGCCTCCAGTGCCTTTCTCTTTCTCTTCACCGAGGGTTTCTCATAGGCCCTGCGGAGTTTCAGCTCCTTGAAGAAACCATTCTTAGAAAGTTTATTCTTCAGGATCTTTAACGCCCTTTCCACATCGTTGTCCAATACCTTGACTTCCAAAATTATCCTTCCTTTCCCTTATAGTAAGTTTTGTTTTTAAACTCTAAACCCAAAATGCAAAAAAAGGGGCAGTGCGACGTCCCGTATGCAATACGACGTCACCCACCCCTACTTTACCACGCAGTTATATCACTCTCCTTACTGCAGGACAGCCTTTCTAAGTGCCCTTAAAAACTGATCGTTTTCATCATCGGTACCCAGCGTAACCCTCATACAGTCCTTCAGGATACCGGAAGATCCAAAATTCTTTATCAGTACATCCTCTGAAACGAGCCTCTCGTATACACCATCTTTATCCCTAAGACAACTAAAAAGGATAAAATTTGAATCCGTAGGATAGGGTGTAATGCCTTCTATTAACTCAAGTTCACGAAAGACCCCGGCCCTTCCCGCCACTATCTTTTTGGTCTGCGCAAGGAATTCATCTTCATGTTCGACAAAAAAATGAGTTGCCGCCTGGGAGAGCGTATTGAGATTATAGGGGAGTCGTACCTTGTTCAACTCATGGATGAGCGATGGATGACCCAGGAGTATGCCAACCCTGAGGGCCGCAAGTCCCACCTTTGAAAGCGTCCTCAAAACAACGAGATTATCAAACCTCTCAAGGAAGGGGAGAAAGGTGCTCCCGGAAAAATGAAAGTAGGCCTCATCGACAACCACAATCCCCTCACTTTGCCTTATAATCGTCTCAATTTTTTCCCGGTCAAAGCAGTTTCCCGTGGGATTGTTCGGATAGCTCAGAAAAACCACCGAGGGAGACCTCTTCGCCATGGTACGAAGAATCTCATCAGTTCTCAAGTCAAAGTTCTCATCGAGGGGTATCTCGATGACGTCGTGCCCCGTATTGATTGAGGATATCTTATACATGGCAAAGGTGGGCGACGGAAT
The DNA here is from genome assembly GCA_964430915.1 of uncultured Syntrophaceae bacterium. Taxonomy (GTDB): domain Bacteria; phylum Desulfobacterota; class Syntrophia; order Syntrophales; family UBA2210; genus JAFGBH01. The sequence goes on from CAYSHT010000074.1 coordinate 5,708, forward strand.
GAGGACGCTCCCCGAGGGGGGGAGGGCCGTCAAAAGCACCTGAATCAGTTCATCCAATCCGTTTCCGATGATGATCATGTTCTCGTTAATCCCAAATTTTTCCGCAAATTTCAGCCTCAGTTCGGGGGAACCGGGGGCAGGATAACGGTTCAAGGAAAAGGTCTTCAGATATTCGAAGAGACGGAAGGAGAGCTCTTCCGGCAGTGAATAGGGGTTCTCGTTGGCATCGAGTTTGACCCTGCATATCCTTTCATCTATCTGATAGGCCTCCTGGCCGAGCACCTCACGCTTAATGATACGTGTGACATCCATATAGCTATACCTTTCCTTCCATATTCCATTCTGGCGTTGAATACTTGTCCCTCAATAGTCGCTTCTTCAGTACCTCTTCACGGGGAGTCAGGCAAGACTCGAGAAGACGTACCTTCATCGTTTCTTCAAAACTCTCCTTAATATAGCTGCAAAGAAGGTCGGTTTCTATCCCGTTTTCAGAATGTTCATTGACGCATGTTACCGAATTTTTCAGTCTAGATATATTCTCCATGAGGTTCTCCTCATTTTTCCACATAACCCTCGCTGTCATTTCAGGATCGAAGTCAAGGAGAATGGATCCGTGCTGCAGAAAGACACTTCTCGACCGTAACTGCGCGCTCCCGCATATCTTTTTCCCCCCTGCGAGCAGTTCATTACGAAGGGGAAGGGAAAAACAGAAAGAATCTGAAGATCCCAGGCGGTTTTCTCTCCCCTCCTCCACCAAAGCTGCCCCAATCCCCGCCTTTTCGAGCCCCCTCGCGATACATCCGCTTATGGTGCCGTAGTTTTCCATGATATCCGTGGAAAACAGGGGATTACGCTCATGGGCCACGAATGAATAGGTGAGATCGCTGGCGTGAAAAACCGCCTTACCTCCTGTGGGACGCCTCACGATGTCGATTCCCCCTTTGCGGCAAAAATCACGATTAATCTCATGCCGAAGATCCTGGAAATACCCTATCGACACGGCAGGCCCTATCCATCCGTAGAACCTGAGCGTGGGGGGAATATTCCTTTGCTGTCCCTCCTTCAGTATGGCCTCATCGATGGCCATATTTTCAAAGGCGGAGAACCTGTTAAACGGTATGAGCCTCCACTCTTCCACGGGATGTTACTCGACCTCCACTTCTTCCTCAATATAGTCGGAATATTCATAGGAATCGAGGAGATTGTCGAGCTTACTCAAGTCCTTTATATTGACGACGATGAGCCAGCCGGTATCATAGGGATCGCTGTTCAGAATCCCCAGATCATCGGATACATCTTCATTGATTTTTATTATCTCGCCGCTTATGGGGGATATGAGTTCCACCACCGTTTTAGCAGACTCAATAACCCCGAAAGACTCATCCTGCTCGACCGATGAGTCGTTATCGGAAAGTTTTACGGACAGTATGTCTCCCAGTTGCTCCTGGGCATAATCGGTTATTCCTATCGTTGCGATATTATCATCAACCCTCACCCATGTATGTTCACGCGTATAAAGTAGATCATCAGGAAAGGTCGACATGGCTCGATCATCCTCCGCTTATTTTCTTTCAGTATAGTTTTCTTCTTTTATACTTGTTCAGAGCTCGCATTGCATCGTTTCCGTCTACAGAACCATGAGATCCTTCGACATCTTTGTTATAATCTCGCAGCCATCCCTCTCGACGAGGACCGTGTCCTCGATCCGCACCCCCCATTTACCGGGAATATAGATGCCGGGCTCCACCGTAATTACCATCCCCTCTTCCAGGCGGTCCGTACTCCTGCCTGACACCGTAGGGGCTTCGTGAACTTCAAGGCCGACGCCATGGCCCGTACCGTGGGAAAAATGAGGACCAAAGCCCCTGTCTTCAATATAGTCTCTGGCAATGGTGTCTATTTCCTTACAGGATACCCCTGCCTTTACGGCATCTATGGCGCGATCGTGGGCATACTTCACTATTTCGTAGACCTCTTTTTGCTCGCGGGATATTTTGCCTATTGCGTAGGTGCAGGTCTCGTCGGAGTGATATCCTCGATACACGGCCCCATAGTCTATGACGACAAAATCTCCATTTTGCAATTCACTCATGCCCGGTTTCGCGTGGGGCATCGAGGAGTTGTCACCGGCGGCCACGATCGTTTCAAAGGAGGGCTTCTCGCTCCCCACTTCTGCCATAGTCACCTCAAGGAGCGTGGCGACGTTACGCTCGGAGATACCGGGCTTTATTATTTCCAGGGTCGCGGTAAGGGCCCGTGCGGCAATTTTCGCTGCTTCCCTCAGAAGTGAAACCTCATCCGAATCTTTTCTGGCGCGAATCGGGCCTATCTCATCCGATAGTGGTTTGAGGGAAATCCCTTCGGTCTCTCTTTGCAGTTTCTCGTAGGCATCATAGGTAAGGGCCTGGGATTCAAAACCGGCCACCTTCACGTTTGAGGCCTCAAGGAGCCTTGCTATACCCTCCGTCTTGTCGGTAAAGTGGAGAATCTCGCAGGCATTTGTCTCTCTTTTTGCCTGCGTGACGTACCGTCCGTCGATAAGGAGCACCGGTTCGCCCTCCCCGATAAAAAGGGCCCCCTCACTTCCCGTAAAACCGGTCAGATACCGTATGTTTGCCATATCGAAGAAGAGGATTCCCTCGACTTCACAGCGGGACAGGATCGATCGAATACGGCCAACCCGTTTCTCCTCTTTCGAGAGATTAGTCATTTTTACGCTTTCCTATCCTGAGTTTTTGCAGCCACCGATCCAGTTCGCCCACCACTTCGGCCTTAGGGTTTTCATCGCGGAGAAAATCGGATACTTTCAATCGCTTTTGTGCCTCACTGTTTTCGGGATCCTTCTCGAGAATCTTTCTGAGGACAGCAATTGCCTTCTTTTTATCACCCTGTTTGAGATACATGTCCGCCAGCGTCACCGTCTGAAAATCTGCGGAAATTTCATCCGTCTCAGTTTCATCATCTTCTCTTCCCGCCTCAATTGCCGCGATCTTTTCAGCAATACGCTCCGTCATCGGCGGGTCAAGGGCAAGAGCGCTTTTGTAGTAATCCATTGCTTCTCCAGTCATCCCCATTCTCCGGAGAACATCACCGAGGCATTCTAAGACGTGGGGCCACCCCGGAAGTATATGATTCAATTCTCTGAGAATCCTCTCCGCCTCGCTGAGCCTCCCCATGCTGACCGATGAAGCGGCAATAAGAAGCCACGCATCAACATCGCCGGGGTAATGATTAATTCTTCCTTCGGCAAGAGAAAGGGCCTCCTCAAAAGCCCCTTTGTCCAACATGGTGTAGGCGCGGTAAAGAAACGCCTCTCTTTCCTTTAGATATTCAGAGTCCATAATAAAAACCTGAAGCCACTAACGCTATGTATTTCGAGTGTGAACGATGGAATAAGCCAAAAAATCGATTGACTCACCTTTCCTTTCAATGATATTGCATGTAACCCTATTTACGGAGAACTTTCAATAAGAAATTGATATGGTTGTAGCAGATATTCGTTTTATAAAGTACCTTTTTGTGACCTCTCTTTTGATGGCCAATATCCTGGCCTCCAAAATAGTTGTCATAGGAGGTCTCATACTCCCCGCGGCGATAATACTCTATCCTTTAACCTTTCTCTTCACCGATGTGGTTTCAGAAATCGAGGGGAAGGAAAGTGCCCGGACCCTTGTCATGACGGGATTTTACATGTCGATCGTCATGGTGGCGGTAATCTTTATAGGAAGGCTGCTTCCCGCCGCCCCCTTCTGGCAGAATCAGGGGGCATATGAGATCATTCTCGGCTCGACACCGAGAATCGTCCTCGCATCGATGATCGCCTACCTCATCTCCCAGAATCACGATGTCTGGGCCTTTCACTGGTTGAAGAAAAAAACGGAGGGCAGATATCTCTGGCTCAGGAACACTTGCTCCACCGTCGCCTCCCAGCTCATAGACTCGGTCCTCTTTATCGGAATAGCCTTCGCAGGAACCTATCCCATGAAAACAATCGCGGTCATGATTGCGAGTCAGTATCTCGTCAAGGTGGGGATTGCGCTCCTTGACACACCGTTTTGTTATCTGTTAGTAAAGGCCTATGGAGACAGTAGAGAACAAGTACAGAGAGCGTGATTACGAGGTCGACATTCGATTCCCCGAATTCACCTGCCTCTGCCCGATGACGTCGCAGCCCGATTTCGCCGAGATCATCATTACCTATGTTCCCGATGAGCTTCTCGTGGAGTTGAAATCACTCAAGCTCTATCTCAACTCCTACCGGGATAAGGGGATCTTTCACGAGGAGGCGGTCAACCGGATACTCGACGACTTTGTCACCACGGTCCGCCCCAAGAGGGTGACGGTGACGGGAAAATTCAACGTCCGGGGGGGACTTCATACGACGGTAAGGGCCACCCACTCCAAATAAGATACGCCTCGGATGTAAGATGTATACTTTTAGAAAAAATAAAGGCACAAAAAAGGCGGCATATCCTGCCGCCTTTTCTAATAGTTACATCGGAGAGACATTAATCCTTACGCCAGTTCCTTTTGTATTAACATTCTGTTAATATTGAAGTTTTTACCTCTTAATTACCCTTCCTTATATAATGCGAGGCGTTACGAAGATTAGTATCTCCCGCTTGTTCTCGCTACTGGTTTTGTACTTGAAAAACCAGCCCAGGTAGGGCACATCCTTAAGCCACGGGACCCCGTCAATTCTTTCTATCTTGTCCGTTTTATGTATGCCTCCCACAACGATCGTATCTCCGTCATTTACAATGATGGTCGACTCGACGCTGCTCGTCACGATGGGCGGATTTTCACCGCTCGTGTTGGTTCTCGAATAGTCAGCATAATCGTTGTTGGCCAGAACTTCCATGGAAATTTTTCCGTCGGGTGTGATCTTGGGAGTTACTTCAAGGAGTAAGGCCGCATCTTTGAACTCAACGGAGTTACTACCATCATCATCTTTCACGACATAGGGAATTTCTTCGCCCTGTTTGATAGTGGCCTTCACATTATCAATGGTTGTCACTCTGGGCGATGATATAATTCTTCCTTCACCCATATCCTCCAGTGCCGTGAGCTTCGCATCGAGGATAAATTTGCTCGACCCCATTACGACACCCAGTCCCGGCCCTATAGTCGAGGTAGATGACGGAAAATTGACGGCCACGTTGGAGCTGGTGAGACCGATTCCGCCGGGAAGAGAAGCGATTTCGGTGGCGCCATCCACGCCCTCGGAATTACCAAAAATCGCGCCGTAGTCCCTATCGTTCCATGTATTCTGATATCCGGTGCCCCACCTGACACCGATGTTTCTGGCAAAGGTCGTGGTGACCTCTACGATCCGCGCCTCGATGGAAATCTGCCGAAGGTTTCCTTCCGCCAAATCCTTCTCGAGTTCTT
>CAYSHT010000075.1:0-10766 GCA_964430915.1 uncultured Syntrophaceae bacterium
TTCTCTCGGTTATCTTCATTCCGAAGAAGCCGGCACTATAATTTAAATACGAGGGGGCCAGGGACTTGCCAATCGCCTGAACTCTCTTGGTATTATACCGGGAAAGAAATTAACGAAGAAAGGTTCCATGATGTTGAGGGGACCCGTCACCGTTCAGATAAACAGGTCTCTTGTTGCCATCGGTTACGGCATGGCACAAAAAATAATCGTCGAAACAAAATAGGCGGCAAAATGAAGATTTTGCTCATGGGTAATCCAAATGTCGGAAAGAGTGTCATATTCTCCCGTCTTACTGGAGTTCGCGTCGTTTCGTCTAATTATCCCGGTACCACCGTAAGCTATACAAGCGGTTTTATGAAAATCGGCGATGACACAGCAGAAATCATCGATGTACCCGGCACTTATACGCTCGAACCCACCAGTGAAGCAGAAGAAATAGCACTCGACATGCTCAAATCTGGCGACGTGGTCATCGATGTAGTCGATGCTACCAACCTCGAAAGAAACCTCTATCTGACCCTTCAGTTACTGGAAAAAAAGATTACCCTTGTCGTGGCACTCAATCTCTGGGACGACACAAAGCATCGCGGCATTTCAATTGACCGTAAAAAACTAGAGACTATTCTCGGTGTTCCAGTCATCGCAACCTCGGGTCTCACGGGACAGGGAATAAAAGACATGGCGGAAAGTATTCCGAGTGCTACCACTTCTGATATAACGCCTATGAGCCGTGACGAACGCTGGGCCTTCGTGGGAAAAATTATCGACAGTGTCCAGACCATTACCCATCGTCATCACCGGTGGTTTGAGCGTCTCGAAGATGCAAGCGTAAAACCGAAAACCGGTATCTTTATCGCCGCGGCAGTTCTTGCCATCTCTTACTATATTATCCGCTTTGTCGGTGAAAATCTTATCAATTATGTCCTCGATCCCCTCTTTCACTCAATATGGCTGCCTCTCTTGACAAAACTGAGTGTCTTTATGGGTGGTGGTGGTTTTCTCCATGATGTCATTGTGGGAAAGATCATTTCCGGACATATACATTTTATTGAGTCGTTCGGACTTTTGAGCAGCGGCCTTTATGTCCCGCTTGCAATGGTACTCCCCTATATTATCTCCTTTTATTTAGTCATAGGGCTCCTCGAGGACATCGGGTACCTTCCCCGACTGGCTATTCTTTTGGATACCACCATGCACAAAATTGGGTTGCACGGATTCGCCATCGTTCCCACGCTTTTGGGACTTGGATGCAACGTGCCTGCCATAATGGCAACACGCGTTCTCGAAAGCAGGCGTGAACGTTTTATCGCTGCGACGCTCGTTTCCATCGCCGTTCCCTGCGCGTCGGCCCAGGCGATGATTTTCGGACTCGTCGGTAAATTCGGCGGAAAATATGTGGCCATGGTTTACGGAACGCTCTTTCTGGTATGGATCATACTCGGTTTTATCCTGAACAAGATATTAAAAGGTCTGAGCCCTGAACTCCTGATAGAAATTCCACCCTACAGGATCCCGCCATGGGGGATCGTATTCCAGAAACTCTTTTACAGAATCGATAATTTTCTCAGGGAGGCAGTTCCCATAATCCTGGCGGCCGTCTTTGTTATCAATATACTCTTTATCTCTGGGATATTTGATTATGTCGCGAACTTTGCCGCACCTGTAATTACCGGTATCTGGGGGCTTCCCGAAGAGTCGGTCGTGGCAATCGTGATCGGATTTATCAGGAAGGATGCCGCCCTCGGAATGCTCGCACTTTCGGCACTTACGGCCAAACAGATGGTTATAGGAAGTGTGGTTCTTACGATGTTCTTCCCCTGCATTGCCACGTTTGTAGTTCTTTTGAAAGAATTGGGACTGCGGGACTTTCTGAAATCAATGGCGATAATGCTGATCTCAGCTTTAACGGCAGGAGGAATACTGAATGTTGTTTTGTGAAAGTAAAGGCACAAAGTTACCAAGGCACAGAGGCACATAGTAGTAAAAGCAAAAGCGAAAAGGCATAAAGAATAAAAGACGCATAGTTACCAAGGCACAAAGGCACACAGGAAATCAAAAGCAAAAGGCGTATAGAAAAGTAAAAACAAAAAGGCACAGAGGCACAAAGGGAAAAGACTAAAGTTATTTGTCTCGTACTTTATTGATCAAACTACTAAGCATTCGCTCAATTTCTCGACTTAATTGATAGATCTCTTCAATTCGATTTGGAGTAAGATATTCCAGATTCCGACTAATCTCTATCTGGGTTTGTAGCTCGTAGACTGCGCCCATTGCTATTTGCAGGAAGCGTAGGTAATCCTTTTTTGACCTTCGACCGTAACCTTCTGCTATATTGCTTGGGATAGAAACGGAACATCGCCTCATCTGCGAAATCAAACCAAAAACTTCATCTTTAGGAAATGTCTTCGTTGTCTGATATATTACCGTAACAAAGTGCACAGATTTCTGCCAAACAATAAGGTCTCTGTATGTTTTCATTGTGCTTGTACTTTGTGCCTATGTGCTTTTCTGCCTTTTTACTCTGTTACTCTGTCACTCTGTACCTTTGTCACTCTGTACCTTTGTCACTCTGTGCCTTTGTGCCTATTTTGCTCTTCTCCTCTGTGCCTCTGTACTTTCGTACTTTCCTTACTCTGTGCCTCTGTGCCTCTGTGCCTCTTTTACTCTTCACCTTTCTCAACATCGATAAGGGGTGTCTCATCGTCCCCTAATTCAACTTCAGCAAGCCCTCTCTGTGTCCTGAGATCATCTATTTTTCTTAGGGACCTTTCCATCTGGTTACGTCTCGTTGAGGTGAGAGTATTAAATTCTCTCTGTGCATCATCTATCCGCTTCCCCATCTTATCAAAAGATTTCATAAACGCATCCCATTGCTTGTTAAAGGAGCCGAGTAGCGAAAGTATCTGAGCCGCTGTTTTCTCAAGATTAAAGTTGTCCACCGCCTGCCTAATTACTGCCAGAATCGCATAGAGGGTAATGGGAGAGCAAAGGATAACCTTGTTCTTCAGGGCATCATCGAGAATCGTTCCGTCATTTTCGTTTATGAATGCATAGACCTGCTCGTTCGGTATAAATACGATTACATAGTCCACTGTATTCTCTTCGGGATTTATATAGTCTCTTGTGAGAACCTCTTTAATCCTCTCCCGCACATCCTTTAAGAACCTGGCTTTACTCTTCTCCCTTTCGGCGTCACCATTCGATTCAAGATACTTGAGGTAGTTGTCGAGGGGAAATTTAACGTCCATGTTCACTTTGAGGTTCTGTGGTAGGAAAAAGGTGAAATCGGGTCGTGTGCTTGCAGTTTCAAGTACCTTCTGCTTCCGATAATTCACCCCTTCTATGAAGCCTGCCAGCCTCAGCACGTCTTCTGCCATTCTTTCACCCCATTGACCCCGGGCCTTTGTGCTTGAAAGTGCCACTTTCAGCTGATGGGTCGTCTCCTGAAGCTTTACCGTCTGTTCTGAAGCTGACTTCAATTGACTGGAAAGTTCACCGAACTTTTTCTCCCTGTCTTTTTCAAGATTGACGACGAGATCCTGAACCCCTTTCAAGTCCGTTTTCATAACCTCAAGGGTCTGGTCAATGAGTTTTTTCTTTCCATCGAGCTCTTTCTCACCTGATTCCGTCTGTTTCGAGAGCCTCTCGTTTGCGAGCTTTAAAAACTCCTCCGTATTTTTTGAGAGCGCATCCAGTGACAGTGCCCCGAAGGAATCTTTCATCCTGCCGATGATTGCCTCCAGGTCCTGCATCTTTTGGCGCTCTGCCTGATTCACTAATTCTTCCGCAATTCTCTTCGTCTCCCTACCCCGTATTAGATTAACCACCACTACTATAATTACACCCAGTATAATGCCGGACATAAATACTGATAGATATTCCATAAAACTTTCCTCTCTCAGCCTACCCTATTTCCATCACTCGATAAATGGCTTCAGTAATTATTGACCGGGGGCGCACCCTCAATCCCGCCTTATAGGCGGGGTCATGGGACGCAATTAAAAAGGAATATATTACTCGCCTTCGGCTCATGAATCTTCGATTTCCTTACCGGGAAGCCCCGCCCTGTAGGCGGGGAACTTCACTTCGCGCTTGATTTCATTTTTGAATTGAACAGCGAGCGCAATCCCCTCAGCTTGCGGCGGGGTTAGCGAGCGAATATAAAACAAACATTTTCCTTAACAATCGGAGATTCCCCGCAACGTGTTGCGGGGAGCTTCAAAGTATTTGTTAAGGCGTAATCTGGGCTACTTGTACAAACGCCGGCGATAAAGAGGGTTCTCCGAAGATTCCCTATCTTTCATCTTCCGGCAGTCTTGAAAAGTATAAAAACACTACGGAGCCGTGCCGATGTTTACCCTTCTGTTCAGTGTATGGTCTGTAGATATGAGCTGTGATTCACCAAGGCCAACGGCCTCTATTCTCGCTGGATCGACACCCATCTCGACAAGGGCATCCTTCACAGCTTCAGCACGCTTATTCGAAAGATACTGGTTATAAACCTCCGGTCCTAAAGAATCGGTATGCCCCTCAATTCTTATTAATGTTTCCGGATAGTTATGAAGCGTTTTGGCGATGCTATCCAACTCTTTGCCCGCACCCGGCTTCAAATCCGCCGAATCAAAATCAAAAAGAACATCCGATTTAAGTGTGGCCGTAAACTCAGCTTTTTTACTTTCTGCAGGAGGAGCAGGGATAGGTTCCTCTGCCGGTAACGGAACGGTAACGATGTTTACCCTTCTGTTCAGTGCATGGTCTGCAGATATGAGCTGTGATTCACCAAGACCGACGGCCTCTATCCTCGCTGGATCAACACCCATCTCGACAAGGGCATCCTTCACAGCTTCAGCACGTTTTTCTGAAAGATACTGGTTATACACCTCCGGACCCCGCGAATCGGTATGTCCCTCAACTCTTATTGATGTTTCCGGATTGTTGAAAAGTACTTCGGCAATGCTATCCAACTCTTTGCCCGCACCCGGCTTCAAGTCTGCCGAGTCAAAATCAAAGAGAACATCCGCCTTGAGCGTAGCCGTGAACGCCACCTTCTCGGTAAAAACGGGGGCGGGTATTTCAACTGGCGGCGGCACTTCCTCCACAACCTCTACTACTGGGGGTGCTTCCACAACAACCGCAACTTTTGGTGGTGCTTTTTTCAAGAAAATCTTTTTGATGAAACCGGCCATCTGCTTTCCCGACGCCAACTGAGTCGCGTTCTTTGTAAATCCGCAGTATCCAGCCTTTGCGACCTCTTCCATCCTCTTTTTGCCGTCCTCATCTTCTCCGATCATAATGGGATAGATACAGCTCCTGTCGCCGTAAAGATTCTTCATGTTTTCAGCCGCTTTGATCGAAAACTCCTCGGTGTTCTTCCAGTCGCTTACGATAATAACCGCTATCCCCCCATCTGCCTCCTTCAGGTCCTCGGCGGCACCATTGATAGCGTATATCATTGCGCTTCGGCCCTTCCCCTTCTCTAACTTTTTGACAATATCTCCGAAGTTCTTTCTATCATAGTCTGTGAGACTATAGAGGAGGGTTGTTTCCTCTTTAAAGGGGGAGACATTCTTTCCGAAGGTTCTCAGCCCTATCTTCAGCTCCATTTCGGGGAGACATCTGTTTATGTTGTTGACAACATTTTTCGCAACGTCAAATTTTGTCTTTTTCATATATGAATCTGACATTGACGAGGATTCATCATAAATAATTATTAAATTATCAACCTTTTTTACATACTTTCCTTCCTGAATATCTTTGGTAAGATCAACTGGCCTGAATCGGGGGATCCTTTTTTTCGCCCCGCAACCGATCAGCAGGACAACTATGATTAAAAATATGAATGTCTTTAACAAATATCGTGCCATAAGTCGGTCCCCCTGTTAATCGCTTTCCTTTTTTCTCACGATTAAAAATCTCTCTGACTTTAATTCTTTCATCATATATGAACTTTAACCGTTAAGTTTAATGACATAAAATTACATTTTTTGTCAACTCTTTCATTGGTGCGAATCAAGCCATTGAAGCTCCCCGCAACTTGTTGAGGGGAATCTCCAATTGTTAAGGAAAATGTTTATTTGTTATTCTCGCTTTCCCCGCCGCAGAAAGCGGGGAATGCTCGCTTTTCAATTCGAATAATAGCTCCTTAAAGAGAAGAGACTTCAACAGTGCGAATTCATCCATTCGACCATATCGTTCATTACCTCATCTTTCTCCGGCTCATTGAGAATTTCATGATAGAGACCCTCATATAACTTCAATGTCTTATCAGCGGAACGGGCGCGTTCATTGAGCTCTTTGCTCCCCTCGATATTTGCGAGACGGTCTGCCGTCCCGTGCATAATAAGGAGCGGTACATCTATCTCTTCCATTCGCTCCTGAATAGTCCGTGTGGCTCTCACAATCTCCGCACCCGTTCGTGCCGGTGTCCCTCCACGGTAGTTGAGAGGATCAGCATCATAGCTCTTTATCACTTCGGCGTCTCTCGAAATGGCGCTGCTGTCCAGCTTGACGGTGGGCAGTTTCGGCAGAATGCTCCCTATAATCCCCGATAGACTGATAAGTATCGGTGAAATATCATCGCCCATTTTCAGTGCTGCCCCGCTCAGCATCAATCCTGTAATATCGGGTTTCCTGGTTATCGTGTAAAGGGTGGTAATTGTTCCGCCCATGCTATGTCCCAGAATGAAAAGGGGTTTTTGAGGCTCTCTTTCACGCACCCTCGCAATAAATACGTCAAGGTCTGCAAGATAGTCATCAAAGGATTTCACAAAGGCCTTTGCCCCGCCTGATCGGCCGTGCAGGCGTAAATCAAAGGTGTAAACTGCATATCCATTTTCGTTCAGTCGTTTCGCCACATGAGAATACCGTCCACTATGTTCTGCAAAACCGTGGACTATGACAACGACTGCTTTTGTCTCGCCCTCGGGCACCCACCATCTCTCAAATAACTGAAAACCGTCGGACGCTTCAAACATACCCTCGTTCTTAACCGATATATTGTTACTCACCCTTTATCCCCCCTTTTTGCCGATTATTTTTGAATCACCCCGCAACAAGTTGCGGGGAATCTCCGACTGTTAAGGAAAATATTTGTTTTTATTCTCGCTTCCCCCTCTGCAAGCAGCGGGGAATGCGCTCGCTGCTCAGTTCAACAACCATATACCATATTTCGGTACAGAAATACCGTTACACAGGTAGTGTAACATATTCTCCGTTCAGACACACGGGTATGAGACCCCCTGAAAGGCCCACGGTTGCCTTTACCGGCCGTATGGCATGGGGAAGTCCCTTCGGAATATACACCGCTCCCGGCGTTGAAACCTCGTAGAATTCGTCGTCAAGCATGACCTCAAAGGTAATGGCATCCTTTTCTCCTATCATCAGATACATTTCATCAAAGTCGTGCCGATGAGGGGTCGCCTTTCCTACGGCATCCATAAGATCGACCATTTCCTGTGTTATCTCTTTTATGAACATATAAAGGGCCCATGCCTGCGCCTCGGGCACCAGATCCTTGCACATCAGCACCGGAAAGGGTATCACATCGCTCAGTTTATGATCGGGAAGCTCATTGACGTTAATCGGTTCTCTCACGATAAGGTGCTCGTTTTTTCTCTCGCCCATTACATCCCCCATTTATTATTCGCCAATTGTTATTGTCACAGAAATCTTCATTTCTTCACTATGATGAGATCACCGTATCCCATTTCCGCAAGTGCTGTGGGAAATTCCTTAAAGGCCGGCTTGACCACCGGGAGAAGTTTCATCATTGCCGTTATTTTACCGCCCTGTTTTACCTTTCTCTTTGTGACGGCGGCTATAGGATTTTCGAATCCATGCCAGAAACTATGAGAAAAATCAGCCGCTTGTTTGGACCAGACATCTTCCTTTAAATCACAGGGCCCCAGGTAATAACTTCCGTAGTACCCCTCCTTCTGTGGCGTGTTTTTCAGGTCAATAGTAAGCTCACAGTCGGGATCCGTATAGATGAACTTGATAATGATATTGGCCTTCGCCATCTTGGGCCCGATCTTCTCATCGGTAAGAACACGATCCAAAAAATGCCCATAGATCTCATAAAGGTGATCAGTGTCTCTGTAATATATTCCCATTTGTCCCCTCCTTTTGTAAAATATTTTAAATCACTCAATAACGGTTTCTATTTCCCCTTACGCTGATCAAATCTCCTCCCGAAGATGAGACTCGCAATGGTAATCCTGAGCATGTTTATGGTACCTCCCGCGACCCTCCATGCCCTTCCGTCGCGGAGCATTCTCTCGGCGGGAAATTCTTTGCTGTATCCATAACCACCGTAAACCTCCATTGCGGCATCGGTCACTTCAACCACCATCTCGTTTGCATAGCACTTCGCCATTGCCGATTCATATATGGATGGTAATCCTTGGCCGGCTCCCTTCGCGGCCCTGTAAACAAGGAGACGGGCCGCATCCAGTTTCATGGCCATGTCGACAATTGGGAACTGGACGGCCTGAAATTCGCAAATGGGTCTTCCGAAGGCCTCTCGCTGCTCGGCATATGTCTTCGCTTCCTCCAGTGCGCCCCCTGCCACACCGAGACACATGGCGGCATTTCCGCATCGTTCTATGTCGAAGGTCAACATGAGATTCCTGAAATCTCCGGGTTTGACAATAACATTTTTCTTCGGAATTACAACGTCCTCAAATATGAGGTCACAGGAAGGCATACCTCTCAGCCCCATATATTCTTCCTGTTTTCCGAAGGAAAAACCGGGCATGTCTTTCTCCACGATCAGGCCGCCGATACCTTTATAGCCCGGAATATTGTCGAATCTCGAATAGACCATATAGTGGCTCGCATAACCGCCGCCGGTAATAAAGGCTTTTCGTCCGTTTAAGATATACTTATCTCCACTTTCTATGGCCATTGTCGACAATGATGTAAGATCGGATCCCGCCTCGGGTTCCGTCATGCTCACAGAGACACTCAGTTCACCCTTGCAGACTCCCGGAATGATCGATTTTTTCTGCTCTTCCGTCCCGAAGATATCAACGACCCTTACCGGCCCGACATTTGACTCAAATACCGCGGCTGCTATCATGGGGCTGAACTTCGCCAGCTCTTCAATAGCAATAATGGCCTCTATCGCCGGCCTTCCTCCCCCTCCGTATTCGGAAGACAGAGTCATACCCAGAAGCCCCATATCGGCATACTTTTTCATCAGGTGATGGGGGAATTCCCCCGTGGCATCAACATGTGCAGCGAGTTCCTTGAAATTTTCCCGCTTTCCCATTGTTCGCAGTGTTTCAATCAACATATCCTGCTCTTTCGTGAAACTGAAATCCATTACCGCTCCTTTCCCAACTTCCTTTAGATTAATTTAGCAAGTTCATCGATATTATAAATATTTTCCATATCGAGTATCATTTCGATTACCTTATCCGCCCTCTCCCTTTTCTTTCTTCCTGCAAAATATCTCACTTTTTCGGAGATCTCCTTCTCGTTCATCGGATCCCTTGGATCTCCCTTCGGTATATCAACCTGTTGAACCAGCTTTCTCCCGTCCTTCAAATATATCTCCACCCTGCTCGATGTCATATCGGGATAGATATTATTCAGATCATCGTCCATTAAGACATGAACCTTTCTCGACAATTCGACAACGTCGGGGTCTTCGATCCGTGTCTCCTTCATCTGCTGCGGACCGAATTCTCCATCGGTCAGACAGGCGGCAACACAGTAGGGTATGGAAAACTGGGCCGAAACAAAGGTGTCTTTCTCCTTAACGCCCTTCCCTACCGCGATGACGGCGATTCCGTACGTATAGACTTCCACTTTCTCGATATCATAGGGTGGAATCTCCTCTTCTTTCACGATAGCAAGGGTGGCCTGAATTGCTCCGTGTGTGTGGCGGCATGCCGTATATGGCTTGAAATAAACATCCATCACGGTAAAGTGTTCTCCCAATCCTTCGATTATTTTATCCATGTTCGGTTCCGCATTAGTCGTAATCTTCGTAAAGCCTCCGTTTAATTCGGAACCTTCGAGAACATAGGGGGCGCCCGTGATACCCGATCCTGCAAGACCCGCCGCCCTGATACCCGCGCTTGCTGCCTGGCCGCCCTGGACTATCTTTATCGTATACCCCCCCATTAAATGTTCGGCCATTGAAAGGGGCAGAATATAACCGGCATTACCCAGGGCATCCAACATGCGATTGCTGTCAAAACGGTATAATTTTGCGGCTGCTGCGGCGGCACCGAAGGTCCCGCACGTTCCCGTGGGAAGAAATCCCGAGAGTGTATGCCATGGGTGCATTGCGGCGGCAGGCCTGTTCGCTGCCTCGTACCCGGCAACAACAGCCTCAATGACCTCCCTGCCACCGAAACCGAGATGTTCGGCTACCGCGAAGGCAGCCGGAATCACCGCTGTTCCCGGATGATTGCCTCCGAAACGAAGTCCGTCCTGTGCCTCGATCGCTTCTGCGGCAGTTCCGTTTATAAAGGCGGCATCGTTTACGGTCGTCCTGAAATTCCACCCCAGGGCTGAAGCCTGGAGAGCACCCTGCAGTGAGCGAATATAACCCGCCACACTCTTTACGTCCGCGAGTTCCCGTGACCCATAGATATTGGCGATACAATCGAGTATGCAGAGTTTTGTCTTATGAATGACCTCTTCAGGAAGGTTATCAAAGGAAATCTGCGAGCAGAATTCGGCAAGCAATTTTGTGTAATTCATGTTCCCCCTTATTTTTGTGAAGCTCCCCGCCCACAGGGCGGGGCTTCCCG
>CAYSHT010000076.1:0-10437 GCA_964430915.1 uncultured Syntrophaceae bacterium
TCGGTGTGTACGATTTTGTGAAGAGGATGAGTGTCGTCTCTTTTCCAGAACAATCGCTCAGACGATATGGTCAGAAAACGGCCAGATTCGCCGAAATGGAAGGCCTGACGGCACACGGACGATCGATTATGGTGAGGTTGGAAGGAAAAAAGTCTTGACAAAAAAAAATAGTTGAATAAGCTCTCCTAGACATTTTGTGGTGTATCGATAAAGCGGGCGTAATTCAGCGGTAGAATGTCAGCTTCCCAAGCTGGACGTCGTGGGTTCGATTCCCATCGCCCGCTCCATTTAAATTTTAGTTGCAAATAAAAATATTTATGATATTAGGTGATGTAATTTAAGTGGGCTTTGCCCACTTTTTTATTTTTATGGTGTATGAAATGATTCATCCCACACAAACGTACCGTGAAAAGATGCTCGAATTAATAGGGCCCGTTGTCGAATCTGAGGGGATGGAGCTTGTTGAACTGGAATGTTTGAGGGGGAAAAACAGCTGGGTTGTCAGGATTTATATCGATAAGGATGGAGGAGTAACGATTGACGACTGTGCAGAGATCAGCAGTCAGGTCGGTGATCTCCTCACCGTTTATGATGTCCCTCCCGGTCCTTATAACCTGGAGGTATCTTCGCCGGGCCTTGATCGGCCCCTTGCGCGCGACAGGGACTTCGTGAAGTACAGAGGTCATGAAGTTAAGATCCGTCTCGGTGAAGAACTGGAGGGGAGAAGAAACTTTAAGGGCACACTTAAGGATTATATTGAGGATGGAGGGGAAAAGCTGCTCGTATTGGATGTGGAAGGAAAGCAGTATCGCATACCAAGGAATATTGTCCTCAAGGCAAATCTTCAATACGAGTTATAATTTGGAGGATTCTACATGTTGCCAGATCTAAGACGTCTCATCGATCAGATGAGTAAGGAAAAGGGTATCGACAGACAGATTATCGTGGATGCATTGGAAACGGCGGTTTTGACGGCCGCAAGAAAGAAGCTGGGACTTAGCCTTGATCTGGAGGTACAGTATAACGATGAAGTGGGCGAGATCGAGGCCTTTCAATTCAAAACGGTTGTCGAAAAGGTCTTGAATCCCGATACCCAGATTTCCCTTGAAGAGGCGCGGGAACAACTGGACGAGGATGCAGAGCTGGGAGACAGCCTCGGTATAAAGATGGATACCAATACCTTTGGGCGTATTGCCGTTCAGACGGCGAAGCAGATAATAATCCAGAGGGTCAAAGATGCCGAACGTGACAATATATACGAGGAATATAAGGACAGGAAGGGAGACCTGGCGAACGGTTTCGTCCAGAGATTTGAAGGTGGTAATATTATCGTCAGCCTCGGTATGACCGAGGGAGTGATACCTTCCTCCGAACAGATACACAAAGAGATTTTTAAGAGGGGGGAAAGGATACGGGCATATATATACGATATTAAAAGAATATCCAAGGGACCGCAGATACTCCTTTCGAGAACACACCCCGGCTTTTTACGGACCCTTTTCGAGCTTGAAGTCCCCGAGATTTCGGAGGGTCTGATCGAAGTTGTCAATATAGCAAGGGAGCCGGGCAACAGGACAAAAATATCGGTGAGATCGAATGATAAGGACATTGACCCCGTGGGTGCCTGTGTCGGCATGAGGGGCTCTCGTGTACAGAGCGTGGTACAGGAACTGAGAGGCGAAAAAATAGATATCGTTCCCTACTCCGAAGATCAGGTGAAGTATGTCTGCAATGCCCTCTCTCCTGCCAAGGTCGACCGTGTTCTGGTGGATGAGGATGTGGGGGCTATGGAAGTTATCGTGCCCGATGACCAGCTCTCGCTCGCCATCGGTAAAAGCGGACAGAACGTGAGGCTGGCTGCGAGACTTACACAGTGGAAAATTGACGTAAAGAGCGACACCATGGTAACAAAACAGCAAGAAGAGGGGCATAAGTCTCTGATGGGGATAACCGGTGTTGGTGAGCGAACTGCCGATCTTCTCTATAAGGAGGGATTCAGAAGTGTTGCGGCTATCGCATCGGCGGATCCTGAGATGTTGAGTCCCATTAAGGGAGTGAGCAAGGAAAAGGCTGCTACCTGGATTGAAGAGGCAATGAAAATAGTCAATAGTGAGGTTGAAAAGGAATCGTCCGAGGTTTCCTGAGGAAACCATCTGCTTACGGTTGATGGAATGATAGGGAGTTTCAGTAATGTCTAAGATGAGAGTTTACGAGTTGGCAAAAGAACTCGGAATGGACAATAAGGAACTGATCGCACGGCTGGAAAAGTTTGGAATTGCCGTGAAGGCGCATTCGAGTTCTCTCGAAGATAGCGATGTCGAGCGGATACGAAAAGAGTTCTCTTTAGGGGAACGAAACAAAGTTATAGAAAAAAGGGTGAAATCAACCGTTATACGGCGAAGGGCCATTCGCCAGCCCTCCGAGGCAATAAAGCCCGTGGTGGCCGAAGAAGATGACTCTCTCGAGTCGGCGAAGGAAGCTCAGGGTACAGCGCCGGAAGAAGTAATCGCCGGGGTTCCGGAGACGAAAGCAGACGAAGAAAAAGAGACGAAAGAGGTCCCGGAGGTAAAAGAAAAAGAGGGAAAGCGGCCAAAGGTGAGGGTAAAAGTACTGAGTATTCCGAAGGTCGTCCCAAAGAAGGAAGAAGAGAAACCCCAAGAAAAGAAGGCAGCAGTAAAAGAACCACCACCGCCGGAAAAGGCAGAGCCCAAGGCCAGGGCACCGGAAGTAAAAGAGGCTGTAGCGGAAGTTCCCGACACCAAGAAGAAGCGGAAACGCCCCGTCGAGGTGGTGGTCGAAGAAGCACCCGTAAAAAAGAAGGCCTTTGTCAGGCAGCTTGTTGAGAAAAAGGAAAAACGTTCGAAAAAGGGTAAGGAAAGACAGGTTAGAAGGAGCTGGAAGGAGGAGAAGAAAAAAACCGTCGCCGAGATGAAGGAGACGGAGATTACAACTCCCAAGGCCATTAAACGAAGAATAAAGGTGGAAGAGGCAATACGGGTCGGAGACCTGGCAAAAAAAATGGGGGTGAAGGCGGGCGAGCTGATTTCCAAGCTGATAGCACTGGGTGTGATGGTGACGATCAATCAATCGATTGATATCGATACGGCGACACTCATCGCCGGCGAGTTTGACTACAGTGTCGAGGCCGTCGGTGTTGATTACCAGGAAATAGTCGAGAAGCCTCAAGGGTCTCCCGAAAAGCTCAAACCACGTGCACCCGTGATTACCATTATGGGACATGTTGATCATGGAAAGACCTCGCTCCTCGACGTGATAAGAAAGACGAACGTAATTAAAGGAGAATCGGGAGGTATCACCCAGGCGATCGGTGCCTATCATGTCCATATTGATGGGAAAGATATTGTATTTCTCGATACACCAGGCCACGAGGCCTTTACCGCAATGCGAGCGCGAGGCGCGCAAGTTACTGATATTGTGGTACTTGTTATTGCTGCCGAGGACGGAGTGATGGATCAGACCGTCGAGGCAATTAATCACGCAAAGGCGGCCGGGGTTCCCATCATTGTTGCGGTAAATAAGATAGACAAAGCGAATGCCGATCCGGAACGAATCAAGCAGCAACTTTCCGAACTCGAACTTGTGCCCGAAGATTGGGGGGGGGATACCATCTATGCCGAGGTTTCTGCGAAAAAGAATGTGGGCATCGAGGAGCTTATGGAATTGATTCTTCTCCAGGCGGACATTATGGAACTCAAAGCGGATCCTGATATACCCGCCCAGGGAGTGATTATAGAATCAAAGCTTGACAGGGGAAGGGGCCCCGTGGCCACCGTGATAGTCCAGCAGGGTACCTTGAGAGAGGGAGATGCCCTTGTTTCCCGAAAGGAGTATGCCAGGGTGCGGGCTATGATGAATGACAAAGGGCAGCGTGTCGAGGAGGCCGGTCCCTCGATGCCTGTAGAGGTGATAGGATTTTCAGACGTGCCCCAGGCAGGGATGGATTTTATGTGCGTCGAGGATGAAAAGAAGGCGCGAAGCGTAAGCGAGTACTGGGTGAGAAAAGAGCGGGAAAGGGAACTTACAAAGACATCGAAGATCACGCTGGAGCAATTGTACGAAAGGATAATAGAGGGAAGTAAGGAATGTAACGTTATTATCAAGGGGGATGTCCATGGATCCGTGGAGGCCCTTTCCGATGCCCTCCTGAAGCTCAGTACCGACGACGTAAAGCTTGAAATAATCCATGGCTCGGCGGGCGCGATTACCGAGACAGATGTTATGCTGGCCTCCGCATCTGACGCAATTATTCTGGGATTTAAGGTGAGGCCCGACCTCAGGGTTTCTGAACTGGCGGAGAATGAGGGGGTCGATATCAAGCTCTATGATGTGATCTACGATACCATTGCCGATGTAAGGGCTGCCATGGAGGGACTCTTGGATCCCATATATGAGGAGGTCGTTCAGGGACGAGCCGAAGTGAGACAGGTCTTCAAGGTCCCCCGGATCGGGGCCGTAGCCGGGAGTTACGTCACCGATGGTAAGGTGACAAGAAATGCCGGTTTGAGATTGTTGAGGGACGGAGTTGTTATGTTTGATGGGTCCCTCCTTTCGCTCCGGCGATTCAAGGATGATGCAAAAGAAGTGGTTTCCGGTTTTGAATGTGGCATAGGAATCGAAGGATTCAATGATATAAAGGAGGGAGATATCATCGAGTCCTATGTGAAAAAGGAAATAGCAAGAAAATTATAAACAACATAAAGTGAAAAGTCAGTCTGACTGAGAGATCACGGTAGTGGTACAATGGTGGTCGGTATAGGAATTGTCGACATTTTTATTGCTGAGAGCAGATCTTTGAAAGAAAAACGGGCAGTCCTGCGAAGCTTGCTGAAGCGTACGCAAAACAAGTTCAATGTTTCCATAGCCGAGATCGGGGAGCATGACAACTGGAAGGTGGGAAGAATTGGCTTCAGTGTGGTGGGAAACGACAGGGGCTTTGTTAATTCGAAGGTTGATAAGGTGATACAGTTCATCGAACACCTCAATCTTGCAGAGGTTATCAACTCTAAGATCGAGATTTCCAACGTTTCAGAAGTAATGGACGGATATACTCATGGGTAATGTGTCCGGCGACCGGAACGGAAATTTCTCAACGTTACCCTTCAGGATGCATAAATGACTGTAGAGTTGAAGATAAAAGGGTTGTACAATGGGTTTTAAAAGGGCTGACAGGGTGTCCGATCTCGTGAAAGCGGAAATTACCGATATACTGCTGAGACAGGTAAGGGATCCGCGAGTACAAAATGTGACTATTACCGATGTCAAGATGAGTGATGACCTGAGTCAGGCCAAGGTATATTTCGTTCCCATGGGTACAGGCGGCGTGACTGATGAAGTAAAGGAGGGCCTTAAAAGGGCCACAGGTTTTTTGAGAAGGGAGTTGGGCAAGAGATTGCAGCTCCGGTATGTTCCCGATGTAACATTTATCTTCGATACGTCCTTCGATTACGGGGATCGTATCGAGCGATTACTCGGAGAGATAGAAAAATAGAGAAATGGGATGTTGGAAAAAATAGTTGAGATCATAAATTCGGGGCATCGTTTTCTCGTCGCCTCACACGTGAGACCTGACGGGGATGCCATCGGATCTATCCTGGCCATGTATCATGCACTCAGCGGTATGGGCAAGGAAGTGGTAGTTTATAACCATGATAAGGTGCCCGAGATTTACAGATTCCTTCCTGATTCGGAGGCTATTGTTCATACCATCAATTCCGTTGATGCCTTCGATGCGGTGATTCTTTTGGATTGCAGTGATATGGAAAGAGTGGGGGATGAGGTTGAAAGGATAGGTGCCGCAGGACGTATCATTAACATAGACCACCACGTATCGAATAATGGCTTTTCTCCCCTTTCGCTCGTTGATACTAAGGCAAGTTCCACGGGGGAGATAATCTACGGGCTCATTGAGATGCTTGGAGTGACCATCACACAAGATATCGCGACGAGTATCTATACGGCGATAATGACAGACACGGGTTCCTTCTGTTATTCTAATACGACGACAGATACCCTAAAATTAGTGGCGAGACTGGTTGAGGCAGGTGCAGACCCCCGTACGATTGCCGAAAACGTCTATGAGACAAGGCCCCTTGTTCAGATTAAACTGATGGAGGAGGCCCTTCATACCCTCGAGATTGACTGGAAGGGGAAAATAGGATCGATTGTGGTAACGCAGGGAATGTTAGCGGAACTGGGGGCACTGCCCGAGCATACCGAGGGTCTTGTGGATCTGGTACGCTCCATAGCGGGTGTTGACGTGGCCGTCTTTTATCAGGAGATGTCGAAAAATACCTTTAAGGCGAGCCTCCGATCGAAGGGAGATATAGACGTGGAAAAGGTCGCACGTGAGTTTGACGGAGGAGGTCATGTAAATGCCTCCGCCTGCAGGTTAGAAGGTGATATTGATGCCGTCAAGGGGAGGCTTACCGATTCAATAATGAGAGCTACCGCTGGTTAGCCTCGATATGTTCAAGACGGGTATATAGATGAATGGAATTGTGGTCATAGACAAGCCACCGGGGAAGACATCCTATGATGTCATTCGCGATGTCAAACGACTGATAAAGGTCAAGAAGATAGGGCATACGGGGACACTCGACCCGCTCGCTACGGGGGTGCTTCCCCTCTGTATCAATGAGGCGACAAAACTTGTACGGTTCTTTTCAAATGATGATAAGACCTACCGCGCCACCATGCTTCTCGGCGTGGAGACCGAGACCCTCGATATAGAGGGTACGGTGACGGTCAGTAACCCGGTAACTGTCGAAGTTGGTGATATCGAGAATGTTGCTGGGGAGTTTGTGGGTGAAATCGAGCAGACGCCGCCGCGATATTCGGCCATCAAATTCAAGGGGAAACCCCTTTATAAGTGGGCGCGAAACGGTACGCCTGTCGACCCGGCCCCTCGAAAGGTCACAATATACGGGATCACGATCGAGGATATTGCCCTTCCCTATGTAACCTTTGAGGTCTCCTGTTCGAAGGGCACCTACATACGGTCACTCTGTGCGGATATCGGTTCACGGCTAGGCTGTGGTGCATGCATGTCCGGTCTCAGGAGGAAAAAAAGCGGCTACTTTGGAGAAAAATCGGCACTTAATCTTGAGAATCTTGATGATAAAAGACGGCTAGAAATGATAAAAGAGAGCCTGATACCCATGGTCGATGCACTCCCCGATTACCGCTCCATTTCTGTCGCAGATGAGATTGCCGAGAGGATCAGGAAGGGGTATCAGCCCGATTCCGAGACCCTGGGTGTTAATGCAATTCCCTCCCTTGACAGGGGGGATATTATAAAGCTCGTGACTAAGGGTAAGAAAATGGTGGCAGTTGCCAGGATGTGTCGTGCATCCCGTGACGCTTCCTTTTTGGATGATAATGGGAAAATAGTGGAAATATTAAGGGTATTCAATAATTAAGCGTGATGAGCGGGGCCTCGCAGGTCCCGACGGTTATAGGTAAAGAAATTATAAACTCTAGTGAGGGAGGATAAATAGCAGTGTTAGAAGAAGCTAAAAAGAAGGAACTAATTGGTACTTTTCAGGCCCATGATAGTGATACGGGATCCCCGGAGGTTCAGATTGCCCTTTTGAGTGCGAGGATAACCTATTTGACGGAACATTTTAAGGTTCACAAAAAGGATCATCATTCCAGAAGGGGGCTTTTGAAGCTCGTGGGACGGAGAAGGAGATTGCTTGATTACCTTAAGAAAAAAGATGTCGAACGGTACAGAGAGATTATCAAACGCCTTGGTCTGAGAAGATAACAGTAATGAGTAAAATTAAAATATGAGGAGTAAACATATACGATGAGCGAAACATTTAAAACAAATTTCGCGGGAAGGGAAATTTCCGTGAAAACCAATTACATGGCAGGACAGGCCGATGGTTCCACCCTCGTCACTTATGGCGATACGGTGGTGCTTGTAACAGTTGTCTCCCAAAAAACCAAAAGAGAAGGCGTCGATTTCATGCCCCTTACGGTGGATTACCAGGAAATGACCTCTGCTGCCGGAAAGATACCGGGAGGATTTTTCAAACGTGAGGGCCGACCGAATGAAAAGGAGGTACTCACATCCAGGATGATTGACAGGTCGACCCGTCCCCTTTTCCCGGAAGGATTTTCCTATGAAACACAGATTATAGCCTCGGTACTTTCTTTCGATAATGAAAACGGTTCAGATGCAGCGGCGATGTTGGGCACCTCTACCGCACTTGGCATATCCGATATCCCTTTCAACGGTCCCATTGTGGGGGTCAGGGTGGCGCGATCGGAGAGTACATTTATTTGCAATCCCTCGACTGAACAGACGGAAGAGAGCGATATAGACCTTTTCCTGGTGGGAAGAAAGATAGTTCCCGGTACAGAAGGGAGATCATTCGATGTGAACCTGGTGATGGTTGAGGGGGGATCGAACGAGGTCGGCGAGGATGTCATCATAGATGCCATAAACTTCGGCCTTGAGGAAATGAGACCGGCCATAGAGCTGCAGGATCAGATCTGCGAGGCCATTGGAAAAGAAAAGAGGACCATTGACCCGGTTGAAATTGATGAGAGCCTGAGACAATCCGTCTATGAAAAAGCGAACGAGGGGTTGAAAAAGGCCTATATAATTGTGGCAAAGCAGGAGAGACAGGCGGCGATAAAAGAAGTGCATGTCGAGGTAAGGGACAAGATCATCACGGAGGCCGGTGAGGACAATGGCGGTCTTTTGTTTCAGGTGAATGCGCTCCTTGAAGAGCTGGAAAACAAGATACTTCGTGACATGATACTGAAGGATAAGCGGAGGATAGACAACAGGACGTCGGATCAGATACGGCCGATCACCTCGGAAGTGGGAATACTTCCCAGGACCCACGGGTCGGCAGTATTTACCAGAGGAGAAACTCAGTCCCTTGTCGTCCTCACACTCGGCACCTCGTCGGACGAACAGCGCATGGACTATATCAGCGGCGAGGAATTCAGGTCGTTCCTGCTTCACTATAATTTTCCTCCCTATTCAGTGGGTGAAGCACGATTCCTGAGGGGTCCGGGAAGAAGGGAAATAGGGCACGGAGCCCTGGCGAGGAGGGCGTTGCTTCCCCTGTTGCCTTCCCAGGAAGAGTTTCCCTATACGATCAGGATTGTGTCGGAGATCCTGTCATCCAACGGTTCTTCATCGATGGCAACGGTCTGCGGAGGAGCTCTTTCCCTCATGGATGCCGGGGTTCCCGTCAAGGATATCGTTGCAGGTATTGCCATGGGACTCTTAAAAGAGGGTGATGACGTGGTCATACTCTCCGATATCCTGGGTGATGAAGATCATGCGGGAGATATGGATTTCAAGGTGTGTGGGACAGAAAAGGGTATCACCGCCATGCAGATGGACATAAAAATCGACGGCGTGAACGAGGCTATATTAAGAAAGGCGCTTGATCAGGCGCGTGACGGAAGGCTCTTTATCATTGGCAAGCTCAGGGAGACAATTGCAGAGCCACGCAAAGAACTTTCCAAGTATGCCCCCCGCATTACGACCATTACGGTTAAGCAGGATAAGATTAGAGACGTCATCGGTACCGGGGGAAAGAATATCAGACACATTATCAGCGAGACGGGTGCAGAAATTAACGTGGATGACAGCGGAACCGTTACCATTGCATCGAGTGATGAGAATGCATCAATCAGGGCCATTGAAATGATCAAGGCACTGACCGAAGAGGCCGAGATTGGCAAGATTTATCTCGGTACGGTAAAAAAGGTCGTCGATTTCGGTGCCTTTGTCGAGATCATCCCGGGCACGGACGGCCTGGTGCATATATCACAGCTCGAAAACAGGAGAGTGAACAAGGTAACCGACGTGTTGAATGAAGGTGACGAAGTGCACGTTAAGGTTATCGATATCGACAGGAATGGAAAGATCAAGCTGAGCAGAAAGGATGCCCTCAACGAAAAGGGCGATTAAGAAACGTTCCGGTTGTTGTGACACGATGCTTACGGTACGAATCAGAAGACTTGGCAGCAACAAAGATGTTGAGCTTCCCACATATATGACGGGAAATTCAGCCGGTATGGATATATTCGCCGCCGTGGAAGGGGAGGAGGTTTTGCTCCCCGGCGAGCGAAAGCTCATTCCCGCCGGAATAGAAATTGAGATTCCGAAGGGGTATGAGGCCCAGGTGAGGCCGAGAAGCGGTCTCGCCGTCAAAAATGGCGTAACGGTGCTCAATACCCCCGGCACGGTTGATTCTGATTACAGGGGAGAGGTAAAAGTCATCTTGATTAATCAGGGTGAAGAACCCTTCGTAATTAAAAGGGGTGACCGAATAGCCCAGATGATTGTAAGCCCCGTATCGAGGGTTTCCTGGGACCTGGTCGAGAACCTCGATGAAACGGAGCGGGGAAAAGGAGGGTTTGGTCATACTGGCTGAAGTTTGTTGA
>CAYSHT010000077.1:0-10268 GCA_964430915.1 uncultured Syntrophaceae bacterium
CAGAAAGGACGAGATATGCACCGGCCTCAATGACGGAATGCACCTCATATATCCAAAGTTACTGGCATCACAGGGCCTCGTCCTGATATCGCCGACCCATAATTACAACATCACTGCATGGGTCAAGGCCTTTATCGACCGCCTCTACTGTTTTTATACCTATGACAATAACCGCCCGAGAGGATGGTTGAGCCGTCTGGGGAATCAGGGACGAAAAGCGGTAATCGCGGCTGTGTGCGAGCAGGAAACCAAAAAGGACATGGGAATGACCCTCGAGGCAATGCGCCTTCCCCTGGAGGCACTCGGATATGAGATCATTGATGAATTGCCGGTCTTCGGAGTATTCGACAAAGGGGCTGTCAAAAAGGAAGATGATATAATGGCAGAGGCAAGAGCAGTAGGGTTAAATCTGGCAACATCACTGCTTGCTTAAACACTCTAAAATATATCACAGACAAAATTGATGAGGAGTTTTAGGAGATGATGACAAAAGAAGAAGCGAGAGAGTTTGCCTCGAGATGGCTCCCCGCATGGACGGGAAATGAGCCGGAGAAACTGGCAGATTATTATTCAGACGATGTTTTTTACCTCGACCCCGTGATACCCAAAGGAGTCCATGGAAAGGACCAACTCATAGCCTATTTTCGGAAGCTTCTTGCACAAAATCCCGACTGGGTCTGGACGCAGATTGAGCCGATTCCGATGGAGGGCGGTTTCCTTAACAAATGGCTGGCAAAAATACCGGTAGGGGACAACGTATTGGAGTTCGTCGGTGTGTGCTTTGTGCAGTTTGACGGTGAGGGAAAAATAAAGAGAAACGAAGTGTACTTCGATCGCATCGATCTGGTCTCTGCTATCTATAAATACGTAAAATCCAGGTGATTCGCCCGTCAGCGAGACATTATTTCATCCATAAAGACGGGGAGGTAACAGCGGGCTGCAACCAGACCTTGATATTCATTACATAAAAGAGTTTCATCCGAAGATTCGCGAAAGCTCATCCTGATGATAGACGGGGAGTGGCTTTTCCACCCCATCTTGAATAAGTTTCATTCCCCTTCCCTGACTCACCATAACCCCTATCCGGGTTCCCGCAATACCAGCGTCATTAAGTCTCGAGATAATTTCCTCCGATGCCGATGGTAATGCAGCAATGAGAAGCGAGCCCGAGGCAAATGTCCCCATAGGGTCAACCTTATAAAAATCGCAGAGTACCTGTGTCTCCTCGCTTATCGAGATATCGTCCCCAAAGACTTCGACACCGAGGCCGCTCGCACGCGCCATTTCATATATTCCGGTTGCGATTCCCCCCTCCGTCGGGTCGTGGAATGCATGAATACCTTCACAACCCGCGAGAGCGGTCGCATCCTTCACCACCCCGATTCCCGGATTATAGAGATAGTTTTGCACCCGGCTGATAAATGCCTCCGAAAAATGGGCACTCAGTTCCACCTCCTTTTCGCGAGAGATGATGGACGTGGCCTCGATGGCAGCTGTTTTCGTCATGATCAGTTCATCGCCTTCTCTCGCCGCAGAGGTCGGTTTGAGTTCATTCTTCCCCGCCTCACCCAACATCTGGCCTATCACGATGGGATTGCTGACGCCGGAAGTAACCTCCGTATGGCCTCCGCAGTAGGTAATCCCCAGGTCCTGACAGCTCTTGGATATCTGAGAGAATATATTTTCCAGATCGCCTTTACTGCTTCCCTCGGGAATGAGGATTGTCGCCAGAAACCAGCGGGGAATCCCTCCCATGGATGCGATATCATTGGCATTAATATTAACCGCATAAAAACCTATCTCATCGGTCGCACAGGTTATCGGATCCGTTTTTGCTACGAGATAGTGATCTCCCATGTCAATAACTGCCGCATCTTCACCAATTCCAGAGCCCACAACAACACGATCATCGCTGTAGGTATACTTTGACAGCAGTTTTTCAAGAATGTTCATGTGAATCTTGCCGACAGGCAACTTATCCATGCTGTATCACCTCGCTTTCTTCCTTAATGTTATCAAATAATAAAATAATCCGGCAACTAAAATGGAGGGAATTGAGCCCCCGATAGAGTATTTCATGAGCGCGATAAATTCAAAGGTCGCAAAACCGGCCACCCAGGATATGATCGCCGCTGGATTAAAACCCTTAAAATACCAGTACTCGCCTCCTTCTTCGAATAGTTCATCCACATTGAGTGTACGTCTGCGGATAATGAAATAATCGGTGAGGACAACACCAAAGATGGGCATAAACGGCAACTATTCCCACTCGATCGTGCTGGGCGGTTTCGAACTTATGTCATAAACGACACGATTCACGCCTTTTACCTCGTTAATTATCCTCGACGATATCTTTCCCAGAACTTCATAGGGAAGCTTGACCCAGTCGGCCGTCATCGCATCGAGACTCGCGACAATCCTCAGAGCCACCACATTGGCATAGGTTCGCTCGTCACCCATCACACCCACACTTTTTACGGGAAGGAGGACGGCAAATGACTGCCAGATATCTGCGTATCCCTCGTAGGCCCTCATTTCTTCCTGAACGATTACATCGGCATCTCGAAGTACGGCAAGGGACTCTTCGTTTACCTCACCTACGATACGTACGGCGAGACCCAGGCCCGGAAAGGGCTGTCGCATCAGGAGACTTTCCGGTAGTCCCAACTCTCTCCCAAGGACCCTTACCTCATCTTTAAACAACTCCCTGAGCGGCTCCAAAAGCTCAAAGTCGAGATCTTCGGGCAGCCCCCCCACATTATGATGGCTCTTGATCATTGAAGAGGGACCGCCATGGGCCGATTGGCTTTCCACCACATCGGGATAGAGCGTTCCCTGGGCAAGAAACCGGGCTGATGTTACACTCTTCGCCGCGTCTCGAAAAACATCGATAAAGGTCTCACCGATGATCTTTCTCTTTCTTTCCGGATCAGTCACCCCTCGCAGTGCATCGACAAACCTCGCCCTGGCATCAACGACACGGAAGTCGAGCTTATAATCTTCGGTAAAAAGGGTGCGGATCTCATCCACCTCCCCTTTCCGTAAAAGACCGTTATCCACAAAGATGGCCTTCATCTGGCCACCTATTGCAGCGTTTATGAGTGCGGCGGCAACGGCCGAATCGACACCACCCGAAAGGCCACAGATTACATTGGAATCACCCACGGTTTTCCTGATCCTTTTCACCGATTCTTCTGCGAATCTGCCCATGGTCCAGTCGCCGGCGCATCCCGCCACATGAAAGAGAAAGTTTCTGATAATTTCAGTACCCTTCGGTGTGTGAACAACTTCGGGATGAAACTGAATGCCATATCTTTTTTTCCCGTCATCAACCATCGACGCAATCGGACAATCACTGGTACTTGCCAGAACACGAAACCCTTCGGGAACTGTCGTCACATGATCCCCATGACTCATCCAGACCTGGAGCGGAGATTCCATGTCCTGAAATATACCCGCCGATCTTGTGGTCTCGATAAAGGCGGGACCATACTCGCCGCTTCTCCCCTTTTCCACCACACCACCAAGTATCTCCGCCATGAGTTGCATCCCGTAGCATATGCCGAGAATGGGGATATCAATAGAGAGAATTTCGCGGTCCATAGAAGGATGCTCCGGCTCGAGAACGGAGGCAGGACCTCCAGAAAGAACAACGGCGATGGGATCAAGCCGCAACAGCTCGTCTTTCAATATAGCATGCCTAACAATTTCACAGTAGACGCCCATCTCCCCGATACGCCTGGCGATAAGCTGGGAGTACTGTGACCCGAAATCAAATACAGCGACTAACTCTTTCACTTTGTATGCTCCTCGTTTTATCTCTTTTTTATCATGTCAACAAACCGCTTGAACAGATACCGTGCATCATGGCCTCACTTCCATCGGAATTGAATATCCGCAATCTGAAGTCGGTCTTCTCACTCGGCTCGACAATGAGAATCCCATCGGCACCGACCGAAGTACGACGAGAACACCATCGAGGAGCATATTCCCTCCAGTCTATGCCTTCCTTTACTCCGTCACCATTGAGCACAATAAAGTCGTTTCCATGTCCCGACATCTTGTAAAAAACAATAGGTTCACCGCCCTTTGAATTTGGTACCATACCTCTCTCCCCGCTTTCCCGTATTAGGACCCGTTGCCGCGCAGGTACACGAATCCTTGGCAACAAGCTTGCAATTACAGTGCCAGAGCACGAAACAAAACCTCAAAACCCCGACCTAATTGTTATTACTGAGAAAAATCCCCCGTGTTTAATAACAAATACCTCAAAAGAAGCTACATTTTAGTAGGATCACATAGTGGCAACTACCGATATGTGCGAAAGGACCTCTCAGAATAGTACCGAATACAGGGGTTTTAGGTTTGATTTTCAAGCGAGAAACGGGTACCATCGCGCCCATGAAAAAGCAGTATGATCCACGGATGCATTCAGCAGAACATATCCTCAACCAGACGATGGTAAGACTCTTTGCTACTGACCGTTCTTTCAGCGCCCACATTGAGAAAAAGAAATCAAAGTGCGATTATCGCTTCGATCGGAAACTTATGGATGAGGAAATCCGGAAAATCGAGCAAAAGGTCAATGAGATTATCGGGGCAGATATGCCGGTAACCGAAGAGTATCTTTCAAAGGAAGCCGCAGAAAAACGGTACTCTCTCACAAGGCTTCCCGACGATGCCAAAGGCGATATCAGAATAGTGAGGGTCGGGAATTATGATACCAGCCCCTGTATAGGCCCTCACGTGAAATCTACAAAGGAAATCGGCGACTTCCACATAGTCTCTGCAAGCTTCTCGAACGGAATTCTCAGAATCAGATACAAACTCTCACAGCCCGAATAGCTGCATGGTTCAATTTAATCAAAGCGGTGAGGCAAAAAACGCACTTATCAATTTAACCTTTTTTGCCGAAGAAATAATTCAAAGAAATAAATTCAAAGAAATAACTTGACATAAGAAAAAAACCTATATATTACATCCGCTAAAAGAAATACCTCGCAACGGTGAGTTGCAGGTTACAGTAAAGTTAGGATTGAAGACATTTTAGAGCACGAAATTGAACAGTTGAATTTTCAGTCTTCGGTATTATTCTCACATGTAGGCGATCCAACTTTAGAAAATTTAAGAAAGGAGGATTGCTACAATGAGTCAAGGTACCGTTAAATGGTTCAACGAAAGTAAAGGGTTCGGCTTTATCGAAAACGATGAAGGTGGCGACGTGTTTGTGCACTACAGTGCAATTCAGGGCGACGGCTTCAAAGTTCTGTACGAGAATCAGCGCGTTTCGTTTGAGATTGAGCAGGGCAAAAAGGGCCCGTCTGCTACGAGCGTCAGCGTTCTGTAAGCGTTAATCCCTAAAAACCAAAAGGCACTTTGTAGTCATATCGACTCCAGAGTGCCTTTTTTTATTATCCTTCAAAAAATTTCTATTAAAAGATAAAGCTCCTTGCAACCCTGTCTAAGCGGGATCTCCCCTTTTCTCCGACACATTGCGGGGAATCCGCAACTGTTTAGTTCAAGCACTCGTGTTTTTTCACGCACTCATCTTTCTTTTAGACCAAATATCCTGCCGACGTTGTGATATCTTCCCAGACTGTTTTCTGTTACAATACTATACAATCACTTTACGAGATAGTACCCTATTCCTCAAGATGAACGCAGATTTCGCTGAAGATCATAACGCAATTACAGAAAGCAAGAATAAGCTATGGAATTCAAGATACCCTTTCGGAACAACAAGAAATTGAAAGCCCTGGCGAATCGAATCAACGCGGATCGAGAGCTGTTTCAAATCTGGAAGTGCGCAAATGTGAATGCCGTTGATCGTTCAGGCATCAGTGATCATGGCGAGATACACATCCGCATTATCGCCAATGCCGCCCTGCGCATTCTCCGATTACTGATAGAAGGAGGTGTCGAGCCAAGTGTCGTCAGGGACCACAAATTGACAACAGTAGATGCGGAGCTTATTGTGGTACTTGCAGCCTGCCTCCACGACACAGGAATTTCAGTACACCGGGATCACCATGAGAAATACAGCCTCTTTATAGCCTTTCGCAAGGCGCGGGAATTACTGGAGGAAATCTATGAAGAACCTGACTTAACCACCATGGTGTCAGAAACGTTGCATGCCGTTGTCGCGCATGACGCAAACGAAAAATGCCTTACCATTGAAGCGGGTGTCCTGAAAGTTGCCGATGCGACCGATATGACCGAGGGGCGCACCCGGATTCCCTTCGAAGCTGGAAAAGTCAATATTCACTCCGTGTCTGCACAGGCAGTGGAAGCCGTCAATATTACGAAAGGTCGAGAAAAACCGGTGCGGATTGAAATTATTCTCGCGAATTCCGCCGGGATCTTTCAGGTTGATGAATTACTGAGGAATAAGCTGAAATACTCTTCGCTGACGCCTTTCGTTGAAGTGACTGTAACAATCGAAGGTGAAACGGAACGAAGGCTTTTTGACTCATACGAGTTATAGGGATAACCCTTCACTCTGCATTGTATCTCACCCTTCCTAAAGGTGAGACCAGCTCCCTGTTATATGATTCATGATAATTATCTCGAACAGTTGATATCTGCATAAGACATGGAACAAAAACACAAAATACTCCTTGTAATCGATGGCATCATCAACCTCATTCTGGGATTATTGCTGCTTTTATTTCCACTTGGCATAGCTCACATCTTCGGGGTGCCGGAATCAGATATCAATTTCTATCCGAGTATTCTCGGCGCAGTTATTTTTGGTATCGGAGTTGCGTTAATTATCGAGGTCTATGGCGCACCCAAAGGTATCCGCGGCCTCGGTCTGGGTGGAGCCATTGCAATTAATTTGTGTGGAGCGGGAGTATTGTTCGCCTGGCTTCTTTTGAAACGATTTGAAATTCCCTTAAGGGGACAGCTCATACTCTGGGCTATAGCACTTATCGTTATACTGGTCGGCATTATAGAACTCATTACAAAATCCTACAAATACAAATAAATCGGAGGCAAGTTGTTGGTTTTTAGATTCAGAAGATCGGGGGATGTGGTGTAACTGAAATTTTTCCTTAATGTGACCCGATCCCTCCAAAGCCCAGATTCCTCGAGCACGATCGTTTCATCAATCAATCTTCCTGTTCAAGTCCGAATATCCTGCCGATGTTGAGATGTCGTCCCAGCCAGTTTTCCGCCTTGACGGTTTTCAGGTCAACTGCCGTTGCTTTGATTACCGAAGGGAGCACGACAAGAGCGCCTATTGTCGTCGCTACCATTGTCATCGCCATGAGAAGACCGAAGAGGATTACCGGGATAAATGAGGATATGGAGAAGACAAGAAATCCGAGGACGAGGGCAAGTGATGTGAAAAAGATCGCCTTCCCGGCGACGGCAAGTGTTTGTTCTATCGCCTCATCTATACCAAGGCCTTTGGCCCTGTTATGCCTGAAGGTGTTCAGGAAGTGAATCGTATCGTCCACACCAATCCCGATGGTAATTGCGGCAATCATTGACGTAACCATATCGAGATTTATCCCCAGCCACCCCATGACTCCGAAATTAAGGATGACGGCAACGGTCATGGGAACCAGGGCGATAGGGCCGGCCTTTAGCTGATTGAAAAGAAGGATGACAATGACGCCGACAACAACGAGGCAGAGGAAGAGGCTCATCAGTTGACCCGTAACAACATAATGCACGAGTTTTATCTCCATCATGGGAAATCCCGTAATTGTAAACGAAGAATCCCCCGGCAGTTTTTTATTCAGATAGTCTGTCATTCTCCCTGCGATGTGTTTTGTTTCCGTCGTTCCCACGGAATGTCCCTTTACCTGCAGCATCCTGGCAAGTATGTTGCAGGTACTGTACTCCGAATCGACAAAGGGCTCAAACTCGTCAAATCTCCCGTCGGAGTCATCATCGTCGCCGGAATAGATTTCCAGATAGTCTACAATGTCTGATCTATTGTGAGGGATTGCATAGACGTTCTTATCATCGTTGTTCATGGCCATGTGCATCGTCTTTATGAAATCGGAAAAGGAATCCGTCCTGCCTATGCACAAATCACCGTTTTCCTCTGCCACGAGCCAGTTCCTGAAGTCTTCGACTGCCGTGAGAAATTGGGGATCCTTCACACCCTCCTCACGTCCCGAATCGAGAAGTATGGAGAAGCTCTCAAATCCGCCGAACTTATCACTGATGATGTTTGCGTCGGTCCTCACGGAGTCATGTTCCTTCAGATAATTGAGAAAGACCGTTTCCACCTTTAGTCTGAAAATGCCCAGTACAGAAAAGAATATCAGAATGCCGACAATCGTAAGGACCCATCTGTAGTGGACAATCGCACCCCGTGTTGTAAGAGCAATAATCCTGTCAACAAAGGTTGTTTTCATCTTCTTGTCCTTTCCGAGAAGAGCAGACGGTATGGCATTCGGAAGGAGTGCGAGGCCCGCCGGTATGAGCGAGCAGGAAATAAAAACGGCAAACATAACACCGATGGCCGAATAAAGTCCCCAGTCCTTGATGGCGGTGATCTCACTGGTGGTGAGGGTCATAAATGCGATAAAGGTGGTCAATCCCGCGAGAAGGACGGTAAGAGAGATGTGTGACATGGCAAGGTGAAGCCCCTCCCTTTTGTCACTTTCCGTGATGGCCTTAAACTCGGCATAATACTGGTTAAGGATATGGATAGAATAGGAACTTCCCACGGCGATCATGAGGGGAGGGAGCGCCATATCGACCGATGTAATTTTGTGACCCAGATATCCCATGAGACCGAGAATCCATAGCTGCGCGACACTCAGAGTCGTAAAGGGAAGGAGCACCCCCCTGAGGGATCGGAAATTGAAATAGAAAACAATAACAACGACCAACATGACGATCGGAACAAGCGTAAAAAGGTCGCTGTGCATGTAATTGTGAAAGGCTATGTTAATGACGGGAATTCCCGTAGTAATAATATCGAGGTCCTTATGGCTGTCGATAAGTTCCTTGATTTCCCGGGCGATCGGGTCCTGATCTGTCACGTTCATGAACCTAACTATAATACAGAAATCTGTTATCTCTCCCGTATCTGCATCCCGTGCATAGAGGCCCATTTCAAATGCCGGATTTCTGCTGAGTTTGATTTTGAATTCGTCAAATTCGTCAGCGGTAGAAGGGAAGATACGGATCCCGTCATCATCTTTTTCGATAAGGTCATATGCCTCCAATGTATCATTTTCGCCGGTGATGTCCTGCATGGTAAAGGGTGAAGCGATCTCGTCTATGATTTCATCACGTTTGAAATCCATTGTCCGCAGGATCTCTTTTCTTAGTTTTTTAAGATCCTTGTTCCCCAGCTCTTCGACATCTCCGAAGAGTGCATCCGATTTTCTTTCAATATATCGTGCGAAAGGAGGATCGCTTTCGAAGTGCGCGATAAGTTTGCCGTAGCCGATTTTTCCCTGAGAAATTACCGAATCGAACTCCTTAATGCGGGAGGTCTCCCTGCCTTCATCAAAGTTTTTATATTCTTCCAAATCTACAATAAGGTCGTCTATTTTTTGAAAGGTTTTTGATCCCCAGAGGTCATCATCGGAGACTGCCATGATTAAAAACCTGCCATTGTCACCGTAAATATCCTTTACCTTTTTGTAAAAGATATACTCGTAATCGCTCTTGGGCATGAAGGCTTCTATTGCATTATCAAACTTGAGGAGAGCCATACCCGGTGCCAGGATAAACGTTATAAGAACCATGAAAATCAAAACAGCTATCGGTCTGCGCAGTACGAAATCGATGTATCTGTTCATAATGACCTTTATTCCTTTGATGTGTGATTGAAGCTCTCCCGCAACAAGATGCGGTGAATCTCCTATTGTTAAGGAAATTGTTTATTTTCTATTCTCGCTTCCCCCGCCGCAGAAAGCGAGGATTGCTCGCTTCTCAATTCAATCTTCCTCTTAAAGCTTGGGAGGAATGTTCCTGGATAAACCCCCTCTCGTCAGGGCATTGGTCCCTGCTCGTTCCTATTGCTTTTTTTATAGGGGGATGAAAAGACGTGCCGCAATACATAATCCCACATTTTATTGTATGCATTAAAGATTGCCACGTGTCAAGATTATCGGTGATAAATATATATTTTTTGTAAAGAACTTCCGGCTTGAAGGGTACTTTCGGAAGCAAAGTTGTGGCAGAATCTTAGCAAAAAAAAGGGCCTGAGCTTATAAGCTCAGGCCCCTGATTTTATTTGGAGGCGGCAACCGGATTCGAACCGGTGAATAACGGTTTTGCAGACCGCTGCC
>CAYSHT010000078.1:0-10222 GCA_964430915.1 uncultured Syntrophaceae bacterium
AATCTTTCAGTTCAATATGTGCATGCGAATCTACAAGCATTTACAACTCCCTTTACACACCCCTTTATCCCCTCTCAAGAGGGGACTTTCCGGTGTTCCTTTATCCAGTCTTCAATAGCACCCACGACGCCTTCCACATTTTCTTTTACGTCCCTGTCGTAAAATCGAAGGAAGCGGACACCGAGCGATTCCAATCTTTTCTGTCGTTTCAGATCATCCTCTCCCTTGGCATCGTGGCTAACACCATTGATTTCTGTTGCAAGCAGCAATTCGCTGCAATAAAAATCTACAATATAGTTGTCAATAGGCCTCTGACGATGGAAGTCACAGCCCAGCATCTGTTTGCCTTTTAAATGGCCCCACAATATCACTTCTGAGAGTGTACTGTTCTTGCGCAGATTTCGGGCCAGTTCTTTCAATTTTGGGTTATAGCGAATTATTTTCCGCCTCATACCATCGTCCTTCTCCTCTTGATATGTATGCCAGAAGAGCTGGGTGTTATCATCCCCTCTTGAGAGGGGTGCCCGAAGGGCGGGGTGTGTATTACTCTCTTAGTCGTGGATCGAGGGAGTCGCGTATTCCCTCACCGAGCAGATTGTAGCCGAGAACGGTGATCAGTATTGCGAGTCCGGGATAGAGGGAAAGCCACCAAGCTATATCAATATTATCCTTGCCCGCCGTAAGAATATTACCCCAACTCGGTGTCGGGGGCTGGACCCCGATGCCGAGGAAACTGAGGGCAGATTCCGTCAAAATCGCCCCTGCCACACCAAGTGTCGCGGCCACAAGAACAGAGGCCATTGCATTTGGAAGTATATGACGGAAGATAATCCTGAAATCGCTGGCACCAATACCCCTGGCTGCCTGGACAAAATCACGCTCCTTGAGCGATATAAAATCGGCGCGCACAAGACGGGTGATTCCCATCCAGCCCGTTAATCCGATGACAATCATTATGTTCCAGATCGAGGGTTCCAGAATCGCGATAACCGCCAGAATCAGAAAGAATGAGGGAAAGCAGAGCATGATATCGACAAACCTCATGATAATGGCATCAACCCACCTCCCGTAATACCCCGCGATTGCGCCAAGAATGGCGCCGACAAAAATCGCGATGCCCGTTGCCACAAAACCGACCTTCAGCGATATCCCGGCCCCCCAGATCATCCTGCTCATGACGTCACGCCCGAGCTGATCGGTACCGAAGAGATGGTCCCCTGAAGGCGACGACAGGACATTCTTAAGATTGATCTCATTCGGATCATAGGGTGAAATGAAGGGAGAAAGAAAGGATACGACAAAGAGAAGAATGACTACAACGGCGCCGGCAACGGCCATCTTGTTCTTTAAAAATCTGTACCAGAAATCGCTTTTCATAGTTAAACTCTCAGCAACCGGTCAATGATCTCGAGGATGTATCTGCTTTACTTTTTAATCCTTATCCCTCTAATCCCTAATCCAGTAATCCATTATTACTACGGCAATTAAATATATCAAATGTGAAGCTCCCCACCCACAGGGCGGGGCTTGCGGGTGCGTTACCGGTCATGCCGGACTTGATCCGGCATCCAGGCCAATTCTGGATTCCGGCTTCCGCCGGAATGACGGTTTTGACGTATATTGTTGCCGGAGTAATAATTTCACGAAACCCGTATCCTCGGATCGGCCACGGCATAGGAAACATCGGCAATCAAATTCCCGAGGAGCGTCAGGACCGCCCCGATAAAGAGTATCCCCATCACAACGGGATAATCCCTCGACATGACGGCCATATAGAAAAGCTGCCCCATACCGGGAATGGCAAAGATGGTCTCGAAAATTACACTCCCCCCGATGAGCCCCGGAATGGAAAGACCGAGAATCGTTATAACGGGAAGAAGGGCATTTCTCAGCGCGTGCTTGTAGATGACGACCCGTTCGCTCAGTCCCTTTGCCCTGGCGGTTGTAATATAGTCCTGCCTGATAACCTCAAGCATATTCGACCTCATATAACGGGAAAGCCCCGCAAGTCCTCCAAATGCCGAAAGGACAACCGGCAGAAGCAGATGTTTTATCAGATCGACAAATCCCCCCCATACGGTAAAATATTCATAATTCAGCGAGTGTATGCCCGAGATGGGAAGCCACCCGAGGTTCACCCCGAAAAGAATCATAAGCAGGAGCGCCAACCAGAAGGTCGGAACGGCAAAGCCGATAAAAACAATGACGGCTGTCACCTTATCAAAAAGTGAATCCCGGTGAACGGCCGAGAGAACCCCTATCGGAATCGCAACAAGGATAATGAAAATCATCGAAAGGACGTTTATGCTAATCGTAATGGGGATTCTTTCGGCTATCTTGTCCGTGACAGGCCGGTGGTCGGTGGAAAAGGACTTCCCCAGATCGAGAACTGCGAGCTTCTTGACCCACAGAAAATACTGTTCATGGAGCGGTTTATCGAGATCATACATGGCCCGGAGACGTTCTTTCGCCTCCAGAGACACCTGAGGATTCATTTCTGTCTGAAGATCAGTGGGTGAACCGGGTGCGAGGTGAATAACGGCGAAACAGATAATCGTAATCCCTACGAGAAGGGGGATCATCATCAATGATCTTTTGAGGACATATTTAATCACGTCCCGATCCTTCCAAAACCTGTTTCGACCGAAAAAATATCAGACGAGGCCTTCTAAGAGATTCATTTTTTCAATATTTTCCAACGTACGCCAGAGGGTTTCTTCGGTGTGCGGCTCAAGCGTTATTATGGGGCTTTTGCTATTTTTTTTCAAACGCTCAAAAAACTCGGGAAAGGGGAACGTTCCCTCACTCACGGCAATATGCTCGTCTTTGAAACCCCCGTTGTCATGGAGATGAATCTGCCCTATAGAGGACCCCAGCTCATCCATCCATGAATCGAGGGACGCATCGGAAAAGGCGTTAAAGTGACCCGTATCGAAACACAACGAGATTCGGGGATCCTTTTCAAAGGTATCCAGAAGACTCTTCAGATAGTGGGGATCTTTTTCATAGACGTTTTCTATGGCGATCATGGTATCCGTCTCCCCGGCAATGGCGAGAAAATGCCTCCACGTCTCCCGGCTGTTTTCAAGCCACTCATCCTCTTTCGACACATAATATTTCTCATCAAACGAGGCATGGCAGACAACCGATTTCGGACCAAAGAGGGGCACGAGATCGAAGACCTGTTTCAGACGTTCTATCGTTACCTCCCTAACCTTTCTGTCCAGTGCGCCGGGCCTGAGATCGAAAAAGGGGGCATGAAAGGTAACAGACAATCCTTGATCTTTGATACGCTTTGCCGTATCAGTAAAATCAGATCTTTTGTAGCGGTCAAGGACAAAACAGTCGAACCCGATCTCCGGATTGATTCTTTCCTTTATTATCAGGGGAAGATAGGTGTCGATAAGCATCTGATAGGGCATATTGACGTGAACTGCATTCAGGATATCTTGTACCGACAAATTTCACCTCGATAAATTGCAATTCTATCTCAATTTCTTTCGGCACACCTCTATCACAGTCCATTCCTTTTAACAACAGCGGGCCTCAAGTTCGTATTTTCTTCTTGACAACTCAAAAGGCTTCCTGTTAGGTAGCTTGATTCTTTACGCAACCCAAGGGGCCGTTAGCTCAGCCCGGTAGAGCAGTTGACTTTTAATCAATTGGTCAGGGGTTCAAATCCCCTACGGCCCACCAGATGATAAGAAGGGATTGAATGTTCAAAACGTTCAATCCCTTTTTTATTGCGTTAAAGTAACGCCTTACTAATCTTCCCCTTTATAAGCAGTATATCGTATGTCACTCACCGGAGTTTTAACAAGACCGGTATCGAGACTTTCTCCCGGTATTTTCTTCAGGCATTCCTCAAGGGTTATCGTGCCCTTCGAATACCCATAGGCGGCGATCATCATTTCCTGCGCCTTTTCTTTCGCCATCGTAAAGAGCCCTGCCACCGAAGCAACTCTTTCCTCACCCGACACAAGATCCCGGTACCGTATATCTTCTTTCATACGGCAATCACGTCTCACTACGCCTCTGTAAAAAAGAGGGAGCAGGTCGGGGTCTTTCAGTAACCCGAACATATTTAATATAAGGGCGACAAAGTAGACCGCAGTGCTTGTAAAACACCTGTTGAATTGTACCTGCCTGACAAAAGCGCGGCGCACACTCGATCCGGATAGCGAAAACTTATCGGCGATAAGTGACTCGAAGATGAGGCCCTCCAAAAGCCTGGGGTTTAATAGAGAATGGATGCGAAATGAATTTCCGATGACTATGTCGAGACAGGTCTCCATATACCGGTGCCTGTATTTTACGCTCCCCTTCATCTTTTTCTGCTTATAATAGTTGCCCGTAAGATAATAAATGACGGGGTGGAATGTCATATCGAGGGCGCAATGGGTGATATACCCCATGATGTGTGCCAGGTCCCTGTCGGTTGTACTACTCTCAAGAACATCGATGATTATTTCATTTGTGGGATTGCCGTCTTTCCCGTGGAGCGTGTCCGATATTTTGACAATCGAGTCATCCTTCCCATAGAAAAAGGTATCGGCCATGACGGCCCCTAAATAGTAATATTTCTTCTCCCTCGAAATGAGCCTGGAAAGATCCGAATTCTCCAGTCCTTCCCGCACCATCTCGGCAAAAAAAATGTGAGTATTTTCCTTCGGCATATAAAATGATCCTCAGATTCTCTTCATTTTATACCATAGTTGTAC
The DNA here is from genome assembly GCA_964430915.1 of uncultured Syntrophaceae bacterium. Classification (GTDB taxonomy): domain Bacteria; phylum Desulfobacterota; class Syntrophia; order Syntrophales; family UBA2210; genus JAFGBH01. The sequence continues at coordinate 4,722 of CAYSHT010000078.1, forward strand.
TGAAATTTGATGTCATATTTTGCTCCACCATTATTCCGGGGCAGGCAATGACGCAAGGGATGTCTCACGACCCTCAGGTCTATATAAAAAATGGAAGGAGAATCCATAATATGTTCCCTATCCAATATGTTACCTCTCGTGAATGAAATTAGACGCGGCATTTCAATCATAAACAGGAATCCACAGAGTTGTTGACAGGACTGTTGATAAGACTGTTAATAAAGTATGCAAGTACGCTAAAGTTTCAACTTTATACCGATTTGCATATTGTATAGGCAAATAATATTGTTTATAATATCATATACTTACAATATTTACGTCTGATTTTAGCATGTTACCGAACTGCCATGAAAAAGATATAAACAGCCGGTTGGAATATATAGATATATCGAGCGTTTTCAGGACTGTATTCCCTCTCTCCACGTCCTTTACCGCCCCTGCAAAGTATGGTACCTATATTTTGTTTCATTTAGATTGAAGCTCCCCGCAACAAGGTGCGGAGGAATCTCCGACTGTTAAGGAAAATTTTATTTTTATTCACTCGCTGTTCAGTTCAAACCAGGACAGGTTTCGCATATGAAATACACACAAGGGCAGCAGGGTGCTCCCGAAAAGGCAAGGAGACAGAGGCACCATCACTATCGAAAGGGACCCCGCACCAAGACTCACGAACAATATGAAAGAATGAAGCCGGAGCGAGACCCGGCCCTGAAGGAGATTTTTTCCCGGATTGGGAGACCCAAACCGGCACCCTTTATCCCCGATACCTTCCAGGAAGAAGCCCTCAAAGCAATCAAGAAAACGGACTGTGTCGTCATAGCGCCCACGGGTGCGGGGAAAACCTGGATTGCCGAGAAGGCTATCGAACATACCTTCAATGGGGGCGGTCGTTCCTGGTATGCCTCTCCCCTGAAGGCCCTTACCAATTCTAAATGGGTGGAATTCGGAGCCGCCTTTCAAGCGAAGAATGTCGGCATCCTCACGGGAGACACAAAAGAAAACTCCGATGCCCCCGTCATCGTGGGAACCACTGAAATCCTCAGAAATCAGCTCTATGACGCCATGCACAGGGGCGAAGATTTCGACTGTGATCTCGTAATCCTCGACGAAGCGCACTACCTCGGCGACGAAGAGCGGGGAGTCGTCTGGGAAGAGATCATGATATATCTCCCCCCGAGGATCAACCTCCTTCTTCTCTCGGCCACTGTCGGAAACGGAAGGGAAATCGCCTTATGGCTCGGCTCCCTCAGGAAAAAGGCCTGTGTTATCGTCGAAGAAGAGAGAAGGCCCGTGCCGCTCTATCCCTTATTTCTGCATCCTTCGGGACGATTGATGCCCCTTCTGCGAGGCAAGAAAATCTTCGACAAAGTCTCCTCCTATCTCGAAAAGGGGGGCCAAAAAAGAAGGGCACGATACAAGCTCCCTCCCTTTGATGAGATTATAACGGTTTTGAGGAAACTTCACCTCCTGCCCGCCATATTCTTCCTCAAATCGAGAGAGGAATGCAACGTGGCCGTGAGCTTCTGCAGGGCCCACCTGGACCGGAAAGAAGAGGACTCTCTCGAAAGGGACCTTGACGAAATCCTGGCTGAGTTTCCTTATCTGAAGAATCACAGGCAATTTGAAAGTCTCTTCCGTTCACGGGTGGGAGCCCACCACGGGGGTCAACTGCCTGCGTGGAAATTCATGGTGGAAGCCATGATGAAGAAGGGGCATCTCGACGCCGTCTTTGCGACATCCACGGTAGCGGCGGGCGTCAATTTTCCCGCACGGACTGTGGTACTCTTCAATTCGGACCAGTTTAACGGCCACGAATTTCTCCCCCTGAATGCCACGGCCTTTCACCAGATGACGGGACGAGCGGGGAGGCGCGGTCAGGATAAGATCGGATTCATGCTGGCCTTTCCGGGGAAGTTCATGGACATCACCCTTATCAAAGATCTCTCTTTCAAGAAACCAGACAAGATAAAAAGCCGGATCAGAAACGACTTTTCCATGATCTTAAACCTCCTCCTTTCTCACCGCCCCGGTGAAATCAAAGACATTTTCGAACGGTCCCTCGCGAATTACCAGGACAGAAAGAAAAAAAAGAGCCTCGATCTCATAAGAGATTTCGAGAGGCATCTGGACTTTCTCATTGCGGAGGGTTTTGTCACAAGCGACGGCTATCTGACCGAGGTAGGTGAATGGACATCGCAGCTCAGGCTCGACCAGCCGCTCCTTATCGCCGAGTGCATAAGAAACGGTGCATTCCCCGAGGACGACGAGACCCTTCTCGCCGCCATCGTTGCCATATTCGTCTACGACAGGAATCAGGAGATAACGATACCGAAAAAAAAGGTCCCCGAAAAGATCCAACTCGCCTACGTCAAGGTCATCAAAACCGTAACCCCACTATTAAAAAGGATGAAACGGGCTGGCTATCATACGGCACCCCTGCCCTTCTGGCCTTCCATAGCGATCTATGACTGGGCACTGGGAAATGAATGGGAAAGGGTGACGAAAAAATTGATGATAGCCGACGGCGATTTTGCCATGCTGATATCGAGGACAGCGGACAATCTCAATCAGATATCATCGCTTAAAGATACGCACCCCGAAATATCCGAACTCGCATCGAAGGGGAAAAACGCGATTCTAAGGGAACCGATGATATTTGAGTAACGAAACACTATCTTCTTTAAAAATGCGGAGGCTTACTGTCACAACTTGACGTAGTTCTAAAAATCATATAAATTTAAAAGCAGTGCGTATATTCTTTGATTTTTTTCTGGCCCTTGTTTCAAAAAGAAATAAAAGGAGAGGAAAATCACATGACAAATCGTCCAAGAATTGTCACCGCTTTCTGTCTTATCGTGCTTATCACACCCCTCATCACATCCTGCGCTGCAACGAAGACGAGAATGATGGTCGACTCGATGAATCCGCTCATGGAACTAATGTCCATCTCCATCAACAAGAATGTTGACGTGGATATGGTACGCGACGCCTATCCTGCGAATCTCATTCAGCTTGATGGATTGATAGAGGCCTCGCCCTATAACGCAAACCTTCTCCTCAAGGCATCTGAAGCCTATTTCGGTTACAGTTTCGCCTTCATTGAAGACACGGACGAAGAGAGGGCAAAAAAACTCTACCTGAAGTCGAAGGATTACGCTCTGCGGGTACTCGAAAAGAACAGGAAATTCCGAAGGGCCTTAAACGGATCGATGGATGAATTTGTCGCATCTCTCCAAACATTTCGCAAAAAAGATGTGCCCGCCCTCTTCAGATGCTCAACCGCATGGATTGCCTGGATAGCAATCAATCTTCATGACCCCGCGGTACTGCTTGATCTCCCGAAGGTTGAGGCGCTCTGGATGAGAATTCTCGAGCTTGACGAAACATACTACTACGGAAGCACGCACGCATCTCTGGGCGCCTACTTCGCATCACAGTCGTTGTCACTGGGCGGGGATCCCGCTAAAGCGAAGTATCATTTCGACAGGGCCTTCGAGATATCGGAATCAAAACTGCTCGTCATTCACCTCATGTATGCGCAATATTACGCCTACCAGATACAGGACAGAAAACTTTTTACGGACACACTTGACCATGTAATTGCTACACCGGTAAATTCATACCCTGAGCTCAATCTCATAAACGAAATAGCAAAGAGGAAGGCCAGAATACTCCTGGATAATGTCGACATGTATTTTTGATTGCCAGAAACCATCACCAGAAAAGGGAAAAGGTAGCCACTCAATGAGAAGATACATTGCGATCGCATTCGCCGTACTGATCGGACTTGGAATTTCCGTCACTTCCGTCGAGGCACGGGAAAAAACAAAGGTAACTATTAAGATGGCAACGATTGCACCCCGCGGCTCTTCCTTCGTTAAGGTCTACGAAGAATTCGAGCAAGAAGTACGGGAGGCAACGAACAACGAGGTGGGATTTAAGATTTACTGGGGCGGTGTTCAGGGGGAAGAAAAAGATGTCATACGCAAGATCAAACTGAAACAACTCCACGGCGGGGGGTTCATGGGTACGGGGCTGGGGTACATCGTTCCCGAGGTACGGGTCACGGAAATCCCCTATATGTTCTGGAATTACGATGAATTACGCTATGTAAGATCCAAGCTGGAAGATACAATGAACCGGTATTTTGACGAGGCGGGATTCGTGGTTCTGGGCTGGATCGAAGTCGGATTTATATACTCTTTTTCGAAAGTACCTATCACATCATTAAAGGTCGCTCGGAAACAGAAGTGGTGGTCTCTCGACGGCGATCCCATCGGGAAGGCCATCTTCAAGGCCCTCGACATCTCTCCCATACCGCTTTCCATCAGCGATGTGGCAACATCACTCTCAACAAACCTTATCGATACGGCAAGTTCAACACCCTACGGGGCACTGGCCTTTCAATGGCATACCAGATTCAAGTATATGTCGGAGTATCCCACCACGCACATCCTGGGTGCATCGGTCATCACAAAGGAGATATGGAACACAATTTCGCCCGAAAGCAGGGACAAAATCCTTGTCATAGCCAAAGGCTACCATGACAGATTCAACAGGGTAACCAGAGAGGAAAACGCCAGGAGCATTGAGCTCTTAAAACAATCGGGCATCTCGGTCGTACATGTCGATATCGATAATGAACAGATGCGGTTTGTCATCGATGCCTCGAAGAGAGCGCGTGAGAGCCTAGTGGGAACCCTCTACTCGCAGGAACTCCTGGATCAAACCTTATCGTATCTTGATGAGTACAGAAAAAATCATCCAAATACTACAGTGACAAAAATTGATTAGACAATTTTGAGTACACATACCAGGCGGTGTTATTCAGGTGAATGCATGGAAACTCATCTCTGAGAAGATTGCCGGGGTCGAGAAGGTCTTCTTGTCGAGCTTGCTCGCGGCGATGATTATCCTCGTCCTGATCCAGATAATCATGAGAAACTTCTTCCACTCCGGAATCATTGGGGGGGTCGAGATCGTGCGGCATCTAGTCTTATGGATAGCCTTTGTCGGCGCCGGGCTCGCAACAAGAGAAGGAAGACACGTCAGGATTGACATGTCCTCCAGGATTCTCTCTGCACGGGGAAGAGAAATAGCCGATATTGCAAGCACCCTCTTTTCCGTGGTTGTCTGTTCCATCCTTTTTGTCGCCTCATGCAAATTCGTATACATGGATTTCACAAGCTCGGGGGTTGCATCGTTTCTTAACGTTCCCCTCTGGATAATGGAAGTGATCATACCCGTGGGATACCTGATTGTCACCATCCGTTTCTCGGCGAATGCAATCAACGCTATTTTACGTATCGCAAAAGGAGAAGAGACGTGATTCTCCTTATCGCACTTTTTATCATCCTCATGGCCCTTCTGGGCGCACCCGTTTTTGTTGCCATCTCCGCCTTCGCGATTCTGGGATTCTACGCCGCCGATATTCAGATGGCCGCATTAATAGTGGATATCTACAGCAAATTTGCCAGCAATCCTGTCCTCTACACGATACC
>CAYSHT010000079.1:0-9933 GCA_964430915.1 uncultured Syntrophaceae bacterium
CCCGTCTCGCAGTCCCACCGGCGGAATTCATAATACTCCTTGAGCATAAGGTCCATATCAGGCACCGACCCGGCAGTACTCCCCTCGTCCAATGGCTCGAGGCATATCTTCGGAAGCTTGTCCTCTTCCCGTGTGAGGCCGAGTTTATTGCTTATGGCACGCTTGATATTAATGGATCGCTCCCCGATGGTCAATAAATCGTCGGGCGTTATCTTCCACCCTGTCAGGGCATTCAATAGCTGGCATATCTGTGTCGGGCTGAATCTCGCATATTTGCAAAGCGTGAGGGCATCGAAGAGATCTTTCAGGTTCTGGTATTTGGCCGCATTCTCCGCCTTTCCGACGGAGGTCACCCTATCCGTCTGCATAATGTTATACTCCATCACCGGGAGCGCGCCCCCGATATCCACATTGTAGTAATCCCCCTTCAGATGGCATGCACCCCTCGGACCGGTGGCGTAGGAAATCGCCAGGCCGTGCCAGGCCCTCCCTTCATGCATCGGTACCTCCATCCCTTTTACCTGGGCCGCTTCATCTTCATCACGTCCCAGTTCTCTCGCCATTGCCAGCGTTCCTTGCGAAAGGAGCTTGCCGATTCCCTCCTGATTCACGATCATCTCCACCAGCCGTACCATCGTATCACCGTCGCCCCAGGCTATCTCCATTCCGGCATTTTCCTTCGTCAGGACACCTCGCTCATACAAATACATGGCATAGGCAATTGAGACCCCTGCCGATATGGTATCCAGGCCGTGGGAGTTACAGAGATGATTCGCGCGAATGATGGAATCCATGTCAAAATTCATGCAGAGAGGCCCGAAGGCGGCAACTGTTTCGTACTCAGGACCGTCAATGGATTCGATTTCTTCACTGAAATTCTTGATTTCCCGTCCGCAGCCGATGGGACAGCCGGTACAGGCATAGTTTTCCACCACATAGTTCTGGCGGAGGGCCTGCCCCGTGATATTTTTCACGGGAAAAACGCTCTTCTGAAAATATTTGGCGGGCACATCCCCCAGGGTCATGCCCATATCCATATACATGAGGGATCCGTATTCCTTAAGGGCGATCGACACGATATCGCCCCTGATAAAGTCCCTGCACTCCCCTGAAAGTTCCTTGACCCTGTCTCCGTCAAAGATCTCTGTCTTCATGCTTCCCGCAACGGCGACCGCCTTCAGATTCTTGGAACCCATCAGGGCGCCAAGACCGCATCGCCCGGCGGCACGGCCATTGTCGTTCATGACGCAGGAGTACCTGATCAGTTCTTCACCGGCCTTTCCTATGCAGGCAATACTGAGCCTCTTGCTTTCGAGTTCCTCCTGTATCAGTTTCTGGGTCTCGTAGATGTCTTTTCCCCAGAGGTGCGAAGCGTCCCGTATTTCGGCTGTACCATTATTAACGAAAAGATAGACGGGTCCTTTCGCCCTCCCCGTAATGAAGATACCGTCATAGCCGGATCCCTTCAGACGAAAGGGAAATTCTCCTCCGCTCGTTGCCTCCCCCCAGTAGCCCGTGAGCGGTGATATCCCGCTTATTGCATAGCGGCTCACCATGGGAATTGCAGAGCCCGTAAAGGGTCCCGTGGAAAAGACGAAGGGACTTTCCGGATCAAGGGGGTCCATTCCCTCCCTTACATGGTCAGAGATCAACTTTGCCGCCAGGGTGGCGCCGCCTATGAAGTCCTTCAGAATATCCTCGGAAAGGGGCATTTCACCCGTATTGTTATCATTCAAATCCACCTTGAGAAAGCGTCCCTGATATCCGTTCATGGTCTCATCCTCCGTTAAAAGTTCACATCGGTGCCTTCATAGGCACATCTGAAGATTTTTTCGCACTGGGCGCTTGTTATGGGCCTGGGACTGAATATGGTATCAATATCCTCATAGGTATAGACCACCATCTTTTCCATATGTGTTTCGAACTCCTCTGGTTTTATACCCAGTTCTTTTAGACTCAGGGGCACATCCAGCTCCTGGAAGAGGGTTTTTACTCTCTCCATGAGGCCGTCGAAGCGTTCTTCCGGGGTTTCTCCCCCGACACCGAGGATATCGCATATCTCCAGGTATTTATCGGACACAGGACGGTAAAATTGAAAGACGTAGGGAATAAATATACCCACGGCGAGACCGTGATGTATCTCGAAGAGCGAACCAATCGTATGCCCGAAGCTGTGGGTCAGGGCCGTCCCTGCATTTCCAAAACCGATACCGGCGAGACTTGCCGCGAGAAGCATCCTGGACCGTGCCTCTCGGTCCTTTCCGTTTTTGTATGCCCTGGGCAGATATTTGAATGCCAGCCTGATAGCGGTGAGGCTCATGGCGTCGGTAACCTCAGAAGAGGCAGCAGAGAGGACGGCATCCATGGAATGGGCAAGGACATCAAGTCCCGTGCCCGCCGTGAGTTTGGGCGGCATCGACATGGTAAACTCGGGGGCCAGAATGGCGAAATCGGGCATCAGATCATCATTGGCGATGGGTATTTTCCGGTTGTTTTCGACATCGTGAATCACGGCGGCGGCGGTGCATTCCGAGCCCGTTCCGCTCGTGGTGGGAACACCGGCAAAAAGGGCCTTCTTTCGGAGTCCCAGAAGCGCAAGCGGTGTGACAAGTGTCAGATCGGTGATCTCGGGCCGCTCATAAAATATCCATGCGCCCTTGGCGGTGTCGATGACCGACCCTCCGCCCACTGCCACAATAAGGTCGGGCCCAAATCCGGTCATGGCCTCACCGCAGGCCCGAACGCTGTCGAGCGGGGCCTCGGGGAGGGCCTTTCCCCACACTTCCGTTTTGAAGCCGCCTGTCTCGAGGGCCTTTACAACCTTTGGTGTAAAGCGTTCGCTGAATTCATCGGTGACAATAAAGGCCTGTTTCCTTTCGCACCGTGCACCCAGAAAATCCACCGTGGAGGGCCCTATGACCAGTCCCTCGGGAAACACGTTGGACCCCATAATTATCTTCGGCGTATTGAACAAGGTGGTCAGCCCCCGTATGGAGGTGGAAAGACCGAGGGGAATGATACTTCTGAGATACGGATCATTGAACCAGAGGCTCATGGATTATCCCTCCTTTGCGCAGGTCCGGCCCGGTCTCGCCAGGCCTTAAGATAATAACTTCACAAAAGCTTTACTATTGTATTGTTATTGTTGATTTCACATCCCCCCGACCGGGGAGCATTTAAATCAAAGACGCTGAAAGATACTATACACATATTCGGTGACTCGTCACCTTTTTTTTGTAACTAGGACATAGATGGTACCAAGTTAGTCACAATTCGATTAAAAATTTTCAGAGCATCATAGCCCGTTCGTTAAAAGGCCTCAACATGAGGCGGCATATTTAGAAAAACCAATGCAGAAGCACTCTCAGTCTGCCATTTACAGGAGCTTGGTGGCACCTTCCGCGATGGCCTTTGGCGTTCCCAAGACAAAAAGAATATCGCCTGGTTCGATCCAGTCGTCCGCCGAAGGGTTATAGATGATTTCCGACCGACGGCGGATTGCGAGCACCGAGATGCCGTATTTCTTCCGCAGTTGGATCCGGCCAAGGGTTTTCTTTGCCAGGGATGAATCCTCCGTGATGCGGAAGGTACTAATCTCCACCTCGGACAGGTCGAGCTTCAAGGGGGAGAGAGACGTGGAGTCTCTTGAGAGTCCCCGAAACATTTCGTATCCGTCGGAACGGATATCGGCGACGAATCTTTCGATGTCGTCTCTCGGTATGAGGTAGTGGGCGAGCACACGGGAAAAGATTTCCACCGACGTTTCAAATTCTTCAGGGATAACCTCGTCGGCACCGAGATCGAAAAGGGGCTTCATTTCACTCAGAAAGCGGGTGCGGACGATTAGATGAACTTTCGGTCCCAGTCGCCTCACAACTTCCGCGATCCCTCTCGTCGCCGCCGGGTCGTTGATGGCAACGACGGCGATTCTCGCCTCCCTGATGTTCGCTATCCGGACCACTGCTTCCTGGGTAGCATCACCGTAGTAAATGGGTAATCCTTGTGCCTGTTCCTGACGTACAGTCTCCGGATTCATTTCAATTATTATGTAAGGTATGCCCGCCATTTCTGCCGCCCTGGCGACATTCCTGCCGTTTACGCCGAACCCGATGATCACGAGGTGTTCCTTTTTGACCGGTTCCACCTGGTCCGAAAGGGGATAGAAGCCGGAAACGAGACGCTCCGGCAGGGGCATCCGGAGGATTGCTCCGGTCATGCGGGGAGCAAATGACATGATAAAAGGTGTTGCCGCCATGCTGATGACGGTGCAGGCAAGAAAGAGCTGATAGATGTCTTCCGGAATCAGGCCCGCGCCAAGCCCAGTTTCAGAAAGAATAAAGGAAAATTCGCCAATCTGGCAGAGGGTAAATCCCGTTAGCAGGGCAATCCTGAGGGGAATGCCCAAGATGATCGTAGCCAGCGTGCCTGTCGCCGTCTTCAGAACCAAAAGCCCCAAGGTTACAAGAATAATCAGTACCGGCTTATGCAAGAGAAATCCCACATCCAGTAGCATCCCAATGGAAACGAAGAAAAAGCTCGTGAAGACATCACGGAAGGGTATAATGTTCCCCACTGCCTGGTGACTGTATTCGGACTCGGAAATGATCAGTCCGGCGAGAAACGCCCCCAGGGCAAGGGAGAGCCCGGCACTTGACGTAAGCCAAGCGACGCCCAGACAGATGGCAATGATGGTCAGGAGAAATATCTCCCGGTTCCCTGTGCGGGCCACGCGGTACAGGATGTTCGGGACGATCCACTTGGCTCCTGCAACGACGAGAATGATAATACCCATGATTTTCAGAGTCAGAGCAATAAGCGATTGGACAGTAAAGTATCCTGCACCTGCAATGAAAGGTGTCATGAGCATCATGGGAACGACAGCAATATCCTGAAAAATCAGGATTCCCAGCGCCGTTTTGCCCCGAGGGCTTTCCACGTCTGCTTTCTCCTGCAGGAGCTTCAGTACGATGGCGGTGCTGCTGAGCGATATGAGAAATCCCAGGAAGAGCGCTTCGTTGAGAGGGCGACCCACCAGACTGGCGAAAAGGGAAACGGCCAGTATGGTCAGAACGACCTGGAGTGATCCCCCCAGGAGAACGATCTTCTCGATTGAAAGGAGCCTTTTTATCGAAAATTCCATGCCGATGGTGAACAGCAGGACGACAATACCTATCTCGGCAAGGAGCTTGACTTCATGCACCGCTCCCACAATTCCCAGTCCGTGAGGGCCGGCAAGGATACCCGTTATGAGGAACCCAACGATGGAAGGTATTTTGAGACGATGGCAGACGAGAATGACTGCTATTGACAAGATGAAAATAATGATGATGTCTTTCAGAAGGGGTATTTCCATATGGTGTCCAGTCAAATAATTTATGAAGATAGTGAGCTGTATCAGGATCGTTTCGTCCCAAAGGACAAAAGATGGCTGACCTGATAGTAAGTGTCCAAGAACCTAACATTCATATTATATGTTATTACCACTTTCTACTCAATTACCTTCTTGTAAAATGACTCTCTCTTCAGAACCCCCTTTCCCTCATTTCGATAAGTGTTGGTATCCCCGTCCGACCACCCATCTTCATGCTCACCATGGCGGCGGCCCAGGCCGCAAAATCGAGGCACTTTTCACAATCCCACTTCCTAAGAAGACCGTAGATAAAACCCGCGTGAAAGACATCACCGCACCCGGTGGTATCGATCGCATCGACGGGATAGGCAGGTTTTCTGACGATTTCCCCATCGACGATCGCCTGATATCCTTCATGACCCATCGTTACGCCGGCCAGACGGGGACCCAGCTTCGATAGTTTCCTCACGGTATCATCAGGGTCATCACTTCCGGAAAACTGTCGGGCAAAGGTCCGGGATGCAATACAGTAATCGCTAAGACCCACAAGCTCCAGCATCCCTCCCCGGAGCGTTCCTGCATCGACGACGACAGGGATTCCCCTTCTCTTTGCTTCCTTTGCCGCACCTATGGAGGCTTCGGCAAAGAGGCCGTCGGTATGAAAAACACGCGATTTTTCGAGCCTCTCGATATCGACTTCTTCCGGACCTATGGGTGGTCCCGTCGGTCTCTGCCAGAAAATTGTCCGTCTTCCGTCGCCCGCTTCGGCGGTAATAAAGGCAAACTGGGAGGAGAATCCCGCTCTTTTGACAATGCCGGCGGTATCGATGCCCTCGTCCCTGAGAGAATCCACTATCATTTCGCCGAAGAGGTCATCCCCGATTGTCCCGGAAAATGAACAGGAAAGCCCCCATCGGGCGAGTGCGACCAGCGCCGTCGCCACCGGCCCCCCGCCCTGAATGACCATATCGGAAAATTCACACTTCACATCAGGCGGCGGATAGGCCTCGATCCTCCCGATACAATCGAGGGAGCACTGACCGAGACCGAATATATCAAAGGTTTTACCGGACATGGCCTCACACTAACAGAGAGATTCGTCAATAGCAACAGATAGATACCTTTCATTGAAGGCGAGCAAATTTTTGAATATATTTTTCGGTCGCGGCATGATAAAGGGCATGACGGTATCAAACCATCATCCGGCAATGAAGATGACGGGTGTGAACCGCGATCCTGGAGTCGCCTGTTATTGATGATTTCATCTTATAAGGGGGGCAGAGTAAAATGACAGAAAATATTTATCGAACATTGCAGAAGCGGCTGGACAAATATTCACTCGGATTTCCTGCCACAGACTCCGGCGTGGAGCTTACCATTCTTGAGAGACTCTTTTCAGAGGAAGATGCCGCGATGTTCCTCGCACTCACACCCATTCTTGAAACGCCGGAATCGGTGGCCACCCGTTTGTATGGATCCGTTGGCGATATTGCGGCCCAGCTGGAAGATATGGCTAAGCGGGGGCTCCTTTTCCGCCTGCAAAAAAATGATTCCACTAAGTACGGTGCCATCCCCTTCGTCCACGGCCTCCTGGAGTTTCAGGTCAAAAGGATTGACCGGGAGATGGCAAAGCTCTTCGAAGACTACTATGAGGCAGGTTTTAATAACGCCTTTATCGAAAGTTCGGACACCTTCCTGCGTACAATTCCGGTGAATGAATCCATCGACGTGCTACAAAATATAGCATCGTATGACGACGCATGCGAGATCCTCAGGAACGTGAAAACGATTGTCGTTACCGACTGCATATGCAGAAAGCTGAACGGACTCATTGACAAAGGGTGCGGCAAACCGCTGGAGACCTGTTTCATGTTTGGAAGCATGGCGCAGTACTATCTTGACCATAACATGGGCCGCGAGATCGACTATAACGAGGCGATTCAGATTTTAGAGAATGCCCGTGAAGCCGGACTGGTGACGCAACCTGCAACATCTCAGAATCCTTCGGGAATGTGCAACTGCTGTGGCGACTGCTGCGCAATCCTGAGTACTCTCAATAGGCTCCCCAATCCCGCAGATTTCATCTTTTCCAATCACTTTGCCGTCGTTGACCATGAAGATTGCACGGGCTGCGAAACATGCATAGACCGTTGCCAGATGGGGGCCATCTCTATGAATGATGACGACCTGGCGGAGATCAATCTGGATCGCTGCATAGGGTGTGGACTCTGTGTCACTTCTTGCCCCACCGAGGCAATACGGCTTGTTCCCAAAAGCGAGGAAAAACACCGCGTACCACCGGCAAGCGGTGTGGATCAAATGATAGCCATGGCCAAAAAGAGGGGAGTTCAATTTTAAGGACGGTATAACGAAATGCCCCGCTGATTTGAGCGGGGCATCGAAATATCATTCAGGAACAGATCAGCGCCGGATGGTGCCCGGTTCCTGGTAACGGTGGGCACTAACCTGGTTCTCCAACCCTACAGTATTATAGGGTAATTACTTTGTTAGTTTCTCCTGCCGCCCCGGCCGCGACGGGTCTTGGGGGGCTGGGCTGGATTGATTCTGAGGTTGCGTCCCTTTAATGGGGATCCGTCGAGCGCCTTTCTTACCGCCTCGGCTTCCGCCTGTGTTTCCATCTCAATAAAGCCAAAGCCCTTACCTTCAATGATCTTTACTTCCAGAACCTCCCCGTGTTCAGAAAAAAGTTCCTTCAGGTCTTCAGGCGTAACGGAATAGCTGAGATTACCGACATATAATTTGCTTGCTTGCATTTATTCTCCTTCTTTCAGTGAATCGTTTGTCTGCGTTATCGGCTCTTCCTCTTTCGGAGAAATACTTTTGCTGTTATTCCACTGCTCCGGCAACGACTGAGGACCGGGGACAATTCCGGCGATATCCGGGTCAGATTCGATGGCGGACGACTCCATTTCGGTTTTTCGTTTACGGGCCTCCTGCTTGCGTGCGAGCTTGTCCTGTTGCTTTTTCTGCCGTGACAGCTCTCTGTTGCGCTTTTCAAAGGAATATGGTTTTCTTGCCATGACAGCCCTCCTGATCTTTAATGTGCTGATAAATCCAGCCTTACAGAAAAAAAAGAGGTACTCTGGATTTGAGTACCTCCCAGATCATAGCTGTCTTTTACAGGGGTGTAACGTTTGCAGCAGCGGGTCCCTTGCGTCCCTCTTCAACTTCAAAGCTTACGCGCTGACCCTCATGTAGCGTTTTGAAACCTTCCACTTGAATGGCACTGTGGTGAACAAAGATATCGCCACCTTCATCTTTTTCAATAAATCCGTAGCCTTTTCGTTCACTGAACCACTTAACTGTTCCTTCTGCCATCGGTGTTCTCCTCCTTTCTTGAAATTTTCTCAGCCGGATCGCACTTTGACAGAAAGAAAAAACCGCTATAGCATTACTAAAGCAGTGGGCAGCCTCAATGCTTCAAAATGTCGATTTCCAAACTGCATATTGCAACGGATAAGGATGGTCCCCTCCAATGCCTGCTGTTGAAGTTCTTTAAAATAATTTACAGTCAATGTCAATATTTATTGGGAGGCACCTTTCTTATCTTCCCTTTCACCATCACCGGAAAACAGGAAAAGGAGCAAGGCGAAAACTGACCGTTACTCCGAGTGAAGATTACAAAACCTCCCGCACGATAGGTTGAAAAAATCAAACCGAGACTTTTTATTAGGAGGTAGAACCATGGCACGACCAAAGGTATATGTAACCCGTGAAATTCCGAAAGAAGGCATCGATCTTCTGGAAAAGCACTGTGACGTTGAAGTTAACCGGGAGGATCGACCCCTCACCCGTGAGGAATTGCTAAAGAATGTGAGGGGACGGGACGGTGTGGTGAGTCTTCTCACGGACAGAATCGACAGTGAGGTATATGAAACCGCCAGGGGAATAAAGGGCTTTGCCAACTACGCCGTCGGATTTGACAATATTGATGTCGGGGAGGCTACGAGGCGCAAGATTCCCATCTCAAACACACCGGGAGTCCTCACCGATGCGACCGCTGAGATGGCGTGGGCACTCCTCTTTTCCGTGGCGCGACGGGTCATCGAATCGGATCACACCATACGCTCGGGCAACTGGAAGGGGTGGGGGCCGCTGCAGTTTATCGGCGGTGACGTGGCCGGAAAGACCCTCGGCATTGTCGGGGCAGGTCGGATCGGGACTGCCATGGCCTTAAAATCGAAGGGCTTTGCAATGAAGGTTATCTATGCTGATGAATTCACCAATTCCACAATTGAAGAGGAATTAGGCGCGAGACGCGTGCCTCTTTCCGAGCTCCTCGCGAAATCCGATTTCATAAGTATTCATGTCCCGCTCATGGCCGTAACGAGGCATCTTTTTAATGCCGACGTTTTTAGAAAAATGAAAGAGACGGCCTATCTCATCAATACGTCGCGCGGTCCCGTGGTGAATGAAGCTGAGCTTGTGGAGGCACTCAAAAACAGAGTGATTGCAGGGGCGGGTCTTGACGTCTATGAATTTGAGCCGGAGATTGCCGGGGGCCTTGCCGATCTCGATAACGTCGTTATCACTCCCCACACCGCATCGGCAACCGTATCGTC
>CAYSHT010000080.1:0-1635 GCA_964430915.1 uncultured Syntrophaceae bacterium
TTTCAGGAAGAAGATAGTAACGGGCAGGCATAACAAAACGGGACAGCGTAGGCAATTTCATCAACAACTGTTTTCTACACTGTCCCGATAATTTCTCGAAGTCTAGTTTTTTCTATTCAAAGAACCTTTCACGATAGGGAGGAAACGTTTGCGCTTAAAAGGGAGCCTCCTTAATAATTTCTTGCCAAAAGCTCGAAGTATGCCTTCGGGTGCTTGCAGACGGGACAGATCTCGGGGGCCTTCTTGCTTTCGAGAATGTACCCGCAGTTACGGCATTTCCAGAGGACCTTCTCACTTTTTTCAAAGACGGTATTTTCCTCAAGGCTCTTGAGCAGTTGTTTATATCTCGCTTCGTGCTTCTTTTCCACTTCGGCGATACCCTCGAACATCCTGGCGATTTCCTCGAAGCCCTCCTCTCGGGCCTCATTTGCCATGGTGGGATACATCTCCGTCCACTCGTAATATTCGCCCGACGCCGCGTCCTTCAGGTTTTCAATAGAGGTCCCGATTCCATTCAGCTGTTTGAAGTGAAGCTTGGCATGTTCCTTCTCGTTTTCGGCGGTTTCGAGAAAGATTGCCGCTAACTGCTCGTATCCTTCCTTTTTTGCTGTCGATGCATAATAGGTATACTTGGTTCTCGCCTTTGCCTCTCCCGCAAAGGCCTCCCACAGATTCGCCTCGGTTTTCGTTCCCTTGATATCTTTCATCGTTTTCAGCGCCCCCTGTTCTTTTTCTGTTTTGAAAGTATTATACAGACGATGGGTATTCGTTACAACAGAAAAGCTTCTCTGATTCCGACGTAATGTATTTGACTTATTTGCAATTAATATTATATTAATAGTGAATCCAGTTGTTGCCTGAGGCTGGGAAGAAAAAAGGAGTTATAGGGAAGATATAGGTATCGAAAAAACAGAATATAGACATTCAACTTATACATAGGTCTCGTTGTGACCACATGGATTTCGGCCTCATTCTGCAGAGATATATTAGTTTGAAAGATATTACCTGATCTTATTAACTATCGTCTCATGGAGGTGTGGTAGCTCAATAACTAAACCCCGTTCTTGCACAAGATACGGGGTCTTCTTTTTCTCGGAGTGTTTCGGTGCTTTTGTTCTGATGAAGTGGTGCTTTTGCAAACGGGAAAGCAGGGGAGGGAAGAGCGAAAATGGCGGGCGTTTATAAGGCAGTCAAAATCAGTGACAAGGTCTATTGGGTCGGGGCAATTGACTGGGTCATTAGAGATTTCCATGGATATACCACGAAGAGGGGGAGCACCTACAATGCATATCTCATTCTCGCCGACAAGGCTACCCTCATTGACACGGTCAAGGCCCCCTTCAAAGACGAGATGCTCTCCCGCATCTCATCAGTTATCGAACCGGAAAAAATAGATTATATTGTCTCCAATCACTCGGAGATGGACCACTCCGGGTCCCTGAAGGCAGTTATCAGTGAGATTAGTCCTGAGAAGGTCTTCGCATCCGAAATGGGGACAAAGGCCCTGAAGGAACACTTCGGCCTGGAGGGAATACTCCCCCTGAAAAGCGGTGAAAAACTGAGCCTGGGTAATATGGAGCTTACCTTTCTGGAAACGCGCATGCTTCACTGGCCGGACAGCATGTTCAGTTACCT
>CAYSHT010000080.1:1735-2957 GCA_964430915.1 uncultured Syntrophaceae bacterium
GTCGTTCTTTTCGATACCATGTGGCATAGCACGGAGATGATGGCGAGGGCGATCGAGGAGGGTCTTGTCGCGGGCGGTGCTCGTGTCAAGGTTATGTCCATGGCGTCGTCGCACCGGAGCGATGTGGCCTACGAACTGCTCGATGCGGGGGGGCTGATCGCCGGTTCTCCCACACTGAATAACAACATATTTCCCACCATGGCCGATGTGCTGACCTATCTGAAGGGTTTGAGACCGGCAAACCTCATCGGTGCTGCCTTCGCTTCCTATGGATGGGGGGGTGAATCGGCGGCCCAGCTCAATGCCATACTTTCGGAAATGAAGGTGGAACTCGTGTCTGAACCTCTCAAGGTGAAATACGTGCCGAATGATGAGGCTCTTTCACGCTGTTTTGATCTTGGAGAAAACATAGCGAAGAAGCTCAAGGAGGCGGTAAAAAATGGATAATAAGGCGCTCAGGGATATCAGCTACGGTCTTTATCTCGTGACTTCGGTATCGGGTGATAAGGTGAACGGTCAGATTGCTAATACGGTATTTCAGGTATGTTCGGAAACGCCAAAGATAGCAATAAGCATCAATAAGGATAACCTCACCCATGAATATATAAAAAAGAGCGGAGTAGTTGCCATTTCGGTACTTGAGGAAGATACCCCGATGACCTTTATTGGTAATTTCGGCTTCAAATCGGGAAAGGATATCGACAAGTTTTCGCAGGTGAAATATGAAAAGGGGCAGACGGGAGCTCCAATCGTATCGGATAATACCCTCTCTTACATCGAAGGCAAGATAGTGGACTCTACCGATGTAGGTTCGCATACACTTTTTGTTGTCGAGGTGGTGGATGCGAAGGTTGTGAAAGAGGGCGTGCCGATGACCTATGATTATTATCACACAGTCAAAAAGGGCAAATCGCCGAAGAACGCGCCGACCTATATCGATGAAAAGGAAGCAGAAAAAGAACCGGAGAAACCAGAGAAGGAGGAAATGAACATGAAAAGCTATGTCTGTACGATTTGTGGCTATATTTACGATCCTGCAAAGGGAGATTCAGAGGGCGGAATAGCTGCGGGGACGGCATTCGAGAATCTACCGGAAGACTGGACATGTCCAGTATGCGGTGCCGGGAAGGATGAATTTGAACCGGAGTAGATCAACATTACCAACGCCCTTTTGTGACACGGCTTGATCGTTACATTTTAGTAATTTCAGGGGGTGCGCAAA
>CAYSHT010000080.1:3057-9925 GCA_964430915.1 uncultured Syntrophaceae bacterium
CCTTTTGTGACACGGCTTGATCGTTACATTTTAGTAATTTCAGGGGGTGCGCAAATTTCGCGAATTATGGAGAGAAGTCGAAACTACGAGTTGCCATGAATTGAACAGCGAGCGCATTCCCCGCAACTTGTTGCGAGGAGCTTCAATTTAAGGAAGAATGAGCGAGGGATATATGGATGACAGGATAAAGGATGCGATACACAAAGCGTATACGGGAGAATCAAAGGCGGCCTTGAGACTGAAGGTCTTTTCAGAAAAGGCAAGGGATGAAGGGTATACTCAAATCGGAAAGCTCTTTGATGTGATCGCCTTTTCCGAAGAGATTCACGGGAAAAGGGCCCTTAAGCTCCTGAAAGAAATCAAAGGGACGGAAGAGAACCTCGCCGAGAGTTTCGAGTCTGAGACAAAGGTTGCCGGTGTTGCCTACAATGAATTCGTAAAGATTGCCGAGGAGGCAGGGGATAGGGCATCGTCCATGTATTTCAGCCAGTCCAGTGACGTGGAAGATATCCATGCGAAGCTCTATAAAGAGGCGATGGATCATGTCCTCGAAGAGAGAGAAACGATATATTATGTATGCACCGTATGTGGGTATGTGTCCGACGGGGTATTACCCGAGGAATGCCCCATATGCGGTGTGAAGAAGGACAAGTTTGTAAGTTTTGAATAGCTTCGTAAAGGGGGTGCAAGACATGGCTGAAAAGGGCGTTGGCTGTGGAAGACCGACAGGTGCCGTCGTCGGTGAGCAGGTTCCCGAAAGGGATACCGGGGAAAAGGAAACGCATGAAAGGGGGGAAAAAGTCATGAGTTCGGTTAAAGTAGGTGGTAAAGCACCGGATTTCGAGGCCCCGGCCTATTATAAAGGGGAATTTACAACGGTGAAGCTCTCTGATCATCTGGGTAAATGGGTTATACTGTGTTTCTATCCGGGTGATTTTACCTTTGTCTGAGCGACGGAAGTATCGGCGGTCGCCGATAAATACAGTGAATTTCAGGAGCTGGGAGTGGATATTATTTCCGTCAGTGTTGACAGCCAGTTCGTCCACAAAGTGTGGAACGACGAAGAGCTTTCAAAAATGGTGGAGGGAGGGATTCCCTTCCCAATGGTTTCTGATGCCGGAGGTCATTTAGGACGGGCATACGGTGTCTATGACGAGGCGAGCGGAGTGAATTTCAGGGGGAGATTTATCATTGATCCTGATGGCGTGGTTCAGGCGATGGAGATGTTAACGCCGCCTGTTGGGAGAAAGGTTGAGGAATCGATCCGCCAGGTTAAGGCTTTCCAGCATGTCCGAAAGACAAAGGGTGCCGAGGCGATGCCCTCGGGATGGGAACCGGGAAAGCCGACGCTGAAACCGGGCCCCGAACTCGTGGGAAAGGTATGGAAAGTCTGGAAGCCTTAGAATACCGATTATAATCTGAGAAGGAGATGAAAATGGCCAGTCAATTTGAGGCAAGTGATATTTTTGAGATTGCTATGAGAATCGAAGATAACGGAAGCAGTTTTTACCGATTTGCTGTCCAGATCGCGAAGGACGAGCAGACAAAAGAGTTATTCATGACCCTGGCCGAGGAAGAGGACAAACACAAGGCCACCTTTAAAAATTTGCTCTCGAAGATAGAGACGCACTCCCCTCCGGAGAGTTATCCGGGGGAATACGGTGCCTATCTCCATCAATATGCCGATAACAACCTCATCTTTACAAAGGAGGTAATGGACGAAGAGCTTGCAAAGATCAAAGATACGAAAGCGGCGCTCGATTTTGCAATCCGCCGGGAGCTTGATTCTATTCTCTACTATCAGGAGATAAAGGGCTTCGTATCCGCGAGCGAACATGCGGCGATTGAGGAAATCATAAACGAGGAGAGGAAACACTTTCAGATGCTTTCAGAAATGAAAAAGTGTCTGTAAATGTTTTCCTTCTTCAAGTTTTTCGAAACTTAAGAGGAGAGGAGGGAAAAAACAATGCTGAGTAAAAAGATGCTGACTGCATTGAATGGACAGATCAATAAGGAGATGTATTCAGCCTATCTCTATATGTCCATGTCTGGGTACAGCCAGGCTATAGGACTCAAAGGTTTTGCAAACTGGTTTATGGTGCAGTACCAGGAAGAGATGGGACACGCCATGAAGATATATGACTATGTAAACAATCAGGGTGAAAGAGTAATACTGAAGGCCATTGATGCGCCGCCTGCTGAATTTGAATCTCCTCTGGATATGTTTGAGAAGACCCTGACACACGAAAAATTTGTGACAAAATCTATCAATGAACTGGTCGGTCTCGCCATTTCTGAGAAGGATTATGCGACGGAGATCTTCCTGCAGTGGTTTGTAACCGAGCAGATAGAGGAAGAGGGAAATGACAATGACATCATCAGCCGGCTGAAACTTATAGGGGATAATGGCAACGGACTTCTCATGCTCGACAGGGAATTGGGTGCGCGTGTCTATTCACCGGAGACAGCCCCCGAAAAATAGCAGGGGATGATGTAATAGCAAAATTACAAGGAGGTGCGATGGTCATGACAGAAAGACTCCAGATTTACAAGTGTGAAGTATGCGGTAATATTGTCGAGATGATTCACGAGGGAAAGGGCGAGCTCATATGCTGTAATGAGCCGATGAAGCTTTTTAAGGAAAACACCGTCGATGCGGCGAGAGAAAAGCATGTACCAGTCAGAGAGATGGCGGCGGGAATCGTCAAGGTCAAGGTGGGGGATGTTCCTCATCCGATGGAGGAAAAGCATTACATTGAGTGGATCGAGGTCATTGCAGACGGAAAGGCATACCGGCAGTTCCTCAAACCGGGAGATGCTCCGGAGGCGGAATTTCATATTGAAGGGGGAGAGTTGACGGTACGTGAATACTGTAACCTGCATGGATTATGGAAAAGCTGAGTAAAGGAGGGTTTTGTCTATGAAGTTAGCTGACTATTTTGAGAAGGTTAAGGGCTACGGTGTTTTTGCGACGGCAGATTCTGAGGGTAAGGTGAATGTTGCAGCACTATCGAGACCGACAGTGATGGATGATGGAACTGTTGCCTTTATCATGTCGGGCCACCTGACACATCACAATCTTCAGTCCAATCCTCATGCGGCGTATTACTTCGTAGAAAAGGGAGGAAATTTTGGAGGCAAACGGCTCTATCTGACGAAGGTTCGGGAAGAAGAGGACAGCGAACTGATAGAAACAATTAGGAAAAAGAGATATCCCATTTTTACGACAAAGTATGACAACGAATCAAAATATGTCGTTTTCTTCACCGTGGACACAATTCTTCCACTTGTGGCAGACGGCGTTTTAAAGCCGGGAGTAACGGTTGAGTATTAAAAATATCCCGTACGTTATGTGCATGTAAGGGGTAGGGGGACGGTATGAAAAAAGATATAGACAGGTCATTGAAGATGCTTTCCACCGCTTTGGAGATGGAGGAAAAGGGAAAGGTCTTTTACGAGGGAGTCGTTTCGACATGCAAAAACAGTGTGGGAAGAGAGATCTTCAAAATGCTCCTCGAGGATGAAAAAGTTCACATGGATCGTATCAAAAAGATCTACGAATCTCTGAGCGGGAGGGAGGTATGGTGCTCGTGGGATGATTTAGAGGTACCACACGGTAATCTTACGGCGATTTTCAGGAAGATGGCGAAGGAACATGGAGCGAATGTCAGTGTGAGTGCGGACGACCTGGAGGCACTCGATATCGGAATTGACCTTGAGGCGCGGTCCGTTGAGTTTTACGGGGGACAGTTGGAAAAGGCTACCGACGAACTGGAAACGGCCTTTATAAAGGAGATGATATCTGAAGAGAAGAGTCATTATGTAGCCCTTGAGGATATGAAGCTCTATCTGTCGGATCCCGCATCGTGGTTTCGTGAGAGGGAACGCGGAGGCCTCGATGGCGGTTAGGGTTTCCCGGTACCTAATTTGATATAGAAAGTTTGACCAGTGTACCTATCCGTACAATGAAGCCCCGCCCACAGGGCGGGGAGCTTCACCATGTGGCATGCGGGTAGGAATGCGACCGGTTAAGAAAAACCGGAAGGAGGAAGAAAAAATGAAAAAATATTTTGTGGTCGTTATGGGAATTGTCCTTTGCCTGGTGGTATTGGGCTCATCTCTTGCTTACGATACGAAACCACCACCTGCGGTGGGGGACGTGTTTCCGGAGGTTAAATTTTCTGTTCCAGGAGAATCTGATTATCGGACCTATCTCGGTCTTGCAAAGGGCGATTATTTCTCAATCCAGGATATAAAAACGAAGGTCGTCGTTGTTGAGATCCTGAGTATGTACTGTCCCCATTGCCAGAGGGAGGCACCGAGGGTAAATGAAGTCTATGAATTGATAGAAAAGGACCCCGCCCTGAAGGGTAAGGTTAAATTGATCGGTATTGCCGCGGGAAATTCTACTTATGAAAAGAAGGTGTTCAGGAAAAGATATACGGTGCCCTTTCCACTTTTTGAAGACCCTGATTTTGAACTCCACGACATCCTCGGGGGAGTAAGGACGCCCTATTTTATCGGAGTGAAAATAGACGGCGGCGTTCCCCGTGTATTTTACTCAAAACTCGGCGGTTTTGAGAAGGCCGATGAGTTCCTGAAAATGCTGGTAGGGCTTTCAGGATTGTGATGTGAGGTGTGAAATGAAGAAAAACAGAAGTTTAAATGTAATAATAACAGGCTTTGTGGTGCTCATGTTGCTGCATGGCACTGCCTACGGCCTTTCGGATGTCTTCAAGGAAAATATTTATGTACCCGAAGACCTCGCACCGACCGATAGTGTTCTTGCGGTGACCGTGGGCGAAAAGGCACCTGATTTCACGCTCCCTTCCGTTCACCACGGAGAGATTTCCCTCAGCCAGTACCTCGGTAAGAAGAATGTGGTGATTTCTTTCGTTCCCGCTGCCTGGACACCTGTCTGCTCGGACCAGTGGCCCGGATATAATATTGTGAAGGATCTCTTCGATGAGAACGACACCGTTCTCCTCGGGATTACCGCCGATAATATTCCAACGCTTTTCGCCTGGACAAATCAGATGGGAAAATTGTGGTTTCCCGTGTTGTCTGATTTCTGGCCTCACGGAGAAACGGCCTCCAAATACGGGGTGTTGCGATCGGACGGTACAACCGAAAGGGCGATCTTTATCATAGATAAGAAGGGCACTATCCGTTATATAGATGTGCACGATATCAATAAGAGGCCGCCTCTCGAATCGATCGTGGGAGAACTGGAAAAACTGAACAAATAGAGTTGATAATTGCGACAAAAATCAGATAGTAGGGATGTGACTATTTTGACTGTTGCGGCTGAACCCGCTTTAAAAGATGCCCTCAATTCCCTTTATGAAAAATACAATCGGTGCATCTTTGTGCATCCCGATCCGCTGGAGTTTCTCTATCTCTATGATGATCCTCTCGATCGTGAAATTACGGGGTTGATTGCTTCCTCTCTCGCCTACGGAAGGGTTGCCCAGATACTGAAGAGTGTTTCATCGGTTCTTGAAAGAATGTCGCCGTCGCCATCGAGCTATATCGAGAGATCATCGGCAAAAAAGATCGCAGCCGACTTTTCGGGATTCAAACACCGATTTACCACGGGAGGCGAACTTTCCGAGATGCTTGTAGGGATTAAGGCTGTTCGTGAAAAGTATGGTTCCCTCTATGCCTGTTTCAAAGGGGGTTTTGATAACGATTCCGATACGGTGATGCCGGCTCTTCAGAAATTTACGGAGGAGTTGGGTGATGGATTCGTTTGCAGGAAGAACAGCCTTTTACCCGAACCGGAGAGGGGGAGCGCATGCAAGAGACTTCATCTCTTCCTCCGGTGGATGGTGCGGTCCGATGATGTCGACCCCGGCGACTGGGAGGATATACCTCCTTCAAAACTTGTGGTTCCCCTCGATACCCATATGTATAGGATATGTCGTGCCATCGGCCTTACGAAACGAAGACAGGCAGATATGCGAACCGCACTCGATATAACGGAATCGTTCAAGCGCATTTTACCGCACGATCCGGTGCGGTATGATTTTACACTCACGCGTCTCGGTATGTGGGGCGATCCGGATCTCGAATTGCTTCTCGGTGAAACCAAAATGCGTGAAGTAGCGTGACGAAAAGGTAAATAACATATGAAACTCGATAAATGGAAAATAGTCTGGGGTGTAGCGCTAGTATCGCTCTCCGTCGTATTTTACGGTATCCACTTCCTGATCTTCAGAGACCCGCACCATCTTTTCATCTTTCTTGTCGGAGATATTGCCTTTGTTTTTACCGAGGTACTCCTTGTTACCATGATCATACACGAACTCCTCAGTTATCGGGATAAAAGGGATAAACTTTACAAAGTCAACATGGTTATCGGGGCCTTTTTCAGTGAGGTGGGAACCGAGCTTTTAAGACTATTTTCCGATTTTGACCATAATGCGGATACCGTGAGGGAAGAATTTGTTGCCTGTCATACTTGGCCCGATAAGAAGTTTATAGAGACAAGTAAGGAGTGCAAACACTACAATTACAACATCGACAGTCAGAAGGGAAGCCTGGAAGCACTCCGTACATTTCTCTTGGATAAGAGAGCCTTCCTATTGAACCTTCTTCAAAATCCGACCTTGCTGGAACATGATACCTTTTCGGATCTTCTCTGGACGGTCTTTCATCTGACTGAAGAACTTGTGCACAGGGACGACCTCGAGGATCTGGCAGATGCAGACTATAATCATATCGCCATTGACATAGAGAGGGCATACATCTTACTGACTGCACAGTGGCTTGCCTATATGAAGCACCTCAAAGATGACTATCCCTACCTCTATTCCCTTGCCATACGGACGAATCCCTTCAATCCCGAAGCCTCGGTGGAGATAAC
>CAYSHT010000081.1:0-9855 GCA_964430915.1 uncultured Syntrophaceae bacterium
TTATGTCATAGTGAAAAGGTTCGTAATACAGCCGGTTGTTGCGATTGAGCACTCTCGTCGTTTTCTTGTCATACTTATCAACCACCGTTATCACGCCACGCGAAAAAGGGGACAGATTTATTTTTTTATCTATGGACCGAGAGTCTCACCTGGGATACTTACCACCATTCCTGAGGAAACTCAGATTTCATATATGTTCTCTGACCGGTATGCCTTCGCCGGAAAGGTATGACTTTATCTGGCCTACCGTGTAGCGGCCATAGTGGACCATGGAGGCAATAAGGGCCGCATCAGCACCTGCCTTCTCGAAGACATCTTTCAGGTGTTCCGGAACTCCCGCACCGCCCGAGGCTATGACCGGTATGGAAAGGACACCCGATATCAGCGATGTCAGGGTGAGTTCGTACCCCTCATTGGTCCTGTCGGCATCGATGGAATTGAGACATATCTCCCCTGCTCCGAGGTTCTCCGCCTCTTTTGCCCACACCAGGGCATCAATTCCCGTGGGAGCCCTTCCGCCGTTTATCCAGATTTCATAGCCCGAGGGAATTGTCTCTCTTTTTTCAACACTTTTCGCGTCCATACCGAGGACGATGCACTGATTTCCGAAGAATTTCGCACCCTCGGAGATTAGCCCGGGGTTTAAAACAGCCGCCGTATTGACACTGATTTTCTCGGCTCCCGCATCGAGTACCCGGTACATATCACCCACGTCCCGGACTCCTCCCCCGACGGAAAAGGGTATAAATATATTCTGCGCTACTCTGTCAACCACATCGATAAGGATTTTTCTGTCATCGGAAGATGCCGTGATATCATAAAAGACGAGCTCGTCAACTCCCTGTTCATAGTACTCTTTCGCCATAGCAACGGGATCGCCGATATCCACGTTACCCTTGAACCTGATACCTTTCGTTGTTTTCCCCTCTCTGACATCGAGACAAATGATGATTCGTTTGCTCAGCATTACCCTTCCCTGCCGTCCCATTTACTGAAATTTTCCAATATGGAGAGTCCCTGCCTGCCGCTCTTTTCAAGATGAAACTGTGTGGCAACGACGTTCCCTCTCCCGACAATTGAGGCAAACTGTATCCCGTATTCCGTCGTCGCAATGACATGATCATCACTTGCCGGTTCGGCATAATAGGAATGGACAAAGTAAAACTGCGCCTTTTCGTCAATACCGTCAAGAATGGGGTGTCTTTTCTTCATTTCCAGGGTATTCCACCCCATGTGCGGAATCTTGAGATTCGAACCGGAAAAGCGTCGTACCCTTCCCGGTATGATATTCAGACAATCAGTGTCACCCTCTTCGCTTTTTTCGAGAATAATCTGCGCACCGAGGCAGATTCCGAGGAAAGGCGTCCCGTTTTCTACCACCTCGCGAATCACCTCATCCAGTCCCAGCGATTGTATGGTCTCCATAGCCTTTCCCGCGGCCCCCACGCCCGGGAAGATGACCCTCTCCGAGGAGAAAATCTCCAGAGGTTTATTGGTAATCCTGCAGGGTACTCCCAGGTGAAGGAGAGCCCGTCTCACCGACCTGAGATTCCCCGCCCTGTAATCTATAATTGAAGTCATTCCGTTCATTTTGTATCCATATCCAGGGATTTCATGAGTTTCTCAACGATGACGTCAACCCCCTCTCCGAGAAGCGATTCTATGGGGATTTCATCCAGGTATCGGTCATCCCAGGAAACGTTATATTCGTTAACAAGATTGTTAATCTTGTTAAATTTATTCCCCAGAACCTCTTTCTTTTCCGCGGCAGTGAGATGACTGCTGAAATCCACATGGAGAAGCAATATATGGCGTATCCTGTGATCGCTGCCGAGGAGAGGAATGATCACCACAGGGGCCTTGTCGGTCTTCCCGAGACCTGCGTACACCTCCCCGATATTGATGATATTACGCTTTGTTCCCTTGAGAGGCCCCGGTTTTCCCTCGACCCTCGATTTCATCTCGAGCGAGACACCGCCCCGTTTGCCGAGAGATATCGTGGTAAACTCCGCCGGTTTCCCGTCATAATTCAGATCGTTGATATCATAGAGGGTAAAGCCCCCGATAGTTACAATAGCCTTCTGGAGTCTCCTCACGGTAAACCCGTCATAGCCTGTAAGATTTTCGAGTGAAAAGTCAAGCCCCTTCAGGAAGTCGAAAAGAATACCCCGCTGCATTTCTCCCTTCCTGCTCGTACCGACAGTGACTGTTTTTGCCTGGTGCCGTATCGCATCGATGGGCCGCGCGAGCTCGTCGATTGCCCTTCCGAGACATATATCAAGCATGTCGAAGGGTGACGATGAGAGCCTCTTTTCTTCATATTCCAGCCAGAAATCCTCTATCGGAAGCTTCCCCACGGTGTACTTCAAAAGGAGAGTGATATCCGATGCCATCTCGACACTCATGGAGGAGAAAAATCCCCTGTTTCTGCGACGTTGAAACTCCGAGGAAAATTCCCCTATGATCCTGTGAAGTTCCGTATCGCCTATCTTTTCGAAGAGAGCTTCCGCCTCCCCGTTCATCTCATCGAGCCTGAGGGACAACCTGCTTCTGAATTCACGGAAAAATTCTCCGTCTTCATTGATACTGCATGCCGCATAGTAGCCCCAGAGATGGCCGGCAAGCGAATTCAGGATCACGGAGACGGGAAAGGACGACCGGGGCACAATGATGACCGAGTCGGCGATACTGTCAAACCGCGGTTCACCATCATCGGTAATAACCACAACTGATGCTGTGTGGGCCTTGAAAATCGCCACGTCTTTGACGGTATCGTCGATAACGTTCTCCGGATTCCCGGCGGCACAGACAACAATGAGGGGTTCCGAAGAAAGATCGATATGCTTTTTATCCTCAACGATGTCGGAGGATATGGTCTTGTAACAGAGCTCGCTTAACTTTATCCGTATCTCATCGGCGGCAACCTTATTGGGACCGCTTCCGACGACGGCCCAGTATTGTTTTCTCTTTACCAGATCCCAGGCCGATTCTTTGATGTTTTCGCTTGCAGATAATACCCTTTCCATCTTTTCGGGGGCCTCTTCCAGTTTCATGAGCTCAGCCGCTATCTGGTCGTCTGACATGGCGCCTACGATACGCGCAAAATTGAGGGCCAGAATAAAGCCCGCTGCGATCTGGGAATAGAAGGCCTTCGTCGATGCCACCGACATCTCGATATCCCGTCCATCACTCGTATAAAATACACCGTCCGTTACATGGGTAATATCTGACTGTCTTCGATTGACGATTGCAATCAGGTGGGCGCCTCGTTCCCGTGCCATTGCGACGGCACGGTTCGTATCCGTCGTCGTTCCCGATTGCGTCACGGCAACAACAAGGGCATCGCCAAGATCCTCTTCGAGGAAAAATCCGCTCAACTCGGAGGAGGTTTTTGCCTTGACAACTATCCGGGTTTCCTTCAGATATCGAGAGAGGGCATCGGCTATTGCGGCACCTGCCACTGCGGCAGTGCCCTGACCCACAACAAAGATATTTTTTATACGCCGATCCTCGAGGTCGTTTAGCAACCTTGATGAAATTACATCCTCTCCCAGATTGAACGTAACATCGGGGATACCTTTACCGTCAGAAGATATCTTATACTTCCCTCTCAGCGTCTTTCTTACCGAGAGTGGTGCCTCTCGAATCTCCTTCAAAAGAAAATGCGGATATTCCTTCCGGTCGATATCGCGGGTGGTAATCTCCGCTTTTTCTATCCGCTCGCGGGATATCTCAATCGGTTCTCCATCGTAACCAAGGGCACGCATATTCGCCCCATCTTCTCCCTCTTCCCTCGTCAGGACAAAAATCTGTCCCTTTGTCCGCTCATCCCCCTCGACCCGCTCGCTCTCACCGTCCATTTTTATAAAATAGGGGGTGAGTTCCACGAGACCATACAGTTCCGATGAAAACATATACTGGTTGTCACAGAGTCCGATGTAGAGCGACTGCCCGCTTCCCCTGAGGGCAAGAAAGACCTTCCCCAGCTCCAGATTGCTCTCCATGGCAATGGCATGTGAGCCTTCAAAATCATTGAGGGCCAGACGAAAGGCCTCGGTAAGTTCATGCCCTTCATAAAGATGTTTTTCGATCTGAAAGGGGATGATCTTTGTATCCGTCGTCATGCTCTTATGGATAATATTGACCCCGCCCGTTTCTATGTGCGACCTCAGCTCGCCGTAGTTGTCGATATCACCATTCAGGGCAACGTGAATGGTCCAGACTCCCCTCCCGTAGGCGGGGAAATTTCTGTAGACGGGAGAAACCTCCTGATTATCTGTCCCGCCGCCGTCTATTGAAAAATTGTTGATGGGGTGACAGTTTTTCTCCGTTATGGAACCCACCGAGGCCCATCGGGTATGACCAAGATACATCTCCGATGCTATGGCTTCTTCGATAAATATCTTGAGCACACGATCCGATTGTATCCTCTTTCTCAAATAACTACCGTTCTCGCCCAGCTTGCCCGTTACGGACGCCTTCTTGTAGGTAAAGGATATCTCGCTACGACTTTTATCACCACTCTGATCCGAGACATGGATAGAGCCGTCCACAAGATCGCCCGGTTTAAGCCTCCGGCACCATTCGTCATAGAGGCCCCTGTCCTTCATGTCCTGTATCGCCCGATCAAGGGCATCTTCTTCTTTAAGGTCAAATGTTATCCCGATGCCCGCCGAGTCCCTTCCCCTCACCTCCAGCCTGTCCAGAGATTTGATGAGAAGATTGATGTTCCGGTATTTACTGAAGGCCTCTCTCGATATCGTTTCTTCTCCCTTTTCTCCCGAGAGCGAGACGATCATCTCGATATTGGAAAAAATATCCTTCTCGAGGGCCCACAGGCAATCCTTGAAAAGAGTGAGGACATTGTTCACATATTCCATTTGCCCGGTGGAAAAATTGCCGTCCTCCTGCTCGACCAGGTTTTCCTCTTCCACGAGAAAGGTATTCATCCCGCCTAAAAGGTCTTTTAGGCCTTCTGATCTTCCGGGCTCAAAAAAGATGTCCTCAAGAAATGAATCCTGTTTGAGTCTGAGGATGTCGCCCTCCATGAGCCTGAGCGATTCTTCCCCTCCGAGATACTCCTCACCGGATACCGTTCCCTTAGCCAGTTTCCCTATATTTTTTTCTCTGATTACCTCGAAGAGGCGGGAAAGATTGCCCACAATATCCTCTTTTTCAGGGTTTTTCTTCCTTCCTACGGTTATGATCCCAGCGAGACCGCAAAAAAGGGTGCCGGTCATCAGGGGGAAGACAATAAGTGTATGGGAAGGCGCACGACGAGGATCTCTCCCTATGACAATCTTCCACCCTTTCACATATCTGAAGATACGGAACAGAATATTCATGATTTTTCGGGTCATCTGCAGTTTCGCCCTCTCCCATCGCCGTTCTTTCTATTTTACTTGTTTTTTTGCCCTGCGTACTTCATGGAAGCCTCGATAAATCTGCTGAACAGCGGGTGAGGCTTTGTCGGCTTCGATTTGAATTCCGGATGAAACTGGCAGCCCAAAAACCAGGGATGATCGCCAAGCTCTACGATCTCAACGAGGCGGCCATCGGGTGACACGCCGCTGATGCGGAGCCCCTTCTCGGTCAACATATCTTTATAGTCATTATTGAATTCATACCGGTGCCTGTGGCGTTCGCTTATCTTTCGTGTCTTATACCCTTCATAGGCAAAGGTGTTCTTTTCAAGAAGGCAGTCATAGGCGCCCAGTCTCATGGTTCCGCCCAAATCGGTCACGTCTTTTTGCTCCGGAAGCAGGTCGATCACCGGATAGGGTGTCTCGCCGTCGAACTCGGCGCTGTTTGCCCGCTCCAGGTTACACAGGTACCGTGCACATTCCACAACTGCCATCTGCATACCGAGACAGATGCCGAAAAAGGGCATCTTATTTTCACGGGCATAGGTTATGGCCTGAATCATGCCTTCGATTCCCCGTTTTCCGAATCCTCCCGGGACAAGAATCCCCCCCACATGGTCAAACTGATTAGTGATCCCTTCCCTTTCTATCTGTTCGGAATCGACAAAATCAAGATGTACCTTGCAGTCATTTGCAATACCACCATGAATAAGGGCCTCATTGAGACTCTTATAGGAATCAGTCCAGTCCACGTATTTACCCACAATAGATATGGTAACTTCATTGGAGGGATTTTTAATCCTTCCCATCAGTTTTTCCCAAGCACCCAGGTGCGGCTGACCTGTCCAGATATTAAGGAGATCGACAATCTTCTGATCCACTCCCTCTTGATGATAGATAAGAGGAACCTCGTAGATGCTTTCCACATCTTTGGCGGTGAAAACCGCTTCCACTTCGACATTACAGAAAAGAGATATCTTCTCCCTAATCTCTTTTGAGAGGAACTCCTCCGTACGGCAGAGGAGTATATCGGGCTGAATTCCTATCTCTCGTAAGGCCTTGACGCTGTGCTGGGTCGGTTTTGTTTTGACCTCTCCCGCCGTTTTTATATAGGGAACCCAGGTGAGATGAATGAATATGGCATTCTGCTTGCCTATTTCATTCCTGAACTGCCGTATTGCCTCGAGAAAGGGAAGGCTTTCGATGTCACCGACGGTACCCCCTATCTCTACAATCGCCACATCAAAACCCCCGGCAGCCCCTTTTATATAGTCCTTTATTTCATTGGTGATATGGGGAATTACTTGGACTGTACCTCCCAGATACTCGCCCTTCCGCTCCTTCGATATGACGGAGAAATAGACCTGACCTGTGGTCAGATTGTTTCCCTTTCCCATCGGCGTCTGAGTAAACCGTTCATAATGACCCAGATCCAGATCCGTCTCCGCACCATCGTCAGTCACATAAACCTCTCCGTGCTGAAAGGGATTCATCGTACCGGGATCGACATTGATATAGGGGTCCAGTTTCTGGTTTGTCACCCTCAGACCGCGACACTCAAGAAGTGCCCCGATTGAAGCGCCCGCAAGCCCTTTCCCGAGGGAAGAAAGGACACCGCCTGTTACAAAGATAAATTTCGTTCTCATCACTTACACCTGCTTTCGTCTTTCTACATAAATCAAACGTGATAAAAAATTACATTAATTTTCCGTCAGTATCAATTATTCCGACGATTCCGCACATACCGGCCCTCCATAACTTCATTCCTTTCGACCACGCCCTCAGATGCCCGCCATGCTCGTTTTCTGATATCGGAGAGCCACAGAAAGTTCGAATAAAGTGTCCTGGCGCTGGTTATCAGATCAGGCCCAATTTCTTCGTAGTTTTCTAATATTTTACCGAGTTCGGGACTCCCCTCGAACCATTGCGAGAGCATTTCTCTCGTTACTTCGATATGAAATTGAAGGCCGAAGGCGTTACGATATCGAAAGGCCTGATTTTCGCAGTCCCACCCCGTCGCAAGAAATGTTGCCCCTTCAGGAATTTCAAAGGCATCCTCGTGCCACTGAAAGACACGCATCACACCGGGGAGGCCCTGGAAGAGCATGTCTTTCTTTCCGTCCTCGGTGATAAAAATGTTTTTCCAGCCTATTTCCCCGTTAGCCACCTTTTCAACGGGCGCATCGCAGGCCCGTGCGATCAGTTGTGCGCCGAGACATATTCCAAGGATGGGAACATTACCCTCGATTACTTTTCGTAAAAATCCTATCTCTTCCTTCAAAAAGGGATACACCGCATCGTCATGAACACTCATGGGCCCGCCCATGGTAATAATGGTGTCATAATTCAGGGGGTCTTCGGGAAACTCCTCCCCCTCATAGAGTTTCACCTTCTCGACATCTATATTCTGAGATGTAAGAAAATCTCCCAGGGTGCCGGGCCCTTCAGATTTTACATGGGTGATAATGAGTGCCTTTTCAACCATGATTAAAGGATCGGCAAGTATTTTTCTAACTCATAATTACTTACGTGCATGCGGTATCGATCCCACTCAATCTTCTTGTTTTCGATAAATTTGTCGAAGATGTGGTCACCAAGTGCTTCCCTCACTATCGAGCTTCTCTCCGTCAGGTGTATCGCCTGTCCAAGGCTTCCCGGGAGGGATTCGATACCCCTTTTCTCACGCTCTTTTGCAGACATCTCAAAAATGTCCTCTTCAATGGGGTCGGGCAGTTCATATCCTTCCTCAATACCCTTGAGACCGGCTGCCAGCATGGCGGCAAAGGCAAGATAGGGATTGCAGGCGGGATCGGGACAGCGGAATTCCATTCTTGTCGCCTTGGATTTACCCGGTTTGTACATTGGAACGCGGATCAGGGCCGAACGATTTCTTCTTGCCCATGATATATATACAGGGGCTTCATAGCCCGGGACGAGTCGTTTATAGGAATTCACCCACTGGGCAACTATGGCACTCAACTCACGGGAATGTCTTAAAAGACCCGCGATATATTTCTTCCCGATATCGGAGAGGAAATATTCGTCGGACTCATCGAAAAAGGCGTTGTCGTCTCCTTTAAAGAGCGACTGATGGACGTGCATCCCACTGCCGTTTTGACCGAAGAGCGGCTTCGGCATAAAGGTTGCGTAGACACCGTGTTTCATGGCGACTTCCTTGACCGTAAGGCGATAGGTCATCGCCGCATCAGCCATGGAGAGGGCTTCATTATACTGCAGATCTATCTCGTGCTGACTCGGTGCCACTTCGTGGTGAGAATACTCGACCTTTATACCCATGTTCTCCAGGGCAAGAATCGTGTCCTTCCTCAGATCGCTGGCAGCGTCCAGCGGTGTCTGGTCAAAATATCCGCCATGATCGAGGATTTGGGGGTTAGCTGAGGCGTCCTTAAAATAAAAATACTCCAGCTCCGGCCCCACGTTCAGCATATAGCCCATATCTGCGGCCTTCTTCAGATTTCTCTTGAGTGCATAACGGGGATCACCCTCATAGGGGGTTCCGTCGGGTTTCAGAACGTCGCAGAACATTCTCGCCACAGCCATACCATCATCTTCACGCCATGGGATGATCACAAAGGTATTTGGATCCGGCTTTGCCAACATGTCACTTTCTTCAATCCTGGCAAATCCCTCAATGGAGGACCCGTCAAAGCCCATTCCCTCATCAAAGGCACCTTCGAGTTCTCGTGGTGAGATGGTAAAGCTCTTCAGAAAACCGAGCACATCGGTAAACCAGAGACGGATAAATTTTACGTTCTTCTCTTTGACCTGCTTCAATACATACTCTTTATCCTTTATTGACATCGTACATTCTCCTGTTTTTTTGCATATATTATAGCAACTTTGGTGCCACAGAGAAGGGGCCGATAAAATATGAATCATTAATATGATTTTATTGATTTTATTTAGATATTAGAATCAAAAAAGGATGAGAAAACAGCACAAATGTTCTACAATTATGTAGGATTATGCTTTCCCAGCTACTGTTATGTACGAAAGCGTCTTGAATCTATATTATATTTCTTGACTCTCAATCCAAAAATTCTTTCCGAGGTACCGAGGATTTTCGCCGCACGCGACATGTTTCCCCTGGAGGTCTTGAGGGCATCCATGATCAGGTCACGCTCATACCTGTCTACCTCTCCTTGTAGTGTGCCATATTGAATGGTACCGGAATATGACGAGGTCTGAAGCGTGGGGGGAAGATGATACCCGTATATGACGCCCTCATTGCTGAGAAGGACTGCCCTTTCAATGCTGTTTTCCAATTCCCTGACATTCCCCGGCCAGTGATAACTCATAAGCATATCGATGGCATGGGTACAGATACGCTGAATCCTTTTGTTGTTCGCCTGAGCATAGCGTTCAACAAAAAAATCTGCAAGAAGGAGTACATCGGATTTTCGCTCTCTTAAGTGCGGAACGTATATGGGGAACACATTCAGTCGATAGTAGAGATCCTCCCGGAATTTTC